>NZ_JBDWHW010000222.1:0-43919 GCF_039975035.1 Hoeflea sp. | reverse complement strand
GCAACGCCTCCACCTTCCAGATGATCCCGGTGATCATGACGCGGGAAGTCCCGCGCCTGATGAAGGGGTTGTCGAAAGACGAACTGCTCAAGCAGGCCGGACGCGAAAGTGCGGCAATCATCGCCTTCACCTCGGCGATTGCCGCCTACGGCGCCTTCTTCATTCCTAAGGCCTATGGAACCTCGATTTCCATGACCGGCGGACCGGCTGCCGCATTGTGGGGTTTCCTCGTCTTCTACGTGATCTGTGCGGCGCTGACCTGGGCCTATTACACAAGGCGCGGAGGACTTCTGTACGAAGTTGAGCGCACCGTTGCCACCACTCCCGTGACAGCCTGACCTGAAAGGAAAAAACAAGATGAGCCATTTGCTCGACAGACTGAACTTCTTCGCCAGCAAGCGCGTCGATACATTCTCGGACGGTCATGGTGAAACCACTATGGAAAGTCGCGATTGGGAAGACGTCTACCGCAAGCGCTGGCAGCACGACAAAATCGTCCGCTCCACGCATGGGGTGAACTGCACCGGATCCTGCTCCTGGAAGATTTATGTCAAATCCGGTGTCGTCACCTGGGAAACCCAGCAGACGGACTATCCGCGCACCCGGCCGGACCTGCCCAATCACGAACCGCGCGGCTGTGCCCGCGGCGCCAGTTACAGCTGGTATCTGTACTCGGCCAACCGGGTGAAAACGCCGCTGGTGCGTGCACGGCTGATGAAGATGTGGCGCAAGCTGCGCGAGACCCAGTCGGCAATCCAGGCCTGGACGACGATCCAGTCGGATCCTGCCATGCGCGCCGACTATGTCGCCAAGCGCGGCAAGGGCGGCTTCGTCCGCGCTTCCTGGGACGAGGCGACGGAAATCACCGCTGCGGCCAATGCCTATACCGCCAAGAAATATGGCCCGGACCGGGTCTTCGGCTTCTCGCCGATCCCGGCCATGTCGATGGTGTCCTACGCTGCAGGAACGCGGTATCTGAGCCTGATCGGCGGCACCTGCATGTCGTTTTACGACTGGTATTGCGATCTGCCGCCGGCTTCGCCGCAGACCTGGGGCGAGCAGACCGACGTGCCGGAATCTGCTGACTGGTACAATGCGGGTTTCCTCATCCTGTGGGGCTCGAACGTGCCGCAGACGCGCACGCCCGACGCCCATTTCTACACCGAAGCACGTTATCGCGGCACCAAGTCCGCGGTGATCTGCCCGGATTATTCGGAAGCATCGAAATTCTCCGATATCTGGCTCAATGCCAAACAGGGCACCGACGCGGCGCTCGGCATGGCATTCGGCCACGTCATCCTCAGGGAGTTTCACCTCGACCGGCAGGCAGAATATTTCGAGGACTACTGCCGCAAATATTCCGACATGCCGATGCTGGTGCAACTCGACAAGCGCGGCGGCTCCTATATTCCCGGCCGGCAATTGCGCGCGTCGGATTTTGCCAGGAAACTGGGCGAAGCGAACAATCCGGAATGGAAGACCGTCGGCATCGATGAAGCCACCGGCGACATCGTGGTTCCCAATGGCTCGATCGGCTTCCGCTGGGGCGAGCATGGCAAATGGAACCTTGAGGAAAAGGCCGGCAGCGCGCCCGTCAAGCTGCGCATGAGCCAGATCCTCGATACCGATCATGACGCGGTCGTGGGCGTCGAGTTCCCGTATTTCGGCGGGGCTGCGACCAACGGCTTCGAGGTCTGCGATCACCCCGACGTGCTGACCCGCAACGTGCCGGCCAGAAAGATCAAGCTGGCCAATGGCAAGACCGCCATGGTCGCAACCGTGTTTGACCTGTTCTGCGCCAACTATAGCCTCGACCGGGGTCTGGGCGGCGCCAATGTGGCTACTTCCTACGATGAGGATGTGCCATTCACTCCGGCCTGGGCCGAGAAGATCACCGGCGTTCGCCGCGACAAGATCATCCAAGTGGCGCGCGAATTCGCCGACAATGCCGAGAAAACCAATGGCAAGTCGATGGTCATCATCGGTGCGGCAATGAACCATTGGTACCACATGGACATGAACTACCGCGCTGTCATCAACATGCTGGTGATGTGCGGTTGCATCGGCAAGTCCGGTGGCGGCTGGGCGCATTATGTGGGCCAGGAAAAGCTGCGGCCGCAAACCGGCTGGACACCGCTGGCGTTTGCGCTCGATTGGGCGCGCCCGCCACGGCACATGAACTCCACCTCGGCCTGGTATGCCCATACCAACCAATGGCGTTACGAAACCGTGACGGCGGAAGAAATCCTGTCACCAACAGCGCCAGAAGGCGACTGGAAGACGCTGAGCCTGATCGACTACAACATTCGAGCCGAGCGCATGGGATGGCTGCCATCGGCACCTCAGCTCAAGACCAATCCGCTCGAAGTTGGCCGTGCGATCAAGGCTACCGGCAAGGACGTGTCCTCTTATGTCGCCGAAAAGCTGAAATCGGGCGAACTGGAAATGTCGTGCGAGGATCCGGACGCTCCGGAAAACTGGCCGCGCAACCTGTTTGTCTGGCGCTCCAACCTGCTCGGATCGTCAGGCAAGGGACATGAGTATTTCCTCAAGCACCTGCTCGGCACCGATCATGGCGTCCAGGGCAAGGACCTTGGCGAGGAAGGCCGCCAGAAGCCGATCGAGGCCAAGTGGCATGATCAGGCGCCCGAAGGCAAACTCGACCTGCTTGTGACCATCGACTTCCGCATGTCGACGACCGCGGTCTATGCCGACATCGTTCTGCCGACGGCGAGCTGGTACGAAAAGGACGACATGAACACGTCCGACATGCACCCGTTCATCCATCCGCTGCAGGCGGCGGTCGACCCGGCCTACGAAAGCAAGACGGACTGGGAAATCTTCAAGGCAATCGCCGGGAAGTTCTCGGAAGTCTCGCCTGAAATTCTCGGTGTCGAAACCGATGTGGTGCAACTGGCGCTGCATCACGACACGCCGTCGGAACTGGCGCAGCCCGAGGTTCTCGACTGGAAGCTCGGCGAGTGCGATCTCATTCCGGGCAAGACAGCGCCGGGCTATATCGCTGTGGAACGCGACTATCCCAATGTCTACAAGCGTTTCACCTCGCTTGGACCGCTTATGGACAAGGTCGGTAACGGCGGCAAGGGCATTACCTGGGACACCAAGACCGAGGTGCACCATCTCCAGGCGCTCAATGGCGTGGTCACGGAGGAGGGGGTCAGCAAGGGGCTCGCCAGGATCGACACCGCCATCGACGCCTGCGAAGTCATCCTGATGCTGGCGCCTGAAACCAATGGCGAAGTTGCGGTCAAGGCCTGGGATGCACTGGGCAAGCACACCGGGATCGATCACCGGCATCTGGCCGAAGCCAAGGAAGACGAAAAGATCCGCTTCCGCGACATCGCTGCACAGCCACGCAAGATCATCTCGTCGCCGACCTGGTCGGGGATCGAAAGCGAGGAGGTCTGCTACAATGCAGGCTACACCAATGTGCACGAGCTGATCCCCTGGCGCACGGTGACAGGCCGCCAGCAACTCTATCAGGACCACAAGTGGATGCAGGCGTTCGGCGAGTTCTTCGTCACCTGGCGTCCGCCGGTGGACACCAAGACGGTCGGTGCGGATATCAATATTTCCGAACGCGACGGCCAGCCGCATGTGGTGCTCAAC
The DNA here is from genome assembly GCF_039975035.1 of Hoeflea sp. GTDB lineage: Bacteria > Pseudomonadota > Alphaproteobacteria > Rhizobiales > Rhizobiaceae > Hoeflea. The sequence goes on along the minus strand of NZ_JBDWHW010000222.1, from coordinate 40,289 downwards.
TTCATCACGCCGCACCAGAAATGGGGCATTCACTCGACCTATTCGGACAACCTGATGATGCTGACGCTCAACCGCGGCGGCCCGGTGGTGTGGATTTCCGAGATCGATGCCCGCAAGGCCGGGCTGGTCGATAATGACTGGGTCGAAGTCTACAACTCGAACGGTGTCCTGACCGCGCGTGCGGTGGTCAGCCAGCGCATCAAGGAAGGCACGCTGTTCATGTATCACGCGCAGGAAAAGATCGTGAACACGCCGGGATCGCAGATCACCGGCAAGCGCGGCGGCATCCACAATTCGGTGACCCGCACCACGCTCAAGCCGACCCACATGATCGGCGGCTACGCACAGCTCTCCTACGGCTTCAACTACTACGGAACCGTGGGATCCAATCGCGATGAGTTCGTCATCGTTCGCAAAATGACAAAGGTCGACTGGCTGGATCGCCCGGCCGCCCAAGTGGAGGCAGCAGAATGAAAGTCCGCGCGCAAATCGGCATGGTGCTCAATCTCGATAAATGTATCGGGTGCCACACCTGCTCTGTCACCTGCAAGAATGTCTGGACCAGCCGCGAAGGCGTCGAGTACGCCTGGTTCAACAATGTCGAGACCAAGCCCGGCATCGGCTATCCGAAGGACTGGGAAAACCAGAAGCGCTGGAACGGCGGCTGGACCCGGACCAAATCCGGCAAGCTGCAGCCCAAGCAGGGCGGCAAATGGCGGATCCTGGCCAATATCTTCGCCAATCCGGATCTGCCGGAAATCGACGACTTCTACGAGCCGTTCGATTTCGACCACGACCATCTCAAATCGGCGCCGGAGATGGAGGCATTTCCGACCGCCAGGCCGCGTTCGAAGATCTCCGGCGAGCGCATGGAAAAGATCGAATGGGGTCCGAACTGGGAAGAAATTCTCGGTGGCGAGTTTTCCAAGCGCAGCCAGGACTACAATTTCGAGGGCATCGAGAAGGAAATCTACGGCGAGTACGAAAACACCTTCATGATGTATCTGCCACGGCTGTGCGAGCATTGCCTCAACCCCGCCTGCGTTGCCTCGTGTCCTTCAGGCGCGATCTACAAGCGCGAGGACGACGGCGTCGTGCTGATCGACCAGGAAAAATGCCGCGGCTGGCGCATGTGCGTGTCGGGCTGCCCCTACAAGAAGATCTATTACAACTGGGAAAGCGGAAAATCCGAAAAGTGCACGCTGTGTTACCCGCGTCTGGAATCTGGTCAGCCGACAGTGTGTTCGGAAACCTGCGTCGGCCGTATCCGCTATCTCGGCGTCATGCTTTATGATGCCGACAAGATCGCGGAAGCTGCTGCGACCGAAGACGAGATGGATCTTTATGACGCCCAGCTTGGGGTCTTCCTTGATCCCAATGATCCCGAGGTGATTGCCGCCGCGCGCAAGGAGGGCGTTCCCGAAGACTGGATCAAGGGTGCTCAGAATTCGCCGATCTGGAAAATGGCGATGGAATGGAAGATCGCCTTTCCGCTGCATCCCGAATACCGCACCCTGCCGATGGTTTGGTACGTGCCGCCGCTCTCGCCGATCCAGAATGCGGCGGAAGCCGGCGCCATCGGCACCATCGACAACATGCCGGATGTTCGCTCGCTGAGGATCCCGGTGCGCTATCTCGCCAACATGCTGACGGCCGGCGACGAGCCGCCGGTGGTTGCAGCGCTCGAGCGGATGATGGCGATGCGCGCCTACATGCGCTCGAAGACAGTGGATGGCGTGGTCAATCTCGGCGTTGCCAATCGCGTCGGGCTCACGCCGCTCCAGATCGACGAAATGTACCAGTTGATGGCGATTGCCAATTACGAGGACCGTTTCGTCATCCCGACAACACACCGCGAAATGGTCGAGGATGCCTACGACCTGAAGACCGGTTGCGGCTTCACTGACGGAAACGGCTGCTCGACGGGCATATCCGACGGCAAGCTTTTCGGCGGCGGCAAGAGCTTCCGCTCACCTACGGAGTTCCTCTCATGATCCGGACATTCAAAGCCTTGTCGGCCTTGCTGACGTATCCTTCCACCGAACTGCAGGAGGCCATCCCGGCGATCCGGGATGTGCTTGCGGATGAAGCCATTGTTTCAGTCGCGGCGCTTGAATCCATCGAGCCGTTGCTGCTTGAATTTGAACAGGGTGACATTTTCGACCTGCAGGAGCGTTACGTGCTGTTGTTCGATCGCTCGCGCACGCTGTCGCTCAACCTGTTCGAGCATATTCACGGCGAGGGCCGCGACCGGGGCGGGGCGATGGTCGATCTGCTCGAGACCTACCGCGCCAAGGGCTTCGAGCTCGTGGCCACCGAACTGCCCGACCATCTGCCGGTGCTGCTCGAGTTCATTTCGACGCTCCCGCTAGGTGAGGCGCGGGCGCTGCTCGTTGACGCCGGCCATATCATCGCGGCACTGGCCGAACGGCTGACCCGTCGCGAGACGCCCTATGCAGCGGTGCTCGTCGCGCTATCGGAGATCGCACAGGCCTCGATAGAGACCGAAGAAGCCCAGGCGCTGATCGCCGAGAAGGACGATGATCCTGAAGATCTCGACGCGCTCGACGCGGTCTATGAGGAGGCGATGGTCACCTTCGGACCGGATCCGAACGCCGGCTGCCCGATCAGTCGCGATATTCTTGCCCGTATGGACGCCCCGTTGCGTCCTGCCAACGCCTGACGCGAGAGGACGCTCGTCATGACCTATTTTATTTTTGGAGTTCTTCCGTACATCGCGCTGACCGTGCTTGTCATTGGTTCGATCGCGCGGTATGAGCGCGACCCCTTTACGTGGAAATCCTCGTCAAGCCAGTTGTTGCGCCGCAAACAGCTGGTGTGGGGCTCGATCCTGTTCCATGTTGGAATTTTGATCGTTTTCTTCGGCCATCTGGTCGGCATGCTTACGCCGGTGGAACTTTTCCATGTGCTGGGTATCAGCTATGCCTTCAAGCAGTTGCTGGCGATCGTCGTCGGCGGCATTGCCGGGGCTATGGCGATTGTCGGCGGTGCAATGCTGTTGCACCGGCGGCTGTTTGACGAGCGCGTGCGGGCGCACTCGACATTTGCAGACACCGGCATTCTGGTGCTTCTTTTCGCGCAAATCATCATAGGTATGGGCACCATCCTTGTCTCGATTCAGCATCTGGATGGTGGCGAAATGGTCAAGTTCATGGATTGGGCGCGGGCGATTTTCACGATGCGCAAGGATGCATGGTACATCGTGGCCGATGTGCACTGGATCTACAAGCTGCATATCCTGCTCGGGCTCATGATCTTCATCCTGTTCCCGTTCACCCGTCTGGTGCACATGCTCTCGGTGCCGGTGCGCTATGTCCTGCGTCCGGGCTACCAGATCGTCCGCACCCGCAAGCACAAGGCAAATCTGGGGCAAAGGCCATGAAACAGACCTTCACCAATATCTCCGTCAATGGCGAACCGATCTCGCCGGAACTGATTGCCACGGAAGCGCAGAACCATCCGGCGCCGAAGGGCAAACCGGGCATGGCCTGGATGGCGGCGGCGCGGGCGCTGGCGGTTCGTACAATGATCCTGCAGGAGGCGCAGCGGCGCGGGATCGTGGCCGCGCCAATGGAGCTTGCGCCGGGTCTTTGGGAAACCGAGGATGAAGCCGTGATCCGCCAGATTCTCGACGAGGCGGTAGAGGCCGAGCCACCGACACAGCAGGAAGTCCGTGCGGCCTATGAGTCCAATCCGGAACGCCACCGCGCACCGGCACTCTATGAAGCGGCGCATATCCTGTTCGCCGCCCGGCCTGACGATGTCGTGGCGCGCAAGGTGGCGAAAGACCAGGCCAACGCCGTGCTCGCCAAGATCAAGCTCGAACCAAAAGCATTCGACGCGCTGGCGCGGGACCATTCCGCCTGTTCCTCACGCGCCAATGGCGGCAGGCTGGGGCAGATTTCGGCAGGCGACACCGTGGCCGAATTCGAGGCGGCGCTGGATATGCTCGCCCAGGGCGAAATTGCGCCTGAACCGGTGGAAAGCCGCTACGGCTTTCACATCATCCGGCTCGACGCCAGGGCTGATGGCGAGATCCTGCCGTTCGAGGCGGTGGAGACGGCGTTGCGCTCGGCCTTGGAAAAGGCCGCCTGGGTTCGCGCCAGCCGCGCCTTTGTCGACAAGCTGGCCGAACAGGCCGAGGTGACCGGCATCACGCTCAAGAAGGCGGCGTGATGTCAAACGGCATGTCCCTTCGCGGCGTTCACCCGTCGCGCGGGGACTTTGATTTCCACCGGGGACGGGCATAATCCCCTCCCGGACATGAAGGAGCAATCACCATGGCGTTGGCCTTTGTCAAAACCACCGAGCGCGGCTTGACCGACCGGCTGCTGTGGGAGTTCGCGGATCACCTGCAGGCGGACGGGTTCAACCTTGCCGGTGTGGTGCAAACCAATGCCGACCGGCCCGGCTCGCATCATTGCGACATGGATGTGCGGGTGCTGCCGGGCGGTCCGGTGATCCGCATCAACCAGGTGCTGGGCGAGGAATCGCGCGGGTGCCGGCTCAATCCGGCGGCGCTCGAGGAAGCGGTGGCGCTGGTCGAGACGGCACTTGATCCGGCACCGGACCTTCTGATCATCAACAAGTTCGGCAAGCACGAAACCGAGGGCAGGGGCTTCCGGCCGCTGATCGGCGAGGCGCTGGCGCGCGACATCCCGGTCCTGCTCGGGGTCAATGGCCTCAACAGCCAGGCTTTCGAGGAATTCGCCGGCGGCTACGCCGAGGAACTCGCCGCCGACGCCAATGGTCTTGCAGGCTGGTTTGACCGACTACGCCAACAGGCAGCCTGAGCGGATCAGAAGCGCCATACCTGAACCTTAGATATCGTCGGTCACCACCTTTTCCAAAATCTCATCCGCCGTTGCCTTTGAGCACAGCTCCGTCGCAGGCGTCAGCACAGCCGATCCGGCGGCGGCGACGCCCTGACGGACGGCATCGCGAAAGCTGCCTCCGGTGGAGAGCATCATGGCTATGGCCGCCACCATGCTGTCGCCGGCGCCGATGGCGCTCAAGGTGTCGAGCTTGGGCGGCTGGCAGAAGAACCGCTCGTCGGCGGATACACCGGCGGTTCCTCTGGCGCCCATCGACATCACCAGATGGTCGGCAACGCCATTTAGGATCAGCTGTTGGCCGTAATCGGCCAGTTCCGCCGGGTTTGCGAAGCTTTGGCCGGAAACCTCGGTGGCTTCCGCGCCATCCATGCGGAGCAGTGCGAAGGGCGGACCGGAATTCGTTGCCGCGGCTTCAAGTGCCGGGCCGGAAGTGTCGAGGATCAGTTGCGCGCCGTGCTTCACCGCCAGCCGGTTGATGGTCGAGGCGATGTCTGCCGGAACACCGGGCGGCAGGCTGCCGGACATGACGATGAGGCTGTGTGCGGTCAGATGCGGCCCGATCAGCGCCAGCAAGGCGTCAGTCTGCCCGGGCGGCCAGGCAGGGCTGGGCAGCTGGAAGCGGTACTGCTTGCCGCTGGTTTTTTCAATCACCGCGAAGGATTGCCGGGTGTTGCCGGACACCGCAAAGGCCACGACATCGGTGCCTTCGGCGACCAGCATCGACTGCAAGGTGCTGCCGGTGTCGCCGCCCAGCGCCATAAAGGCTCTTGACCGTCCGCCCAGCCGCAGGATGGCGCGGCTGACATTGACGCCGCCGCCGCCGGGATCATAGCGCGGCGCTTCGCAGCGCAGTTTCGGGCCGGCAACGACGTGGTCAACCGAAGTTGCCACGTCGAGGGCGGGATTGAGTGTGACGGTCAGGATTTCAGACATGGGCAGACCATCTCACAAGGAGCAGGGCGGTTTCAATCCGGTAGGCTCCGGATTTTTGCGGGTGCTACCCGGCTTTTTCCGCCTCCGCCACGTTTTGCTTGACCGCGACGAAACTGTCGGGCGTCACGGAGATGGTGTCGATGCCCGCCTTGACCAGCAGCTTAGCAAAGCCAGGATCGTTGGAGGGTGCCTGGCCGCAAAGCCCGACCTTGGCGCCGGCTTCGTGGGCGCGCGCGATCAGCGTCTCGATCATCCAGATCACCGCCGGATCGGCCTCGCTGAACAGGTCGGCCAGTTCGCCCGAATCGCGGTCGACGCCCAGGGTCAGCTGGGTCAGATCGTTGGAGCCGATGGAGAAGCCGTCGAAGCGCGTGGCAAATTCCGCGGCACGGATGACATTGGACGGAATTTCGCCCATGACATAGACCTGCAAGCCGTTCTCGCCACGGGCCAGGCCATTGTCGGCCATCACCGCCAACACCTTGTCGGCCTCGTCAGGCGAACGGCAGAACGGGATCATGACCACGACATTGTCAAAGCCCATCTCCTCGCGCAGCATCTTGATCGCCTTGCATTCGAGCGCGAAGCCCTCGCGGTAGTTGTCGGAGTAGTAGCGTGACGCGCCGCGAAAGCCGATCATCGGGTTTTCTTCGCTGGGCTCGAAGGCACGACCGCCGAGCAGTTCGGCATATTCATTGGTCTTGAAATCGCTCATCCGCACGATCACCGGCTTGGGGTAGGCGACGGCGGCGATGCGCGACAGGCCGCGCGCCAGGGTCTCGACGAAATAGTCGCCCTTGTTGGTGTAGCGCCGGGTCAGCTCAGCGATTTCGGCCTTGGCGTCCTCATCCTTCAGCGTGTCGAAATTGACCAGCGCCATGGGATGCACCCGCACGGCGGAATTGACCACGAATTCCATCCGCGCCAGACCAACGCCGTCGGCGGGCAGACGCCACCAGCGGAATGCGGCTGACGGATCGGCAAGATTGAGCATGACACGGGTCTTGGTCTTGGGCACATTGTCGAGATGGACATCCTTGACTTCGTACTCGGCGATGCCCTCATAGACCGCACCTTCCTCACCGCCGGCGCAGGAGATCGTCACTTCCTGCTCGTCGTGCAGGATATCGGTGGCGTTGCCGGTGCCGACGATGGCCGGCAGACCAAGCTCGCGGCTGACAATGGCCGCGTGTGAGGTGCGTCCGCCATGGTCGGTGACAATCGCCGTGGCCCGCTTCATGATCGGCACCCAGTCGGGGTCGGTGGTGGACGTCACCAGGATCGAACCGTCGACGAATTTGTCGATGTCCCTGGCGTTCTCGATCAGGCAGACCCGCCCGGCGCGGACGGCGGCGCCAACGCTCAAGCCGGTCAGCAGGGTCTTGCCGGTCTTCTTGATTGTGTAGGTCTTGAGCGCGGTGACATCGATACGCGACTGCACGGTTTCGGGCCGCGCCTGAACAATATAGAGCTTGCCGGTCTCGCCATCCTTGGCCCATTCCATGTCCATGGCCTGGCCGTAGTGCTTTTCGATGGTGGCGGCCTGGCGGGCGAGATTGAGGATTTCCTCGTCGCTCAACACATAGGATCCGCGTTCGGCCTTCGAGGTCGGAACATTCCTGGTCTCGCCACCTTCGGCGCCGGCGTAGATCATCTTGATCTCCTTGGCGCCACAGGTCTTCTCGACAATCGGCTTGAGGCCGGGTTTGTCGAGCAGCGGCTTGAACACCTCGTATTCGTCCGGCGTGACAGCGCCTTGAACGACGTTTTCGCCCAGTCCCCAGGCAGCATTGATCAGCACCACCTTGTCAAAGCCGGATTCGGTGTCGATGGAGAACATCACGCCTGAGCCGCCGATGTCGGAACGCACCATCAATTGCACGCCGATCGACAGCGCCACCTGGTTGTGGTCGAACCCCTGGATCTTGCGGTATGTGATCGCCCGGTCGGTAAACAGCGAAGCGTAGCAACGGCGGCAGGTGGCGAGCAGTGCGGCTTCGCCCCGGACATTGAGGAAGGTTTCCTGCTGACCGGCGAAGCTGGCGTCAGGCAGGTCTTCTGCAGTGGCGCTGGAGCGGACCGCGACCGAAAGCTCGGTGTTGCCGGTGCGCTCGGAGAGCACGCGGTAGGCAGACAGGATAGCTTCGCGGATATCGTCGGGCCAGTCGCCCGCGACGATCGCTGCGCGGACAGCCTTGCCGGTTTCGGCCAGCGTGCGCTTGCCGCTTTCGAGCTTCTCCATCGCCTCGGCGATCACATCATTGAGATTGTTGGCCTTGATGAAGGCGCGGAAAGCGTCCGAGGTGGTGGCGAAACCGGGCGGCACATCAATGCCTTTTTGCCCCAATTGCTGTACCATTTCGCCCAGCGACGAGTTCTTGCCGCCGACCAGAGCGACATCGCCGCGCGACAGATCTTCAAACCAGATGACGTTCTTGGTGGCTGCGGACATGATGCGCTCCCGAAAGGCTGTGTGAGACAAGTCGAAATGAAGTCTCACTGTAAAGCTTGGAGCATCGCTCGCCTTGATGTGCGTCAACATGGCATGCAAACAAACGGCGGGTGCAGCCTGAACCGGGGAGCGAAGGGGGCCGGCCTGACCGTCAGGTTTGGCTTTGTAAGCCCTTAAGGCCGTTCGAGGATGAAATCCGGGACAATTTGCGAGCGTGCGATGGCATCCGCCGGGTCCTCTCCATCGAAGAAGCCGTAGCCCTGGATCAGGGCTGTGCGGAAACCGGCTGCCGCACCGCCGAGAATGTCGGTGTGCAGCGTGTCGCCGACCATCACCACGCGCTCGTCAGGCGTGCCGGGCCGGATACGCTCACGCGCCAGATCGAAGATTGCCGGGAACGGTTTGCCGTAAAACACCGGTTCGATGCCGGTGGCGGTTGCCAGGCGATGGGCATAATGGCCGGGTTCGCGCGACAATCCGGCCTCGACCGGCGCAACCAGATCCGGATTGCCAACCAGGACGTCGCGGGGGTTGTCCTTGAGCGCCTGTTCGAGCAAGGCATGCCGGGATTCGCTCCAGGCTGATGCACCGAACATCAAAAAACCTTCGGCCTCGGCATAGGCGGCGGGATCATCCTCGAGGAAAATCGCGCCTTCGGGAAGTTCCTCGCGGCCGAAGCTGGGAGCTGCGACCATTCCCCATTTGCGGTGCGCATGGTCATCGAGGCCCTTGAGCAATGCCATCCGGCTCGACACAACGTGCTGCGTATCAAAGCTGTAGCCCAACCGTTTGTAGCGGGCATGAAGCACCAAGGAGGGGTATCCCGCCGCATTGGTGACAACCAGCACCTGCTTGCCGCGCTGGCGCAGACCATTGACGCGGTCAACCACGCCCGGGATCGCCGTTTCGCCGATATTGAGCACCCCGAACGCATCAAGCAGGAAGACGTCGAAATGATCGGCGATGGCATCGAGATCGGTGGCACGGGTGAATTGCGCCGGCCCGCGTCCGGCAGGCAGCCGATGCCGCACGGATTGGTATTCCGTGAAGGCAACAGCGGTGTCGGCGCCTTTGAGGATTGCAGAACCGGTGCTCAAATGATCGCTCCACGTACTTTTGCCGAAACCCATTCGCCAACGATCACGGCAGCCAAGATGACGATCAGGATCAGGGCCACCTGCGGCCAGGCCAGTGTGTTGAGCGAGGATTGAAGCTGCAGCCCGATACCGCCCGCGCCGACGAGGCCCAGAACGGTGGATTCGCGGATGTTGATGTCCCAGCGGAAGACGCTGATGCCGGCGAAGGCGGGCATGATCTGCGGCACGATGCCGTAAGCCATCACTTGCCAGCGGCTGGCGCCGGTGGCGGTGATCGCCTCGACCTGTTTCTCGTCGATCTCCTCGATCGCCTCATAGAGCAGCTTGGCGCAGAAACCGATCGAGCGGAAGGCAATCGCCATCAGTCCGGCAAAGACACCGGGGCCGATGATGGCAACCAGCAGGAGGGCCCAGATCAGCGAGTTGATCGAGCGGGTGGCGACGATAATGAACAGCGCCACCGGCCGGATGAACAGGGCGCTCGGAGTGGTGTTGCGCGCCGCCAGAAACGCCACCGGCACAGCCATGAACAGGGCCAGCACCGTGCCAAGCGTCGCCATATTGAGCGTATCCCACAGCGGACCCCACAATTTGTCCATGTAGGACCAGCGTGGCGGCATGGCTCGGGAGCCGATATCGGCGGCGATGCGGGGCGCATCCCAGACGAAGAACCAGGTGGTGGCCTCGGAAATCCGCTGCCAGCACCACATGAAGATGGCAACGGCGGCGAGATAGCCGGCCCAACGGGTGAGTGTCTGGTTGCGATTGCGCAATTGCCAGATCTTGGCGCCTTTTGCGTCAGTTGATACCGGCATTACTGTACCTTTGCCCTGATGATGCCGGAGAGATATTCCAGCCCCATGACGGTGACGATGATGATCAGCAGGATTGCCGCCGCTGTGTCGAATTCATAGCGGTCGAAAGCGGTGTTGAGCGTGGCGCCGATGCCACCGGCGCCGACCAGGCCAAGCACGGCGGATTCGCGGAAATTGATGTCGAGGCGGTACATCGACAGCCCGATCAGCCGCGGCATCACCTGCGGCTGGACGCCGTAGTTGATCCATTGCAGCCAGGACGACCCGGTGGCGCGGATGGCTTCCGCCTGCACCTTGCTCATTTCCTCTATGTCTTCGGCCAGCAGCTTCGAAATGAAGCCGATAGTGGCGAAAGACAGGGTGAGGAATCCGGCCAGCGGACCAAAGCCGAAGATCGCCACCAGCAGGATGGCGACAATGATCTCGTTGAGTGCGCGTGACAGGGCGACGATGCCCCGGCAAACCAGATAGACCGGCAGCGGCGCGATGTTGCGCGCAGCACCCAGGCCGATGGGAATGGAAATCGCAATGCCCACCACCGTCGAGGTGATGGTGATGATGATGCTCTCGATGATGCCGTCCCAGATGTCGCCGCCGCGGGAGACGAAATCGGGATTGAAGAAGGCTGTCACGAAAGCCCAGCCGCGGCTCAGGCCTTCGGCGACGCGCGACCAGTTGACGTCGATCGAACTGACGGCCAGCACGACATAGACCAGGGCACCGATGGCAAGGCCCCAGCGCAGAAGCGGATTGGTGATCAGATGCGGCTTTTGCCAGCTGTGGCCAAGCCGGTCGTCAAGCGTGGCCGTGGTCATAGCGCCGGCTCCACCGTATCGGTGTCTTCCTCGTCGTCGACATCGCGGATGGTGGCGTGCCAGTCTTCTTCGCCATAGATCGTGGTCAGCACCTCGTCACTCATCTCGGTCGGCTTGCCGTCAAAGGCCAGTTCACCGGCTTTCAGGCCGACGATGCGTTCAACGAACATCTGTGCCAGAGCGACATCGTGGATGTTGATGACGGCGGCGAGATCGCGTTCAGCGCACAATTCGCAGATCAGGCGCATGATCTGGCGCGAGGTCTTGGGGTCGAGCGAGGCGGTGGGTTCATCCACCAGCAGCAGCCGCGGGTTCTGGATCAGTGCGCGGGCGATGCCGACGCGCTGCCGTTGGCCGCCGGAGAGTTCGTCGGCGCGCTTGTCGGCCATGGTCAGCAACCCGACGCGGTCGAGCAGTCGGAAGGCTTCATCGACATCCGATTGTGGATATTTGCGCAGGAACGAGCGCCAGAAGCCGACATAGCCGAGCCGTCCCGAAAGCACGTTCTCCATCACGGTGAGCCGCTCGACCAGTGCATATTCCTGAAAAATCATGCCCATCTGGCGGCGCATCTTGCGCAACCCGCTGGAGCTGAGCGCAGTCACGTCGGTGCCGTCGAGGATCACCGAACCCGACGTCGGCTCGACCAGACGATTGATGCAACGGATCAGCGTTGATTTGCCTGCACCGGACGGTCCGATCAGCGCCAGAACCTGACCCTTGGGAATGGACAGGGTGACCTCCTGAAGCGCCTTGTCGCCGGTGCGATAGGTCTTGGTCAGATTATTGAGTTGCAGCATGAGGTTCCGTGATCGGCAAGGGAAGCGCAGCGGTCAGATGTTGCGCAATCGCATGAAAAAGGGCTCCGCCACCCCCGTAAGGACATGGCGGAGCCTGAACGGATCAACCGCAGGTGTATTCTACACCATTGGCGGTATCGATCTTGCGAACGACCTCCCAGAAATCCTTGTAGGTCATTTCGAGGAACTGGCCTTCGCCGGATTTTTCGAATTCGCTCTTCAACGAAGAGCCTTCCCATTCGAAGGTGAAGAAGGCTTGCTTGATCTTCTCCTGAAGCTCCGGCGTCAGGTTGTGCGCCACGCCATAACCGGTGGTCGGAAAGGTCTGCGACTTGTAGATCGACTTGATCTGCTCCGCCTTGATCACATCACGTTCGATCATCCGACCCATTACAGAGTTGGCGATGGCGGCGGCCGGGTAATCCTTGTTGGCGACGCCAAGAATCGAATTGTCATGCTTGCCGGAGAAGGCAGGCTCGAAATCGGTGCCAGCCACCATGCCGTAGTCCGCCTTCAGCAGCGCCGACGGTGCCTTGAAACCGGAATTCGAGGTTTCCGCGGTGAAGGCCAGAACCTTGCCCTTGATATCCTCGACCTTCTCGATGCCGGAACCCGGGTAGGTGATGATCTCCATCTCGTAACCGAAGCTGCCATCTTCCGAGGCCATGATCGTGAAGGGCCGGAAACCGGCGCAATTGACGGCGAGAGGATTGGAGCCGGTGTTGAAGCCGGCAATGTGCAGGCGGCCCGAGCGCATGGCTTCGATCTGGGCAGCGTTGGACTGCACCGGGAAAAACACCGATTTCTTTCCGGTGACCTTGTTGAGGTGGGTCAGGAAATCGTCCCAGGCTTCCTTGTAGACAGCAGGATCTTCAACCGGTGTATAGGCGAAAATCAGCGTGTCCGGATCGGTCAGCTTGGCCGGATCTGTCGGAATGTCGGCGATCAGATCACCGTCGACATCGCAATACAGCGCGTCCAGCGTGCCGCGTTCGCAATCCTGCGCGGACGCGGAAAGCGGTGCCGAAATGGTGAAGGCGACACCGGCGATGGTGCTCAGCAGAATGGATTTCAGGGTCATGGACTTCCTCCGGTTTCACTTCAAGTTTTATTTTGTTTCGTTCCCACGCAGACTATTCTGTGTGAAGCCTCAAATGGCAAGGCCCCATGACACCTGTGTGACACATACATGCAGGCGAGATTCGGTGGAAAATCAGTCTCAGCGCGCAGCGCGCCTCGAAGACGCAGCCAAATGGCTGGGTATTCAAAAATGGGCCCTGATCGACAAGAAAAAGGCGCGCCCTGAAGACGTGCCTCTGAATCCGTGGGCTCTTGGAAGGCAAAAAATCAAACAGTGCCGCCGAGCGAGCCTTCGAGCGCCACCATTTCCTGTCCTCCGGCCATCAGGTCCTGCAATTCATCGGGGGTGATCTGACCGCGCTGGGCGGTGCCGAGCGTTTGGCCGCGGTTGAGCACGGTGAAACGGTCGCCGACGGCCATGGCGTGGCGGACATTGTGGGTGATGAACACCACGGCGATGCCTTGCTTGCGCACCTTGTCGATTGTTGCCAGCACATTGGCGGTCTGGCGCACGCCAAGCGCCGAGGTCGGTTCGTCAAGGATCAGAACCTTGGCGCCGAAATGCACCGCCCGGGCAATCGCCACGGTCTGGCGTTCGCCGCCCGACAGGGTACCGACGGCTTGGTTGGGACCGCGCAGAGAAATGCCCATCTTGTCCATCTCTTCCATGGTCACGCGGTTGGCGTGGTCGTGGTCAAACAGCTTGATCGGACCGAAACTCTTTTCGGGTTCATTGCCCATGAAGAAGTTGCGGCTCACCGACATCAGCGGGATCATGGCCAGATCCTGATAGACGGTGGCGATGCCGGCCGAGATCGCGTCGCGCGGATCGTCGAAATGCATCGGCTTGCCTTCAAACAGGATCTCGCCGCTGGTCGGCTTGTGTACGCCCGACATTGTCTTGATGAAGGTGGACTTGCCCGCGCCGTTGTCGCCGAGCAGGCAATGGCATTCGCCGGGATATATTTCCAGCGACACGCCGGCGAGTGCGATGACCGAGCCGAAGTGCTTCTCGATGTTCTTCATCTCGATAAGCGGGGCATGTTCGATTTGCATCTTATCTCTCCCCTGTGATCATGCGCCGGATGTAGGTGTTGAGCACCACGGCGAACAGCAGGATGACGCCGAGGAAGACGCGGAACAGCGAACTCTCGACATTGGCGAAGAACAGGCCCTGCTGCACCACGCCGAAGATCAGCGCACCCAGTGCGGCGCCGATGACCGAGCCGTAGCCGCCGGTGAGCAGCGCGCCGCCGATCACCACTGCGATGATGGCCTCGAATTCCTTGAGCAGGCCACGGTCGGCACCGGCAGAGCCGAATTCCATCACCTGGCAGGTGGCGAAGACGGTGGCGCAGAACGCGGTGAACATGAACATCAGGATCTTGACCCGGTTGACCGGCACGCCGACATAACGCGCGGCCTGGGCATCGCCGCCCGCGGCGAAGATCCAGTTGCCGAATTTTGTGCGGGTCAGCAGGAAGTGGCCGAACGCCACCAGCACCAGCGCCCAGACGATCAGCATCGGAATGCCGTCGACCACCGGCTCACCGGCGCGATTTCCCCGCTCGAACACCGCGATGATGCCGGCATCGCCGAGCCAGGCGAACAGGCCCTTGAGGATCTTGCCGCCGAACAGGGCTGCCAGCCAGTCGCCTTCGGCAGCCTTGTCGATGCCGCCGATGATGGTTTTGCGCTCGATCAGTTGCGGCAGGTAGATGGTGAACCCGCGCAGGATGAACAGAAACGCCAGCGTGACAATAAAGCTCGGCAGTCCGGTGCGCACCACAATGATGCCGTTGAGCGCGCCGATGGCTATGCACAGCGCGAAAGTAATGAGGATCGCCTGCCACACCGGCCAGCCAAGGGTGATGGAAAAGATCGCGATCATCATGCCGGCAAAGCCGATCATCGAGCCGACGGAGAGATCGAATTCGCCGGCGATCATCAGCAGACAGGCGCCGACGGCGATGATCATGAACTGGGCCGAGACGACTGACCAGTTGAGCACGCCCTGGGAACTGAACATTCCACTGTCACCGGCGAAAAGCGCGAAGAGCGTAAACACGATCACGGTTCCGCAAATGCCGCCGAGTTCGGGACGAATCAGCGCCTTGCGCAGGGCCGATGTTTGCTTGACGCGTTCGTCGTTTGCAGGTGCTGCAGCCGTATCGGACATGAGACCTCACAGAATGGTGTCATTGGGAAAGACAAGAGAGGCAGCGGCGCAGTTGCGCGCCACTGCCCGGGAGGAAACCTAGCGGTATTCGCCCGCGTATTTCTCCACCAGCTCAAGGCCGTCGGCGGTGACGAAGCCGGGGCCGGAGTTGATGTTGTTGCCCGGCAACACGCCGTAACGGTGGTAGTTGGTCATCACCACCACCGGCAGATAGGCCTGCAGGAACGGTTGCTGGTCGATGCCCCAGTTGATGGTGCCGGCCTTGATGCCTTCAACGATGTTGGCGCCCAGATCGAAGGTGCCGAAATAGATGTCGCCGGCCATGCCGTTTTCATCCAGTGCCAGCAATGTCGGATCGGCGCTGGTGGGGCCGAGTGTCAGCACCGCGTCGGTGTCCGGATTGGAGTTGAGATAGGCCAGCACGCGGTTCTTGATTTCCGCCGGATCCTGTCCGGAATCGATCATCTGGTTGCCGAGATCGACACCCAGGCCGTCGGCGAATCCCTGGCATCGTTCGGTTGAGGCTGGCGACGAAATGTAATGGTTGACACACAGGAACGAGCCGATGCCATCGCCCTTGGCGCGCAGTCCGGCGGCGTATCCGGCGTCATATTCGGGCTGGCCGACATACATCAGCGCGCCCAGTTCACGTGCCTGTTCAGGCGTTCCGGAATTGATGATGATGACGTCGATGCCGCTGTCAACTGCCGCCTTGATCGGACCCGACAGCACATCATAATCGGCCAGCGTGGTGATGATGCCATCGGGGCCGGAGGCCGCAGCCTGATCGATGATGCGGGCCATGTCGGCCAGATCGCCGGTCGGCGGATTGCGATACTCAACCTCGACATTCATCTGCTTGCCGGCCAGCGCGATGCCGTTCTTGATGGTATTCCACCAGCTGTCGCTGTCAGGCGCATGGCTGACGAGAACGTAACGTTCGCCATCGGCGGACGCAGTGGTGGCGCTCAAAACCGGCGCTGCGAATACCGCAACGGCCAATGCGAGCTTCTTGCTCAGTGACATCATGATCTCCTCCCAGAGTTTATGTCGAGTCCACGGAAAGGCCGGCCTCCCGCCGTCTCTCTCGATCCTGAGAAAACCACAAATCATTGAATTTTGCAACCGGTTGCAAAACGATTTCGATATTCTTGCTTTCATCCGGTTTTGTGGGCAGTAATGAAATTGATTGATAGCCGATGGACAGGAGCCGCCGATCCATGCCGCCAACTTTGAAGGATGTCGCCGAACGGGCGGGCGTGTCGCGCGCCGCAGTGTCACGCACGTTCACCAATGGTGCGTCGGTATCGCTGAAAATGCGCCGAAAGGTCGAAAAGGCGGCGGCAGAGCTCGGTTACAGTCCCAATGCGCTGGCCTCGAGCCTGACGACGGGCCGCACCAAGCTGATCGGCCTGGTCTCGAACAACTTCCACAACCCGATATTTCTCGAGGTGTTCGACCTGTTCACCCGCGGCCTGCAGGATCGCGGGCTGCGGCCTTTGCTGGTCAATCTGTCGGATGAAACCGATCCCGCCAATTCGATCCGTATGCTGCGTCAGTATTCGGTCGACGGCGTGGTGGTGGCATCCTCGACACTGCCGCCCGGGTTCGCCAAATCCTTCCGCGACGCGGGCGTGCCGGTGGTGCACAGTTTCGGCCGCTACGCCAGTTCGCCGGAGGTGCATGTGGTCGGCATCGACAACGCCGAATGCGGGCGCATGGCGGCACGGGAACTGGTCAGGCGCGGCTACACTGATGTGGGGTTTCTGGGCGGGCCGGAGCAGGCCACCTCGACCCAGGACCGTTTCCGTGGCTTCATGGAGGAACTGGCGCTTCATCAGGACCTGGCCGTGCGGCACTCCTTCGCCGAGGCCTATTCGTTCGATGCAGGCCGCAAGGAAATGCTGGAGCGGCTCAAGGGCAGGCCGGCCGAGGCCTATTTCTGCGGCGATGACGTGTTGTCGATCGGCGCGCTCAGCGCGATTGCCGATTCAGGGCTCAAGGTGCCCGATGATATCGGCCTGATCGGGCTCAACGACATGGAGATGGCCGGCTGGGAGAACATCAATCTCACCACCATCCGCCAGCCGATCAGCCAGATCATCGATTCCTCGATTGAACTGATCGTGTCGATGCTGGAAAAACCCGACCGCTACCCGGAAGCCCGGCTGTTTCCCTGCCGGGTGATCGAGCGGGGAACGCTCAGAGCAGTCAGATGATCAGGGCAGGGCATGCCTGTGTCCGGATGCTGCGGCCGATCACAGCATTTGCGCCTTGTTCACCAGGTCCTGCTTTGTCGGATAGAGCGAGGTGTCTACGCCAAGCCCGGCGAGCGCCTGTCTGAGATCATCGTGTGACAACGACTCGATGGCCTCGGTGGTCATGTTCATGAAATTGAGCTTGCGCCTGAGCGGCGGATTGAGTTCGCCGAACACGCTTTTGTTTTCAAATCCAAACTCTTGGGCGTATTTTCCCATAAAATGAGTCAGGAAGGTGTTGAGAGCGGGCCTCACCCTCGGATCGTCCGTCATATGCTGTCCACAGGCATCCAGTGTCTCCACCATCAGTCTGGTCCAGAGCTCGGCGCCCCTGGCCGTCATCACCTGAATGGCGTTGTGGGTGTGGTGAAAGTTCAACCTGAAATCACCGCCGTGGTAGGCCGGGCCGCCGCCCATGACGTCGATCCACATCGCCGACTGTGTCATGACGTGATGCTCCACGCCGCCGATGCGGGCGAAAGCCGAGGCGAACCATTCCTCGGCGGCGAACACGCGCCCGTAGAAATTCCGCACAATGGCGACGATCCGGTCAGGCCCGAGCACCGAATAGAGTTGCCAGAACTGTATCGGTTTGCTCACATCGTTGGAGGCGGTAAGCGAGATGATCGGCGCAATCCGGTGTGCGTCAGCCGGCAGCATCTTTCGCGCAACAGCCGCCATGATGTAGTCCCGCTGGATGTCTTCCGACATGTAACCGTGCCCGGTGGGATAGCTGGGATAGTTGAATGTGCTCACGCGTCACGCCCTTCACCCGGTCGGGGTTTCGTTGGTCTTGTGCGGCATATCTAGGAAACGGGTTTGGGCAATGCAAACGCAGTCCGATGGCCCTGTCTTAAGTGAGTGGCCAGCGGCCGGCTTTTTTGCTTGTATCTATAGCTGCTAGAGGGGTTACAACGCTCAATACCCGACTTCACCTCGCACGCAGGACCCCACGCATGGCAGGCCATCATCACCACAATCACATCGACCCCGATGCCGGCGACGCGCGCGTCTTTTGGGCGGTCATCGTCAATCTCGGGCTGACCGTGGCGCAAATCATTGGCGGCATTCTCTCGGGCAGCCTGGCAATGATCGCCGACGCAATTCACAACCTGTCGGACGCGCTGTCGCTGATCATTGCGTTTCTCGCACGCAAAATCGCCAGGCGGCCCGCTGACGGGACCATGACCTTCGGCTATGGCCGCGCCGAAGTGGTCGCCGCGCTGATCAACTACACCACGCTGATCGTGATCGGGCTATACCTCATCTATGAGGCGGTGATGCGCTTCATCGAGCCGCAGAGCGTTGACGGCTGGCTGGTGGTCATCATCGCCGGCGTCGCTCTGGCCGTTGATGTGGTAACCGCGATGCTGACCTATTCGCTATCCAAGGACAGCGTCAACATCCGTGCCGCCTTCCTGCACAATGTCGCCGATGCGCTGGGATCGATTGCCGTTATTGTCGCGGGAACCCTGATCATTGTCTATGACTGGCACTGGATCGACCCGGCTGTGACACTGCTGATCGCCGGTTACATCCTGTGGATGTCGTTCAGTGAAATTGGCGAGGTCATCCGGATTCTGATGCTGGGCGCACCGGTGGAACTGAACGCCAACGACGTGATCGTGGCCATCGAGGCGGTCGACGGCGTGTCAGGCGTGCATCACCTGCATTTGTGGCAAATGCAGGAACATGCGGCAGCGCTCGACGCGCATCTGGTAATCGAAGCGGGTCGGTGGGACGACGCCGATGCAATCAAGCAGGCGGTAAAAGACAAGCTCAGCCAGAGTTTTGGGCTGGGCCATACGACGCTGGAGATCGAATGCGCCAGGCACGCCTGTGTCGGCGCGCAGATGATCGGGTGAGCGGGTAAGGTATCCCGGGCAACATTTTCCCGGGGATGTTTGCTTTGGCACTTCAGGTCCGCAACCAGCTTGCGGCGGTCGGTCTCCGGCTGACGGCTTCCCGGATGCGGCTCAGGCCTTGCGCCGGATTGTTCCGACAAGCTCTGTGGCTTCGGCCAGTGTGTTGGAGATGGTGCCGTATTTGCGCAGATTACGGTGAAAAAGGTCCAGTCGCTGGTCGGTCTCAGCGGTATCGACCACTATCTCATAGTCGATGCGGACCATCTTCGGCGGATTGTCCTGGCGCTGGCCATGCAGGCTGACCTCGATGGCGCGCAGATCGAATTCCAGTAACGGCGCGATGCGTTCGGCACCTTTCAGCAAGCAGGCGGCAAGGCTTGCCAGCAGCATCTCCGCTGGATTGAACGCATCATTACGGCCCGCCATGTCTGTGTCGAGCACGATTCTTGCGTCTTTGGTGGTGGCTTCCGACCCATGGGCGTCGATGCGGCGGGCGCTGACTCGATATTCGAGCATCATTCCCACTCCATCTGTTCATAGGTTGCCTGCGCATTGCTGCCCGAGAGACTGTCGAACTGTTTGAGATAGGACCAGTCGGACTGGTCAATCGTGGGTGCGTCCATGATGTCGCCACCCGCTTCGATCAGTTCGCCGGTCTGGGTGCGCAGGTTGACAAGATAGTCGTAGGTCTGGCGTCGTGCCTTGTTCAGGTCGGTGGCATTGCCATGGCCCGGCACGATATGGCGCGGATCGAACGCCGCCATGGCTTCGAACACCCCGATCCAGCTCTTGACGTTGTGCGCTGGTCCGGTTCCCAGAATACGGTCGACATAGACGATGTCGCCGGTGAACATCACGTTGCGTTCGTCCAGCCAGACAAATGCATCGCCCGGCGTGTGCGCGGAGCCGCGATGCATGATCTCGAAGCTGAGACCGCCGAAGTCGAGGATATGGTCGGTCACGAAGGTTATGTCGGCATGCGACGGGTCGGTTCCCTCCAAGCCGTCACCCAGAAGCTGGGCAAGCGTGCTCAATTGCATCGATCCGCGGGCCAGCTGATCAGCCACGGCCGCCTCGGACGCGATCACTTTTGCGCCTGTCTCCTGCCAGTAGCTGTTGCCCAGCCAGCGGTGATCCTGCCCGCCGGTATTGATTACATAAGTCACCGGCTGGTCGGTAATTCCGCGGATTGCCTCATGCAGGATTTTGGCGCCCTTGTAGGACCCGCCGGGATCAATCAGCACCGCGCCCTCGTCGGTCACAACGAGCCCGAACGTGGCGTTGTTGGCAAGGTTTGCCGGACTGCGCTGCTCGGTTTCGCCGACGATGGCCCAGACATTGTCGGTGACCGGTTGAATCTCGAGCGTCTGGGCCAGGGCGAGCGTGGGAACAGTCATCAAAGTGGCGGCGGCAATTGTCCGGATCATGCCGTGAGCCAGCCTTCGAGCTTGCCGGCATCGGGCAGCCCCCCGGCATGGACCAGCTTGCCATCGACCGAGATGCCGGGCGTCGACATGACGCCTGCCATGGCGATGGATTTCGCATCGGTGACCTTTTCGACCTCCACCATGATCCCGAGCCGCGACGCGGTGTCCTTGACCATGGTTTCCGTGGTTTCGCAGCGGTTGCAGCCGGGGCCGTAGATCTTGACGGTTTTCATGAGGGAACCCTTTCAGAGAATGGCATTGAACAGAAAGCCGGTGGCGAGAATGCCGCTCGCGACGACAGCGATGAAGATCGTGATCAACCGAAGTGTCAGCACCTGTTTGAGAATGATCATCTCGGGCAACGAGAGCGCGATCACCGACATCATGAACGCCATTGTCGTGCCCAGTGCGGCGCCTTTGCCCAAGAGCGCCTCGACGATCGGGATGACGCCGGCGGCATTGGTGTACATCGGTATGCCGACGACGACTGCCGCCGGGACCGACCACCAGGCCTCTCCGCCCATGATTCGCAGCATAATCGCTTCAGGGACATAGCCGTGGATCACCGCGCCGATAGCGATGCCGACGAGCACCCAGATCCAGACCTTGCCAACGATCTCGCGTACCTGTTCGACACCGATCTTCAGTCGGTCCACCAGCGTCAGTCGTTCCTCGGGCAGATCGCCGACCGGGCCGGCATTCAGTTCGCGCACCCAGTCCTGCAGGTACCGCTCCAGCCCCATCCGGCCCAGGACGAATCCGGCGACGGTGGCGATGGTGAAGCCGAAGACGAGGTAAATCGTCGCGATCTTCCAGCCGACGAGGCCGTAGAGCAGTCCCAGTCCCACCGGTCCCACCATCGGACCCGCGATCAGAAACGAGAAGGTCACACCGAGCGGGATCCCCGCCGAGACGAAACCGATGAAGAGCGGCACCGAGGAGCAGGAACAGAACGGCGTCAGCACGCCCAGCAGGGCCGCCAGCGGATAGCCCCATATTTCCCGCTTGCCAGCCAGCAGAGTCCGGGTTTTTTCAGGGCTGAACCAGCTGCGCGCCACACCGGTGACAAAGACGATGCCGGTCAGAAGCAAAAGCACTTTTGGCACGTCGTAGGCAAAGAAGGCGATGGCCTCGCCGGTATGGCTGTCACTTGCAACCGGAAACAGCGATGTGACCCATTCGGAAAACGGGATCAGCTGACCGTAGACAAGATAGAGCAGCACAGCCGCGACGGGGATGCCTGTATACCAGAGCCAGTCCTGCGTCCTGCGATCGGGAGCGGGATGGTGTGCCTCAACGGTCATGCGACCTTCCTTTCAGATTTCGCCTCGGCGGCCAGCACCGCGTCGACCACGGTTGCCAGTTCTGGCGCGAGATGCGGGTTGCGGCGATAACGCACCCACTGTGCATCGCGCCGGTCGCGAACAAGACCGGCCTCGCGCAGCACCTTCATGTGGCGCGACATGCGGCTCTGGCTGGCGCCGAGGCGGGCCATCAATTCGCAGACGCAATGCTCATCGCCGTCCCAAAGGAGGGCGAGTGCAGTGCGGCGGGTCGGATCGGAAAGCGCTGTCAAAATTTCCTGCATGCCGAACCTCATATGCGGCCTGGAGCATATGCGCTTTGATCCATATCAATGGATCAACCGGTTCCGGTCGCTTTGTGGGGGATGGTCATGCCACCCAAAACACGATCATGCGGTCGGCGGCATTGCCGCCGTCACGCGGGACAAGAAGCGGGAGGTTGCGATGTGGGAGCCAGGCTGGTCGCGGAGTTACATTTTCGGACATAGGCAACACTCCTTCCAGGCGCTGCATTCACCCCGCCGCATCATGCCACAGCGCCGCAATCCGGCTTTCGATCACCCGCTTGTCATCCTTGAGCAGGTTTGTGACGATGGCGTGGACCTGATCGTGCAGTCTGGCAGAGCGTGCCGCCATACATCTGCGCAGGATGGCAATCTCGTCATCAGTGCCGATCGCTGCCGGGTCCGCCGCGATCAGGGCATCGAGGCTGGTCAGATCGTGATCGTCGCCCAGAGCCTCGCCGGCCAGATCGGCGATTTCGGCGCGCAGGCCCATTTCGCCGGGCCAGGCGGTGCTGAGCAATTGCACATGCATCCGGTGATACTTGATGCGCTTGCGCAGGTCGTGCCAGTCGTCCGGGTTGCTGCTCGCACCGGCTCTGGCAAGCGCACTGACGGTGCGGCCGTAGTTTTTGGCGGCGCCCCGGGCGAGCACCGCGGTGGCCTTGCGACGCTTACCTGGTAGGCGGAGCTGGTGAAGCGCTTTGATACCGTCCTCGCAGCCTGTGATGGCCGCCGCGATCCTGTCCTCGATACCGGTTTCCTCTGCCGCGATGCGGTCGCGGCGTTCGGCCAGGCGGGCGTGGATGGCGAAAAGCGAGTCATGATTGGCCGCGGTTGCCTCGCTCACGATGAGCCGGTCGAGCGCTTCGACCAGCGCCGTGGCGTCGCGCGCGGATGCAAGTGTGCGGGCGATATCGCGCACCCGGGCGTTTTCATTGTCGCGGAATTCCGGGGCCGCGTCACCGACCAGCCGGACCAGCCCACGCAGCCGCTTGAAACATTTTCGGGCGTCGTGGATGGCTTCGTCAGGGCCGTCCGGCTGATGTGTGAGGATGTCGATCGCCATGGTGTACTGATGCCGGGCAACGCGGCGGAATTCGCGGCTCAGGGGTTTGCCGGGCCTGATCCGGTAGCTCATGGGTGTGTTTCCGGAGGCCGGCCGCTGATGGCCAGCATGGCGTTGGTCCAGGCCGGATCGCCGGTTACCTCGCGACCCAGCCATGGCGGCAAGGCCGGATCGTCGCTCTCCGAGCCCATTTCGACTTCGGCGGTAACCAGCCCGGCGAGCCGGCCTTCATAAACATCGACTTCCCAGACGAAGCCCTCGACGTGGACGATATGACGGGTCTTTTCGATCAGCCGCCCGCGGCTGGTTTCAGCCATGGCGCGCGCATCGGCAAGAGGGATGGAATACTCGTATTCGTGCCGGGTCATCTCCGATACGCCGACCTTCACCGTCAGCCGGGCACTTGTATCGTCATAGATGCGCACCCGCAGGGAGGTGCCGCCATCGACGGCGACATAGGCCTGGACGATGGCTTTCGATGTCTCGACAACGCCGCGCCAGGCGTCGTTGTCAACGAGGAATTTGCGTTCGATTTCCAAAGCCATGCCGCATCTTTGACCGGATGGACCGGATTTGCAATCAGCGCGGCAAGCCGGATTGCCGCAGCTGTTGTGCTAGCGGAACATCGGCGGCCGTGCATCCACCCATGTGCCGTCGGCCTTGCCCGATTGAGCCACCGCAAAGACGGCTGCCATCGAGCGCAATCCGTCCTCGGCGCGGGGATAGAGGTCGGCGGCGGGATCGATTGCGCGCCCCTGCTTCTCGGCGCGGATGGCCTCACTGAGATCGTGATAGATGTTGGCAAAGGCCAGCGGCATGCCCTCGGCGTGGCCGATGGTGACGCGGGATGTGCGGTCGGCCTCCGGCGAGAGGTTCGCCTCACCACGCTCGATGGTTTCGAGCCGTCCGCCAAGCGGCATCCAGTAAAGCTGGTTGGGCTGTTCCTGGGCCCATCTGAGCCCGCCGTTTTCGCCAAACACCTGCAACGTCAGACCGTGCTGGCGGCCGATGGCGATGGATGAGGTCCACAGCCTGCCGATTGTGCCGCCTGACAAACGGAAATTGACCATGGCGTCGTCTTCGAGTTTGCGGCTTTGAATGCAAGACACGGTGTCGGCGGAGAGCGTTGTCACTTCCTGGCCGGTGACGAAGCTTGCCATGTGCAGCGCGTGGATGCCGCAATCGGCGAATTGCGCCGAGACGCCTGCCTGCGCCGGGTCATAACGCCAGCGCACCCGCGGATTGTCGGCGTCGGCGGCATCGGCATGGTGGCCGTGGGCGAACTCGGCCTTGACCAGCCGGATCTTGCCAAGATCGCCGCGCGCCACCATCGCCTTCATGTGGCGCACCAGCGAATAGCCGGAATAGCCGTAATTGACGGCGCAGATCCTGCCGGTTGCGCGAGCGGTGCGAACAATGTCCTCGCCTTGTTCCACCGTCATGGTCATCGGCTTTTCGCACAGCACGTGAAATCCGGCCTCGAGATAAGCCTTGGTGATCTCGTAATGGGTGGCGTTGGGCGTTGCGACGGTGACCAGATCGATCCGGTCGTCGCGATTGCGTTCGCCCTCGAGCATTTCGCGCCAGTCGCCATAGGCGCGGGTCTCGTCAAGCCCAAGCCGCTGGCCGTAGTCGCGGCCTGCATCCGGGCGGTGGTCGAGAGCGCCGGCGGTGAATTCGAATTCGCCGTCAAGTCCGGCTCCTAGCCGGTGTGCCGGACCGATCTGGCTGCCTTCGCCGCCGCCGATCATTCCCCATTTGAGCTTTGTCATGATGATATGCCTCCCAATTGATGTGAAACAGCGTCGTGCCGGAAATCCCAGTCCCGGGTAGATACCAACACTGCCAAACCGGTCTATGTAGCTTCATTCTCCGTCATGCCGGACTTGATCCGGCATCCAGCGACCCGGCGTCTGCCGGGTCAAAAGAGCCCCTCAGCCCAAGGACTTGGGCTGACTGGATACCGGATCAAGTCCGGTATGACGGTGCAAGGAACTTGGTCCCATCGTGAACTAAATCGAGCATGTTCTGGTCCAACTACCGGATGTGTCTAAAATCCGATGGATTGCAGATAGGCGCGGTTGGCTTTTGCATCGCCCACCGGATCGGGATCGAGCAGCGGATCGCAATCCTGCTCGACCGTACACCAGCCCTCAAAACCTGCATCGAGCAGGATCTGCCGCACCGCCGGAAAATCCACATCGCCATCGCCGAGATTGCAGAAGATGCCTTTGCCGCAGGCATCATAGAAACCGGTGCGGTTGTCGAGCACGTCGGCTTTAACGACAGGATCTATATCCTTGAAATGCATGTAGGAAATGCGGTCGATGTGGCGCTTCATGAAGGCCACCGGGTCAAAGCCGGCATAGGAATGATGGCCGGTGTCGAAGCAGATCTTGAGAATTTTCTCATCCACTTCGTCAAGCAGCCGTTCGAGCTCGGGTTCGAAATCGATGAAACCCGCCGCATGGGCGTGGATGCCTACCGTCAGCCCATATTCCTCGGTGCCGAGTTTGGCCACAGTGGCGATGCGGTCGCGGAAGGTAGTCCATTCGGCCTTGTCCATCTGTTCGGCCTCATCGGCGCGTCCGGCAGTGGGCGCGCGGCGCGGCGAGATCGAATCGATCAGCACAAGGTGCTGTGCGCCATGGGCGGTGAGCGCCTTGCAAGTCCTGACCGCGCCATCCATCACATCGTCCCACTGGCTGGCATCGTGGAAGGCGCGAAACACCACGCCGCCGATCAGCTCCAGACCGTTTTCATCGAGTGCCTCGGCAAGGATCGCCGGATCTTCCGGCATGAAGCCGACGGGACCAAGCTCGATGCCGGTGTAGCCGGCTTCTGCGCATTGCTTCAGCACCGTCTGCCAGGCCGGGTTGCGCGGATCGTTTGCAAATTCCACGCCCCAGGAGCAGGGCGCATTGCCGATTTGGATTGTCATGTCTGGTTGCCCTAAGCTTGCTCTAACGTAGTGATGGATTGCCATGATTTGGTGTGTGACGAGGCGAACGCTGCCGCGACGATTTCATTGACCGCGAGCCCGTCGCGAAATGTCGGCCACACTGGTTTGCCGGTCTCGATGGCATAAAGGAAATCCCGCGCCTCGATGATG
The DNA here is from genome assembly GCF_039975035.1 of Hoeflea sp. Lineage (GTDB taxonomy): Bacteria > Pseudomonadota > Alphaproteobacteria > Rhizobiales > Rhizobiaceae > Hoeflea. Next base: position 13,946 of record NZ_JBDWHW010000222.1, on the reverse strand, counting down.
ATCTGGTCCTGATAGCCGGTGCCGTGGCCGGGTCCCTGGCAGAATGGCAGATAGTCGGGATGCGCCGGGCCGGTGAGGATCTTGGTAAAGCCGCGCGTCGCTTCCGGCTCATCCATGCGGTAGAGCCACAGCGCATTCTGGTCTTCCTGGTCAAACCGGATCGCGCCCTTGGTGCCGGTGATCTCGTAGGCATAGCCCATCTTGCGGCCGGTCGCGATGCGGCTGAAATGCATCTGCCCCATGGCGCCATTTTCAAAACGGCACATCATCTGGCCCTGATCGTCATTGCTCACGTCTCCGCCGGGGCGGGTTGCGTGAACGGTCTCGATCTCGGCCATCAGCGACCGGATCGGCCCGACCAGCGCCAGGGCGGCGTTGATCATGTGCGGAGCCAGATCTCCCATGGTGCCGTTGGCCTCGCCCGTGGTGCGCCAGTTGGCAGGCGTCTGCGGGTCGGCCAGAAAATCTTCCGTGTGCTCGCCGCGAAACCAGGTGATCTTGCCGATCTCGCCGTCGGCAATCAATTGTCTGGCGAACTGGCTCGCAGGCGTGCGTATATAGTTGAAGCCGACCATGTTGGCCGCGCCGCTCTTCTCCGCAGCCTCGACCATGGCGCGGCTGTCCTCCAGCGTTGCGCCCATCGGTTTTTCGCACAGTACCGGCTTGCCCAACGCGAATGCTGCCTCGGCAATGGCGCGGTGGGTGGATTGCGGTGAGGCGATGACAATGGCCTCGACCCTCGGGTCGGCAACCAGTTCGCGCCAGTCGGATGCTGCGCGGTTGAAGCCGTAGGCTGCGCGATAACGCTCGGCGGATTGGGGGGAGCCGGCCGAGACCATTTCCAGCCGGGGGCGCACTGCGGTGTTAAACACCGCGCCGACGCTCGCCATGGCAACCGCATGGGCCTTGCCCATGTAGCCGCCGCCAACAATGCCAACGCCAATTTCACGCATAATCGGGTCCATATTGAAATTCAGTTTGCAACCGGTTGCAAATTTTGTATCTTCGGAATTCAAGTTTCGCAAGCGGCATTTTCGGGTCCGGTCAAAACCGCCCGGTGATGCCGGCCAAGAGGGAGGTCTCGGCGCGCATGACTGAGGACACTGTACGCCTGACAACGGCACAAGCCATTATCCGCTATCTGGCCAACCAGTTCATCGAGATCGATGGCGTGGAGATGCGGCTGTGCGGCGGCGGCTTCGGCATATTCGGCCATGGCAACGTCACCTGCCTGGGTGAGGCGCTGTATGATGCGCGCGACAAACTGCCGCTGTACCGGGGCCAGAACGAGCAGAGCATGGGCTTTGCTGCCGCGGGCTATGCCAAGCAATGGCTGAGACAGCGGTTCATGTTCTGCACCGCGTCAGCGGGTCCGGGGACTGCCAACCTCCTGACTGCGGCGGCGCTGGCGCATGCCAACCGGTTGCCGATGCTGATGCTGTGCGGTGACATTTTCCTGACACGGTTGCCCGATCCGGTGCTGCAGCAGCTTGAGCACTACGGCAATCCGGCGCTCGGGCTGAATGATGCCTTCAAGGCGGTGAGCCGCTACTGGGACAGGATCACCCATCCGGCGCAGATCATCCAGTCGTTGCCGGCGGCGATTGCCACCCTGCTTGATCCGGCCGATTGCGGTCCGGCGTTTATGGGCCTGCCGCAGGATGTTCAGGGCTGGGCCTATGATTATCCTGTCGCGCTGTTTGCCAAAAAGCTGCACCGTATCCGCCGCCAGGCACCCGATACGCGGGAGATCGCCGATGCGGCGGCGCTGCTGGCATCGGCGCATCGCCCGGTGATCATCGCGGGCGGCGGAGTGCAGTATTCCGGCGCGGTGGCCGAACTGACGGCGTTCGCCGAAACACGCCAGATCCCGGTGATCGAAACCATCGCCGGGCGCGCCAATCTGCTCAACGAGCATCCGCTCAATATCGGCCCTGTCGGGGTGACCGGTTCGGACAGCGCCAATACGATTGCCGCAAAGGCGGATGTGATCCTCGCCATTGGCACGCGGCTTCAGGATTTCACCACCGGATCCTGGACCGCCTTCGATCCCGGCGCGAAACTGATCTCGGTCAACGCGGCGCGGCATGATGCGGCCAAGCATCTGTCGCTGCCGGTGGTGGGCGACGCCAGGATTGCCATTGCGGCGCTTGACGCGGCGCTGGGGCGCTATCTCGCGCCAACCGGATGGACCACGCTTGCGCAGGCCGAACGCACGGATTGGGACAGATATGTCGCGGACAATGTAGCCCATGGCAACCGGCCCAATTCCTACGCCCAGGCCATCGGCGTGGTCAATGCGCTGTGCGACAGCCGCGACCGTGTGGTCACCGCCTCGGGCGGGTTGCCCGCCGAAATCACCGCCAACTGGCGCACACTCGATATTGGCACGGTCGATGTCGAATTCGGGTTTTCCTGCATGGGTTACGAGATCGCCGGCGGCTGGGGCGCGCGCATCGCGCAGGCCGAGCGTGAACCCGACAAGGACACCATCGTGTTTGTCGGCGACGGCGCCTACATGCTGATGAATTCCGACATCTACTCCTCGGTTCTGTCGGGCAAGAAGCTGATCATCCTGGTGCTCGACAATGGCGGCTTTGCCGTCATCAACAAGTTGCAGAACAACACCGGCAACGAAAGCTTCAACAATCTGCTGACCGATTGCCCGACGATTGACGAACCGTTTGCGGTGGATTTCGAAGCCCATGCGGCAGCGATGGGCGCGATTGCGGAGACCGTGTCCAGTCCGGCTCAACTGGGCGAAGCGTTCAAGCGCGCCAAGGCGAGCAAAAAAACCCATGTGATCGTGATGAAGGTCGATGCCTATGACGGCTGGACCACGCAAGGTCACACCTGGTGGGAAGTCGGCACCCCGCATGTGAGCGACAATCCCAAGGTCAAGGCCGCGCATGAAGACTGGGAATCCACCCGCTCCAAGCAGCGCAAGGGCGTTTGAGATGAAGCGCTTCACAGCCGAAAACGCCGATCCCGGCATCATCATCGAAGAACTGCTGCATGGCGGCGGCGCGGTGGCGATTTCCGGCTTGTTCACGCCCGAAGACATTACTGAAGCCCGCGCCATCGTCATGGCGCATTCGGAAAGCGAATCCGAGAGGGTCACGCATTTCCAGGGGGCCGCCGCGGAGGACGGCAAGATCACGCTGCAACGCCGGGTCTGGAACCTGCTGGCCAAGGGCGAGGTGTTTTCGCGCATGGCGGCACACCCGGTCTTGATGGATATCCTGCGCAAGTTCCTGGGCACCGAATTCATTATGGGCTCGATTGCCGCCAACCGGATCTTGCCGGGCGGGCCGGGGCAGGAGCCGCATGTCGATTATCCCTATTGGGACTTTCACAAGCAGGAAACCCATCCGGTCGGGTTCAACGGTTCGTTCCCGATGAACGCCCAGGTCTCGGTGCTGCTGGATCCGTTCACTGCCGAGAGCGGTGCCACCGGTTATGTGCCGGGCAGTCAGAAACAGCTGCGCTATCCGACAGCCGAGGACCGGTTTTACGATCGTTGCGAGCAGATGCTTGGTGAACCGGGCGATGTGGCGCTGTTTTACGGCGTCACCTGGCATTGCGCCATGCCCAACAGGTCCGATCACGACCGCAGCGCCATCCTGATCCAGTATCTGCCCAAATGGGTCAAGCCGATGGAAGACATGCCGGCGGCGTTGCCGCAATCCTTCCTGGATGCGGCAAACCCTGACATGCGGCAATTGCTGGGGCTGAATTATCCCTATCCCGAAGTTCTCGACGCCGCGCGCGCCGGCAATGCCGAGGGCAGGGCATGAACGTGCTTGATGGTATCAAGGCCCGCAATTTTCTGGTGATCGGCCGCGTCGGCATGGATCTGTCGCCCGAGCCTGCCGGTGTGCGCACACGCGATGCGGTATCGATGGTTACCGGCATGGGCGGGTCAAGCGCCAACATCGCCGCAGGTCTGGTCAAGCTTGGCTGCAAGGCGGCACTGGTGACGAAAGTCTCCGATGATGCCGTCGGTTGGTATTGCCTGAACCAGCTCGATCATTACGGCGTCGACAAAAGCCACGTCAAAGCGATCACCGGCGAATACCGCACCTCGCTGGCGGTCTACGAAACCCGGCTCGAAGAACACCAGAGCGTGATCTACCGCAACAACGCCGCCGATTTCCAGATGGACATCGCCGATGTCGAGGCGGTGGATTTCGGAAGCTATGGCGCGCTGATCACCGCCGGGACCGTGTTTGCCGCCGAGCCGTCGCGTTCCGCCACGTTCCGGGCATTCGAATTGGCCCGGGCGGCTGGTCTGCCGATCATCTTCGATGTCGATTACCGGCCCTATTCCTGGCCGTCGCCAGAGGTGGCCGAAGAGGTTTTGTCACGCGCGGGGGCGATAGCCGATGTTATTGTCGGCAATGACGAGGAGTTCGGCTTCATGGCCGGCGGTCTCGACAAGGGGCTGGACAAGGCCCGCGAACTGGCCCGGACCAGCGCCGCCATTGTCATCTACAAGATGGGGCCTGACGGCGCGGTGGCGTTTGCCGGCAGTGAAGAGCTGCGCACCGGGATTTATCCGGCCGCCGCGATCAAGCCCACCGGAGCGGGCGACAGTTTCCTGGCCGGCCTGCTCGCCGGAGTTTCCGAAGGCCGGGAGCTGAAAGACGCCGTTCTGCGCGGCTCGGCCTGCGCCTCCATTGTGGTGTCGCGGCCCGGTTGTGCGCCCGCCATGCCAACGACTGACGAGCTTGAGGCTTTTCTCTCGACCCATCCCGGCCCGACCAAGGTCTGAGCCCCCGTATCCCGAAAGGATCCGACACCATGCACATCGCGCCCTATGACAATCAGAACAAACCGATCGTCGATGCGGGAGACGCCTGCGTTCCGCTGAACTACTTCAACATCGTCAAACTGAAAAAAGGCGAGGCTTTCGCCTATCAGGTGCCCGGCTACGAGACCTGCATCGTGCCCGCCACCGGCACGGTCGATGTCGACGTCGAGGGCGTGGGCTTCGTGGCCCTTGGAAATCGCGGCGTCGATGTCTGGGACGGCGAACCGGAAGGGGTTTATGCGCCGGTCGGCGCCAAGGTGACGATCGTCGGCGTTTCCGACCGGACCGAGGTCTTTATTGCCGGTGCCAAATACGACAAGGTGCTGGACCCGTTCGATGTCCGCGCCAATGGGCTCGATCAGGTGCAGTACGGCTCCGACGACACCAAGACCCACCGCAAGATCAAGCACATTCTCGGCCAGAAACATCACGGCAAGGTCGGCCGGCTGCTGGTCAGCGAATTGTTCACGGTCGGGCAGGGCGGCTGGTCGGGGTTCCCTAGCCACAAGCATGACACCGACCGGCTGCCCGACGAGACCCGGCACGACGAGACCTACAATTTTCGCTTCCGGCCCAATCATGGCTCCGGCATGCAGATGCTGCAGCGTGAGGACAACAAGCCCGGCGACGCCTATCATATCGTCGACGGCTCGACGATCTGCATCGACAAGGGCTATCATCCCTGCTGTGTGCTGCCGGGCTACGAGATGTATTATTTCACCATCCTCGGTGGCTTGAGCCAGCGCTCGCTGGTGCAGTATTTCCAGCCGACCCATGCCTACCAGATCGAAACCATTCCGGGCATCAAGGACATGGTGGCGAAGTTCAAATGAGCATCGCCACGCTCGCCGAAGTGCTTCAGCCGGCGCTCAAACATGGCTATGCCGTCGCAGGCCTGGTCACACTCGGCTGGGAGGACATGCGCGCCTATGTCGCCGCCGCCGAGGCCGAAGGCGCCCCGGTGATCCTGCAGGCCGGGCCATCCTGCCGGGCGCACACGCCGTTGCCGGTGCTGGGCAAGATGTTCCGCTATCTGGCTGAAAACGCCAGCGTCCCGGTGGTCGCCCATCTCGATCACGGCTACACATTCGAGGACTGCAGGCAGGCGCTCGACAGCGGCTTCACCTCGCTGATGTTCGACGGCTCGCGCAAGCAGCTTTCGCAGAACATCGCCGAGACCGCGGCAATCGCCGAAATGGCGCACAAGGCGGGCATTTCCTGCGAGGGCGAGATCGGCTTTGTCGGCTATTCCGGTGGCGAGAATTCGGCCGGCACCGATCCGGATGAGGCGGCGCGGTTTGCCCGCGAGACCGGTGTTGACGCCATGGCGATTTCGGTTGGCAATGTGCATCTGCAACAAGACAGGGAAGGCGGGCTCGACGAGCAGCGGATCCGGGCCATCGAGGCGCTGACGAGCGTGCCGCTGGTCATTCACGGCGGCTCCGGGGTTCCGGTGGCGCAACGCAGCGCCCTTGCCACCGGCTCCAGCATCTGCAAATTCAATATCGGCACCGAGCTCAGAATGGCGTTTGGCGCGGCATTGCGCGAGGCGGTGAACCGCGATCCGGAATGCTTCGACCGGGTCGCGATCCTGAGGCAAACCCATGAGCCGGTGATGGCCGCCGCCCGCACCGTCATCCGCGCGTTTGGCGCGCCAGCAAGGAAAGCCTGAACCATGCTCAATATCGGTATTCTGGGTTGCGGCCGCATCGGTCAGGTTCACGCCGGCAGCCTGCAGCACATCGACACCGCCGGTGTCGCAGCCGTCGCCGACGCGTTTGAGGATGCCGCCAATGCGCTGGCCGCCAAGACCGGCGCGCGGGTGATGACGACAGACCAGATCATCGCCGATCCGTCGATCCATGCGGTGGTCATCGGCACGCCGACAAACACGCATTTCGATCTGATCCGGGCGAGCGCGAAGGCCGGCAAGGCGATCTTCTGCGAAAAACCGGTCGACATGTCGGCGGCGAGAATCCGTGAACTGATCACGTTAGTCGAGGGCGCTGGCGTGCCGTTCCTCACCGGTTTCAACCGCCGTTTCGATCCCGGTTTTGCCACACTGCAAGCCCGTATAGCTGCCGGAGATATCGGTGATGTGGAACTGGTCACCATCCTGTCGCGCGATCCGAGCCCGCCGCCGGTCAGCTATATCAAAAGTTCGGGCGGGCTGTTCCGCGACATGATGATCCATGATTTTGACATGGCGCGGTTTCTTCTGGATGAGGAAGTGGTGCGGGTGTTTGCCACCGGTTCGGCGCTGGTCGACCCGGCGATCGGCGAGGCGGGCGATGTCGATACCGCGGTCGCCGTTCTGACCACCGCTTCGGGCCGCATCTGCCAGATTTCCAATTCGCGCCGCGCCACCTACGGCTATGACCAGCGCGCCGAGGTGCACGGCTCGCTTGGCCTAATCAAGGCCAACAATGTGCCCGAGAACAATGTCGAGTTCGCCAGCGGCGCGGGCTTTCGCTCGGCGCCGGCGCAGCACTTCTTTCTCGAACGCTATGCGGCGGCATACCGCGCCGAGATGATGCACTTCATCGCCTGCCTGGGGGCCGGCATCGCCCCGTCACCGGGAATCCGCGACGGCCTCGCCGCGCAAATGATCGCTGACGCCGCGGCACAATCGCTGGCGACCGGAATGCCGGTTGATCTGGACTGACGCCCGCAAAACAAAAACGCCCCCGGCTTGCAGAGCGCGAACCGGAGGCGTGAGGTGCTGAAAACACCCTGGAACTTTATCTCTTGTCGGCTGGGTGAGCGTCAGGCTGCTTTCATGGGATGTGGCTGTTCGCCCTTGACGGTCTTGCCGACCGTGTCGAAAGCCCATGCCTTGATCTGCGCCTCGAGCTCCTCGTTGCGCTGACGCAGCGCTTCGATCTGGCCGTCCACCTTGTCGCGCTCGGCCTGATGAATGGCGTCGAGTTCGTCCTGCAGTTCCTTGTTGCGGGCCTTCAGCGCCGCATTGTCCTGACTGCTGAGCGAATCAATCTGGTTCTGCAGTGTCAGAATCTGGGCGGTCGCCTTGGACTGGAATTCGAGCAGGTCGGCGATTTGCGACGTATGGGTGATCGCGGCTGCGTCCGCTTCGGATTTGGGCGTCAGAAACATTGCAGCGACGGCGAGGACGGCGAACAGCGGCACAAGCACGCTGCCCATGCCCGCCAGCGTGCTCAGCAGGTTGAGGTGTCCGACATCGAACATCGCAGCGAAAAACAGGGTTCCGAGAAGCGTCGCGACGGTCGCGCACACCTTCGACACGATTCCCATCGCGCTGCCGGATCGGCTCTCTACCTTGGTTTTGTTGGATTTTGAGGCTGCCACATCGAACTCCTTGCGCGAAAACCAAACGAGTGCTGGTCGAGATCGGCGTCCTGATGATCCTCGCCCGCGCCAACAGGCGGATGTCGGGATGCGCCGTCTGAATTGGAATTTGAACAATGCCGGGATCACAACCGATCCGACCGGCGTCGCGGGCCCGCATCATGCTTTCCCCGGAAGGGATGCCCGCAGCGGAAACATTAACCGCACGGTTTTAAGGAAAGGTGAAAACCGCCATACGATTGTTCATCGGCATGGCGGTTTTGTCATTTGCTGTCCGACCCATTCGGCGCAGGCTCGCTTGCAAGCCTGCCGACCGCCCTGTCTTTAGAGACGATCAAGCTTGTCCGGGTTGTCAGTTTCGTCGAACTCGGAGCACGGAGCATTCAACCGGGTCCGGATCTCCATTCGCGCCATCTTGATGAGATAGGAGAGAAACTTGTTGTCCGTGTGCCGCGCCACATCATAGGCGGCGGCCAGCAAACCCTGGATTTTCAGGAGCGCGACCGTCCTCTCGCTGCCGGATGGCCTGTCGCTCATGTGCTTACCCCGGCAAGTGGGAGTTGCGAGGGTTCGATGAACGGCATCTGCGCGCCCCTGCGCACAACCAGAGACCTGTCGACGGAAGCGTGACTGCGACCTGTAACAAGCGCTTTTTCGTTGACCTCGATATAGGCCACCAGGCACCAGTCGCCCGAAAGGATGCGCGGGATTCCGGCGGGGATGACATTCCAGCCCATGTCGAGCCAGCGCTTGAGCAGGTATTGCTGCAACACCCCGCCGATATGGGTGATGCCTTCCTCAAGGCAATATTCCATCACCGCGCAGAACATCTGCCCGAGAATTCCGGTCGATCCGACGCCGCGGTATTCGGGAAGCACATAGGTCCGGGTCCAGTCGGCCCAGTCCTCGCGGCGGGGGAGCCCGATATTTTCGCACATGTGCGGAAATTCTTCCGACACCAGGTTGGGAAGGCTTGTCGGCATCAGCCGTGCCGAGGTGACAACCCTGTCCTCGAGCATGCCCAGCATGTAGGTGGACTGCGGCGTATCGAACGGATCGAGTTCCAGCCCGTCATCGCTGATCGGCACCCAGCGGTTGGTTACGGCGTAATACTCATGCCGGCGACGGAGGAATTCCTCGAATTCGCGTTCGTAGAGATGCTTGTTCTGCGTGTTGACGACGTGTGCTTCAATCATCCTTTTCCCCTTTGTTCTGAGGGGAAAAGGATAGGCAGCCGGATTAGTGGATGTCGCCTAGCGAATCCGCCAGTTGACCCAGGGTGATTTCACCTTGTTGAAGTGCACGCACCACAGCATGCGTGGTGTTGGAGGCGTTGAGCTTGGCCCGGATCTGCGCGGTGTGAAACCGTACCGTCTGCTCACTGACGTTCAGGATGACGGAAATTTCCCAGCAGGATTTGCCGGCCGAGGTCCACAACAGCACTTCGCGTTCGCGCGCCGACAGTCTGGCACGTCCAGGCTGCTTTCGCTGACGGCGTTCGATCATGGATGAGGTGTAGATCGCCATCAGGTTGATGGCGCCGCGGTCCCTCGGGTTCAGCAACAGCTTGTCCGCACCGCCAAAAGACATCACCGACAGCCATTCATCACGCGAGAAAAGCGGCACGACATAGCCGTCCGCCAATCCGTGTTCAGCGGCTTCGCCGGCCACGCGGGCAGCGCCGTCAATCGCGGTGAAGCGTTCATCGACTTCACTCCAGACCAGCGGCTCCACCCTTGAAAAGACCTGCTGGCAAACCGCGTCGGACTTGGCGTAGTCGCTTTCGACATAGCGATCCCACCAAGCCTGGGGAAACCTGTTGGATTTGACCAGCGGAGCTATCGAACTGTCGCCGGCGGGGAGGCCGGTATAGATCATGTGTTGAAAGCCGTAACCGGCAACGACCTGCAGGAGATCGTCCAGAAGTCCGTCAATCGACACATGGTTGTCGACCCGCTCGATGAACTCAAAAACGCCAGCGTCTTGTGCACTCATTGGTGACCCTGAGATGGAAAAAGCCCGTATTTGGTCAAAAAACCCCCATATAGCGGCATTATAACCCACAAAATTATATGGCGCAAACACCATGTGTATGGGCGCGGACCCCGACAGCGCACCGGTTCCATCGCAACATCAGGCTAAGTTGTTTCACTGTGAAAAACGAGGGGGCATCCTGAAATTTCAGGGGTTATTACCACAAATTTCTGAAGGACCGGGCGCTGCCACATGCAACCGCCATGCCGGATCAGGGATATGTGCGTTCCGTTATCGCGGTCGTTTCAATCAGGTTTTCGATCGCCGAGACAAGCACGGTTTCGGCCGGATTCATGCTCCTGCGCGGGTTCTTGACAAAAAAGATATCGGCAACCGGCAGCGCTGAATAGGGAGGCAACGGCCACAACAGGCCGGCATCGACATCGCGCTGGGCGACGTGGACGGGCAGGGCGCCGACACCGATGCCGGCAACGATCATGCGGCGGACTTCCGGTAGGTTGGCGGAAATGCCCTTGATGTCGGGATTGAGCAACGCCCTTTCGCGCAACTGGGCCAGCAGAAACAGCGGTCCGCTCTCGACCTCGGTTTGAAACGAGACCGAGTTTTCGCCCTTGAGTTCGGACAGCTTGATCTGGGTCTTGCCGAACAACCGGTGCCGCGGGCCGCAATAAAGCGCGAAGCGTTCGCGGTACAACGGTGTGGCGGTCAGCAGCGGATCGGGATCGCGCATCAGGCACACGCCTATGGTCGCCCGGTTCTGACGCAGCCGGTTGAGCACTTCCGAGCTTTCGGCGACCGAAATCGAATAGGTCACATCCGGATTTTCGGAATTGAATTCGTGCAGCACCCGGTCAAGGTGCGGGGAGATGACATGGCTGGTCATGACAATGTTGATGTGTCCGCTGACATGGCGCTGGGCCTTGTTCAACAATCCGGGGATCTGGGAGACCGCGCCGAACATGGCGTTGCATTCCTGATACAGAATCTGGCCGGCTTCGGTCACCGCGAAATTCCCCGGGCGGCGATCCACCAGCGAGACGCCAACCGTTGCCTCCAGCCGCTTGAGCGCGCTTGAGATGGTGGGCTGCGTCACCCCCAGATAGTCCGCGGCGCGGGTCAGGCCCTTCTGGTCGACGACGATCATGAAGGTGCGCAGCAAATTCCAGTCGAGGTTCCAGGGGAAGCGCTGTTCGTAGGGTTGCATCATAAATCCTGTCTATAGTTGAGATAGATATTATTTGTTTGATCCATAGTAAACCGCCATGCGACATAATCGTTCAGGACTGAAACGGCGCGGGCCATCCCGGCGCAGCAACACAGTCCGGCAGTTCATTAATCAGAGATGGAACAGAAAAGGGCGTCACATGAACGCGTTTACCAAGATCATAGGGACCGTGCTCGCTGCAGGGTCGCTTGCATTCATGTCGGCCGGCATTGTCGCCGCCGACGAGCTGGACACCATCAAGGAAAAAGGCGTCATGCGCATCGCCATGAGCGGCGCATACCCTCCCTTCAACTTCGTCAACGAGAAGAACGAAGTCGTTGGCTTTGATGCCGCCATCGGCACCGAAATCGCCAAGCGCATGGGCCTCGAGACCGAGATCATCACCACCGCCTGGGACGGCATCATCGGCGGGCTTCTGGCCAACAAGTACGACGCCATCGTCGGTTCGATGTCGATCACCGAGGAACGCGCCAAGGTCGTCGATTTCGTCGGTCCCTACTACACCACCAAACGGGCGATCTTCACCATGGCCGGCTCCGACATCACAAGCGTCAGCCAGCTCGGCGATGTCACCATCGGCGTGACACTGGGTGAAACCCATGAACAATGGGCCCGCGAACAGGGCTACACCGTCAAGACCTACAAGGGTCTTCCGGAACTGCTGCTCGAACTTGAAAACGACCGCGTTGACGCCATCATTGCCGATTCGGTCGCTGTGATCCTTGCAGCCAAGGAAAGCGGCCGCGACCTGGTTGCCATCAACGATCTGGAAACCGAAGCTGTCGGCGCGGGTATCGCGATCCGCCAGGGCAATCCGGAGCTTGCAAAGGCAATGCAGGCGGCGCTCGATGCCATGCAGGAAGACGGCACTTATGTCGAAATCGCCAACCAGTGGGTCGGCGGCGACATTCGCTGAACCTGACACATTCGCCTCGCGTCCGGGCCGGTGCCCGGGTGCGAGGACAAGACCTGACTTCGGCATGTCAAACGGGGACATTGTTTCATGAAGACCAATTACGGCCAGCTTACCGTCGATGAGGTCCGCGAGGCGGACAAGGATCGGGTTGTTATCCTGTCGGTGTCGGCGACCGAGGATCACGGCTCGCACATGCCGCTCGACACCGATACGGTGCTGGGCATGGCGGTGGCCGAAGGCGCTGCAAAGCTGGCGCCGGAAGAGATTCTGGTGATGCCGCCGATTCCTTATGGCTTCAACGAGCATCACAAGGACTTCCCGGGCGTGATCTGGATCGAGCCCGAAACGCTGATCTCGTTCATCACCGATGTCACCAAATCGCTGGCTCATCACGGGTTTCGCCGCATCTTGCTGCTGAACTCGCATGGCTCGAACCATCCGGTTCTCGATCTGGCCGCGCGCAAGACCGTGATTCAGTCCGAAGTGCTGTGCGTGTCGTGCTCCTACTGGAACCTGATCTCCAGGCAGATCAACGCCATCCGCAAATCCGAAATCGGCGGGATCGCCCATGCCGGCGAATTCGAGGCGGCGATCTACATGCATCTGCATCCCGATCTGGTCGACCTGTCGAAAGCAACCAGGCAGGTTGCGCACAATCCGGGCAGCAAGTTCTTCAATCTCGATCTGGCCGGCGGCGGCGGCTCGGCGATGCTAATGCGCTGGTGGTCCTCGGTTTCCGAAGACGGAACCATGGGCGACCCGACTGTCGCCACGGCGGACAACGGCAAGCTGTTTCTGGATGCCGCGATCAACGCCACGGTCGATCTGGTTCGCGAAATTCGCGCCTTGCCGCTGCTTGATCGCAAAGATCACCACTGAGCGGGAGGGCTTGCGTTTTGGATACCGAGCTGATCGTCCGGGTTTTCCCGTACTTCATCGAAGCGGCTTGGATCACGGTCCAGCTCTCGGTGCTGTCGATGCTGCTCGGGCTGACCTGCGGCGCGCTGGGAGCGGCGGCGCGGCTGTCGCGCTCGCCGGTGCTGCGGTTCATCGGCGCCACCTATGTCAGTGTCATCCGCGGCACCCCGGCGCTGATCCAGATCTTCATTCTGTATTTCGGCGGACCGCAGGTCGGCATCCAGCTTGACGCGTTCGAGGCCGGCGTGCTGGCGCTCGGCTTCAACATCGGCGCCTACATGACCGAGACCATGCGCGGCGCGATCATCTCGGTCGACAAGGGGCAGAACGAGGCGGCGCGCACGCTGGGGATGAGCCGGTTTCAGACCTTCCGCTCGGTGACCCTGCCGCAGGCGATGCGGCTGATGATCCGGCCGCTCGGCGTCAACATCAACGCGCTGATCAAGGGCACGGCGCTTGTGGCGGCGATCTCGGTCGTCGAACTGACCTACACCGCTCAGCGCTACATCGGCTCCACCTACAAACCGTTCGAAATGTTCTTTCTCGCAGGCTCGATCTACATGGTGATCATCTATGTGACGGGGCTGGGCGTATCCTGGCTCGACCGGCGCGCGGCGCTGAAATGACGGCGCTGTTGCCCAATTCCGGAGGCCGTCATGGGTCTTGATTTTTCCGTGGTCCCGGCCTTCGCCGGAGCGTTGATCACCGGCGCGCTGTGGACCATCGCGATTACGCTGTCGGCGGCGGTACTG
>NZ_JBDWHW010000221.1:0-8783 GCF_039975035.1 Hoeflea sp. | reverse complement strand
TGGCCCCGGCATCATGGGCGGGCCCGGACTGGCGCCGTCAGCCGATATTGGCCACGACCACGCGGTGTTCCAGCCTTGCCACGGCTCGGCCCCCGACATCGCCGGAAAGGGCGTGGCAAACCCGTTCGCCATGATCCTGTCAGCCGCGATGATGCTTGACTGGCTCGGCACAAAGCACAACTTCGAGAAGATGGTTTCCGATGGAGCGGTTTTGCGCGACGCCGTTTACAAGGTGGTCGCTGACGGCAGCGTTCTGACCCGCGATCTTGGCGGAACCAGCGGCACGGACGCGGCTGCCGATGCGGTTCTGCAACAAATCACGGCAAAGGCATGATCGTGGACAGAAACTTGCGGGTCGCCTGCCTGGGCGCGGGATATTTCAGCCAGTTTCACTTCGACGCCTGGGAACGGATAGAACAAGTGGAACTGGTCGGCATTGCCAACCGGAACATCGAAAAGGCCCGGCAGACCGGTCATCCGGCGTTCGCCGATCTTGAGCAAATGCTCGAAGCGACGTCTCCGGATCTCCTTGACATCATCACGCCGCCCGAGACCCATCTCGATGCGATCAAGATGGCGCTGAATCGCGACGTCAAGGCGATCATCTGCCAGAAGCCGTTCTGCGCCTCACTCGAGGAAGCCAGGATTGCGGTCTCTCTCGCAGAAAAGGCGGGTGTCCCGCTGATCGTGCATGAGAACTTCCGCTTCCAGCCATGGTACCGGGAGATGGCACGGTCCCTTGCCGCCGGCGAGATCGGTGATGTTCATCAATTGACCTTCCGGTTGCGGACCGGTGACGGACAAGGCCCCGATGCCTATCTCTCGCGCCAGCCCTATTTTCAGAAGATGGAGCGTTTTCTCGTCCACGAGACCGCAGTGCACTGGATCGATACCTTCCGGTTCCTGCTCGGAGATATCCAGGCAGTCTATGCCGATTTGAGAAAAATGAACCCGGTGATCGCGGGAGAGGATGCCGGTTACATCATTTTCGATTTCGATCACGACGTCCGGGCCATCTTCGACGGCAACCGCCATCTCGATCATGCATCGCAAAACACCCGCACCACCCTGGGCGAGGCATTGCTGGAAGGCACCACCGGTACCATCACCCTGTCCGGCAATGGCGCGGTGCATCTTCGCTGTTTCGGCCAGACCGCAACCCGGACCCTGCTGGAGCCACGGGACTGGCGCGGTTTTGCCGGTGATTGCGTGTTTGCCCTTCAGCGTCACGTCGTCGATGGTCTCCTGGGAAGCGGGCCATTCGAAAATACTGCAGCCGATTATCTTCGTGTTATAGAGGTCGAAGAAGCGATTTACCGGTCAGCAAACGAGGGTCGGAAACAAGGGGTTTAGAGTGTCCATGGAAGCAAAATCAAAGTCTCAGAGTATTCGGGCGGTGGATGCACTAAGGGCGTTGATATTTGCGGGCGAGTTGCCTCCGGGGTCGGATCACCTTGAAAGCGAACTCGCCGAAAAACTCGGCATGTCGAGAACACCGGTCCGCGAGGCAACCCTCGTGCTGGAATCGCAGGGCCTGCTGGAAGTCCGCCCGCGCAAGGGCGTCCGGATATCGGCCTTGTCGGCCGATGACATGCGTGAAATCTACGAGGTCCTGACCGAACTTGAGAGCCTGGCCGCTTCGCTTGCCGCCGAAACACATTATTCCGAACAGGAGTTGTCCCGTCTCAAATCCGCGACACTCGAAATGGAAGCCAGTGTGGCCGACAATGATCGTGAAGGCTGGGCCCGCGCCGACGCCGCCTTCCACGACGAACTTGTCCGGCTGGGCGGCAACAAGCGGATCCAGACAATTGTTTCCAATTTCAACGACCAGGTCAGGCGGGCGCGCGCCTTGACGCTGCATATGCGGCCAATGCCCAACAAATCCAATGAAGACCATCGCGCGCTTTACGAAGCCATTGCCAGAGGCGATTCCAAGGCAGCCCGACAGATCCACTGGATGCACAGGACCGAGGCCAAGGACATGCTGATCACCCTTCTCAACCAGCATGGGCTTCGCCGGGTTTGATGTGCCTGTCAAGCCACTCGAAATGAGCCGAATAGGCCCGTCGGGGGCACTGTAATTTCAACGAGCTGTCGAGAGAATTGTGCAATCTGACGGCATGACCCAAACCGCTCGTGCTGCCCTTTATCGCCGCCAATTTCGCTCAGATGCTCACAGCATTTGGAACGCATCACGTGTGAGTTGAAGGCCGCTTGACCAGATGTGTCTGGCTCCTTTTCGGCAAGATTCGATAAGTTGACGATGCCCTTCGGGCCCCTCGCCGGGGTTTCCGATGGCCATCATGCTGTCATGACCACCGGAATAGGCTCCCCTGGCACCGGCCGGTGCTGTCATCGCAATGATGCGACTGCAATCAGAAGAGTTTTCATGTGTATTGTATTTTTCATGAACACTTCGGATCGAAGGGCTTAGCCATTGCTGCCGGATTTCTCCGGCTTTGGCGTGATTGTTGTCTTTGCGTCGGCTGCCTTGGCGAACTCCGGCAATTCGCCGGTCCACTCATAGGCCTGGGTTCCGGGCGGGTTTTCGTACCAGCCGGGATCGCTGTAATCGCCGGCGGAGATACCCTCGCGAACCTTGACGACCGAGAACATGCCGCCCATTTCCAGCGGCCCGTAAGGGCCCCATCCGGCCATCATCGGTATGGTGTTGTCGGGCAGCTCCATCGACATTTCCGCCATGTCGGCCATGCCGGCAGTTCCCATCGGCATGTATTCGGGCTGCACGATCCGGATCTTTTTGGTGACCTTGGACTTGTCGACGCCGATGAAGGTCGGCACATCATGCCCCATGGCGTTCATGGTGTGATGGGATTTGTGGCAATGAATTGCCCAGTCGCCCAGGTGCTTGGCGTCAAATTCATAGGCCCGCATTGCGCCCACCGGAATGTCGATCGACACTTCCGGCCAACGTGCTTCCGGTCGGACCCAGCCGCCATCGGTGCCCGTCACCTCGAAATCATAGCCATGCATATGGATCGGGTGATTGGTCATGGTCAGATTGCCGACCCGCACCCGCACCCGGTCATTCTTCGATACAACAAGAGGGTCGATATCGGGAAAAATGCGGCTGTTCCATGTCCACAGATTGAAGTCGGTCATGGTCATGATCTTCGGCACATAGGAGCCGGGATCGATGTCGAAGGCATTGAGCATGATCAGGAAATCACGGTCGACCGGCATGAAGGCCGGATCCTTCGGGTGAACGATGAAGAAGCCCATCATCCCCATCGCCATCTGCACCATTTCGTCTCCGTGCGGATGGTACATGAAGGTCCCCGACTTCACCAGATCGAACTCGTAGATGTAGGTTTTGCCGGATGGGATCGCCGGATGCGACAGGCCGCCCACACCATCCATGCCGGATGGAAGGATCAACCCATGCCAGTGCACCGTTGTGTGCTCAGGCAGTTTGTTGGTGACATAAATCCGGACCCGATCGCCTTCCACGGCTTCGATGGTTGGGCCGGTGGACTGGCCATTGTAACCCCACAGATAGGCGGTCATGCCATCTGCGAGTTCACGCTCCACCGGCTCGGCCACGAGGTGGAACTCCTTGACACCGTTGTTCATCCGGAATGGCAAGGTCCACCCGTTAAGCGTGACCACCGGATTGTAGTCCGGTCCGGTCGACGGCATCAGCGGGGCCTGGGTCAGCGGGCTTTGCATAAGGGCCGCATCGGGCAGTCCCATGTTCGTTGTTTTCGACCAGGCGGTCGAGGAGACAAGGGCCGCTCCGGCAGCACTTGCACCGAGCAATTGACGTCTGTTCATCATGGTCTTTTCCTTTCCGGAAAGTTAGTGGCCGCCGCCGCCGGTATCGCCAACGGATGGTGCAGCAGCTGAATTGCCTGCTCCGGTTCCGCCGCCGTAGATCGCAGCTGACATATTGACATCGGCCAGCCAGAACTCGCGTTTGGCGTTAACCGCCAACATCAAGGTTCCGATTTTGGCGCGGGTGTCGGCGAGGAGTTCAAAGGTGTTTGAGATCATGCCGTTATAGGTCAGCAGGGCTTCCGCTTCGATCGTAGTACGCAAGGGCACTACGGCATTGCGGTAATGCCGCGCGATTTCGTGGGTCGAGCTGTAGGCCGTATGGGCGGATCGCGCCTCGGAACGGATGTTGACCGCCTTCTCGGCAAGCTGGTTGGCGGCCTGCATATAGGCAAGTTCGGCCTTGCGCAGCCGCGCCTTGCCACTGTCGAAGATCGGGATCACGAACTCCAGTTCGAGCTGCGGCGTAACACCCGTTTTCCTGGTTTTGCTTTCGTCAAGAGAGCCACCGACAATCTCGTATTCGGTCTCGATTTCCCGCTCGGCCTCGAAGCCGGAGATGATCTCCAGATCGGTGACCAAGCGCGTGGCTTCGGTCAGACCATAGCTCTTTGCAACGGCTTCGAGTTCCAGTTTTGCAACACGCAGATCGACCCGGTTTTCAAGTGCTTCCTGCTCGATCCGGTTACGTTTGATGATGCCACGCGGAAGCCGCGGCAAGCGGTCGGGGACGAAGTAATCGACCTCGCTGCCCCACAACCCCATCAGTCGCGTAAGCTCTTCTTTCGCCAGCCGTGACGCCAGCTTCGCTTCCGCCATTTGTCCGGTCAGCTCGGCATAGAAAGCATGTTCTCGTGCCTGTCCGCCCTTGCCCAGCGCCCCGCTTTCACCCAGCTTCTGCGCCAGTTCCGATGCCGCATCGGCAGCGACTCTGGCCTGATTGAGATAGGCGACGGTCTCAAACGCCGATACGGCGTTGATCCAGGCCCGCCGCGTGTCGTTGGCGACCTTCAATGTTGTGTCGACCGCCCGCATCTGAGCCTGCCGGAAGCGTGTATCGGCGACGTCGACACGTGCTCGCCGCGTTGCGAGCGACAGGATGTTGGCCGCGATCATGCCTTCGATGGCGCGATAAGCCCCAAGTTCGGGCGCCCCGATTCCCAACAGGCCGATCGAGACTCTTGGGTTTTCAGGCAAGCTCTGCTGCCAGGCTTCTGCTGCATTCATGCCGATATCGGTATAGGCTGCCTGCAGGCCCTTGTTGTTCAAAAGGGCTACCTGAACAGCTGTGTCGGCATTGATGGTTTTCTTGTGCACCAAGCCATGGACGCGCTCAGAAACAGCCTTTGCCTGATCCTTGTTCTGGACCCAGACGGTATCCTTTCCTTTGGTGCCGATGGAAACAGATGCTGCAACGACACCGAACCCGGCCTTTTTGGCCGAGTATCCGGCAATATCCTGATCGCTGACACACCCTGCCAGAAACAATCCTGCGGACGACGCGACAATGAGGGATTTGGTTGTTCGGAAGATGCTCATGAGCCTGCTCCCGCGCCGGGCGCCTGGCTGTCATTGAGTTGCCGCCATGGTTTAGGATCGACAGGAACGCGATGAACATAGCCGTTCAGAACCGTGTGATGATGCGTATTGAGAATGCCTATGCCGGGATCAGCCGGTGACGTGGCCGACATGATATCGGCAGGCCTGCCCGCCGCCGTACAACCGGCGAGCACCAGCGGCAAGCCAGCCGCCAAAAGATAACGAAACATGATTGTCCTACTGCGATAGAGAGTATGAGTGACCGGTCAATTCCGGCGTCGATGCCCCTTGGAGGGATCAGGTCACACTTCAGACTCGCGGCGGTCGCTCGGGCAACGCCATGACAACGACAATGAATTCAGCCGTGGGTTCGACCTCGAAACTCTCGGGAACGAAGCGATCCATAGCCACAACGTCAAAGATACAAAGGGCAACGAAACATGTGGCGGGACAGCAACGGTCCGGGCCAATGTCCGTACCCGTGGGGATCGGTTCTTTTGCCAGATCAGCTGAAACGGCCCGGGACAGATGGTAAGCGGCCATTGGTTGATCGCCGGATATCTGCCCCATCATCGCATAGTGCCCACCACTGTCGGCGACCTGAGATTCGGCCATGGCGAACGCATGCATGGACCCCGGCACGATGCTTGTAAAGACAAACATCAAGACCACAAGCATGTGCCCAAGACGGAGGCTATGGCGATTCGGCGTTTTCATGTTCGGTTTACATAACCCAAAATGGTGCGACAACAATGACCTGTTCGATCACAAGGCGGTGAAAACAAGTTTATTTTTTGGCATGGCCGTCTCCGGCCCATGTCAGTTTATCCCGTTGGCGCGTTGCAGCTCACGAACGTAGATAACAATTGTATCAAGTTCGGAATCGGTTACGCCCTCCACCGGAGCCATGTTTCCAAATTGCCAATGGTGGGCCCGGACGCCATTTTTGGCGGCCAGGTGGAATGCGGCGTCGGCGTGATGATTGGGCTCATAGATTTTGTGGACCAGCGGCGGCGCGATCCCGTCTTTTCCGGCAGCGTTCTCGCCATGGCAGGATGCGCAGGACCGGTTGAACAGCGTATCGCCTACCTGTGCCTGCGCAGACAGTTGCGGCACAGTCACATTGGCCATGACATCGCCTGACGCCGGCTGCTCCGGTGGCTGAAAGCTGCGGAAGATCAAAAATGCTCCTGCAAGCAAGATGATGCTGATCAGGAGAGATCGCCGGTTCATGCAAACACTCCCTTGGCGATCTCGTCGATGATCGGGCATTCTGGCCGGTCATCGCCGTGGCATTGATCTGCAAGGATCTTGAGCGTGGCCCGCAGGGATTTCAACTCCCTGAGCTTGCGGTCGATCTCGGTGATCTTCTCCAACGCCAGCGCTTTGACATCGGAACTGGCCCGGGCCTTGTCTTCGTAGAGCGATAGAAGCGAGCGGCATTCGTCAATGGTAAACCCGAGGCTTCTTGAGCGCTGAATGCAGGCCAGACGGTGGACATCCTTGCCGTCATAGTCGCGATAGCCATTGGCGGCGCGGGCCGGTTTGATCAAATTGATATCCTCATAATACCGGATCGTCTTGGCAGGAAGGCCGGTCGCATCAGATGCTTGACCGATATTCATTGGCCGCCTCCTGGATTTGAACACTGTGCCATCATGGCGTCATCCCTAACGCTTCCACCTGATGGAAGGTCAAGCATCAAGTTTGACCCGCCGCAACCGCAAGGCATTGGTGATCACCGACACCGATGACAGGCGCATTGCCGCCGCAGCAAGGGCCGGCGCGTCGTTGACGCCGGTGGTGATGGTGATCTTCACGCAGGCGCGGTGAAGTGCAGCAATGGCCTGGTCGGTCTTGATCAGGCTGCCTGTCGCCTCGGCAAAGCGTCGCGCAGGACGCGGATTGACCTTGGAGAGTGCAACGCCATGCGTCAGCATGAAGTGCTCGAAACTCTTGTGATAGGCGCCTGTAGGCTCGTAGGCGATGCGGGGGACGGCCTCCCCACTCATCCACGTCAGGATCGAGGCAAACCCCTTGTGGTTGTTGGTGACAAGCACTGATTGAACCGCCCCGGGTTTACCGGAGAGTTTCTGGTTCAATGATTAAGCTGCTTTTTCGGCATCGTTCAAGCTTGCATAGAAAGCCTCCTCTGCTTCTTTGGGCGTGACGTGGCCAATGGCGCTGTGCAGGCGCGTGTTGTTATACCAGTCGACCCATTTCAGCGTCTCCCATTCGACCTGACCAACGGACTTCCAGGGGCCGAGGAACTTGATAACCTCGGTATTGAACAGACCGAAGATGCTTTCGGCCAAGGCATTGTCATAGCTGTCGCCGACACTGCCACCCGAGGTGTCGATGCCGGCCTCTGCGAGCCGCTCTGTGTATCGGATCGACAGGTATTGGCTGCCACGGTCGCTGTGATGGATCAGCTTGTCCACCTCGGACGGTGCCCTCTGACAGATGGCCTGGTTCAAAGCATCGAGCACGAAGCCAGTCGTCATCGAAGTCGAGACGCGCCAGCCGACGATCCTGCGGGCGAAGACGTCGATGACGAAGGCCACGTAGACCATCCCCTGCCAGCTTGAGAGTGGAGTAAGAAGCGCAGATGCGCTTCTCCTCCCCGAACCGTACTTGCACCTTTCAGCGCATACGGCTCTCCATTCAAGCTTGGCCCATGGCCATAGCAACATCATGGTAGTGCGACGTGACGGTACTGCGGTCTTCAATCCGGAAGATGTACGGATTCGTCTCCGGATTGCGCCACCGGAATTGCGCCTTGGGGCTTGAGACAAGCCGTTTCAACGCTTTTCCGACGGGGTCACCGCGTTCAGTCCGACCAAACACGATCCAGGTTTTCGCCTTGCCCGGTTCCGGGACCCGGTACCATTTCCGCATCAAGGGTTTGATGCGAGATCGGTATTTATGGCCCAGCCAATGCGCCATTTTCGAGAACACGACATGATCGATGCGCCGGAATACGTACGCCGTGAAGTCGGTGAACTTGTAGAACGCCGCCCATCCCACCAACTGGCGGTTCAGACTGGCGATCATGTCGACCGTACTGACACTATGATTGCCGGAAAGGGTTTCGGTAAGCCTGCGGACAAACCCCTTGGCCTTTTCCTTGGGTATCGTCGTGACGATGGACATCCGTCCATGCGCCCCACGCTTGCGGATGATCCGGTGCCCCAGAAAAACGAAGCCGTCATTGACGTGTGTGACATGGGTCTTCTCCATGTTCAGCGTCAACTTCAGTTCACCTTCCAGAAACGCCCGGCACTCCTCACGGATTTCCTCTGCCTGAGCCTTGGTTCCTTTTACGATCACTGAGCTACTCCCCATCCCTTGGACAGTATCTGGGTTGAATTAAGCTACTTTTTGGACCTGCTGATCGGGTTGGGTTTCCTCTTTTCTCAGCCAATAGACCACGGCAGGTGGCCTGC
>NZ_JBDWHW010000220.1:0-21116 GCF_039975035.1 Hoeflea sp. | reverse complement strand
GAATGCAGGCAGCCCGACACGGGTGTCGGCGCCTCCATGGCATTGGGCAACCAGAAATGCAGCGGGAACTGGGCTGATTTGGAAAACGCCCCGCCAAGCACCAACAGCAGCGCCATGAGATAGAACGGGCTGTTGCGCAATTCATCGCCGAGAATCAGCAGCAACGAAATCTGGCTGACGCCAGTGATGTTCCAGATCACCAGAAGACCGGCGAGCAATGCCAGGCCGCCGCCGCCTGTCACCACCAGCGCCTGGAACGCGGCACGGCGCGAAGCTTCGCGGGTATGGTCGAAGCCGATCAGCAGGAAGGAGGTGATCGAGGTCAGTTCCCAATAGACAAACAGCATCAGGAAACTGTCGGAGATAACGACGCCGAGCATCGACCCCATGAACAACAGCATGAAAGAGAAGAACCGGCCCAGTTGGTCATGGCCTTTGAGATAGCCGCCGGAATAGAGCATGATCAGCGCGCCGATGCCCGAAATCAGCAGCACAAATGTCAGCGACAGGCCATCAATCAGCCAGGAGAAACTGACATTGAAGGACGGCACCCATTTGAAGCCGCCGGTGACGATGCCGCCATTGGCTATCTCTGTCGAAAATCCAAGGAAATGGACGAAAATCGCAACCGGTGCCAAGGCCAGCAGCCAGGCGGCATTGTGACCAAGACGACGGGTCAGCCATGGGGCTATCAGTGCTGCCAGAAATGGCAACATCAAGACAATAAAAGTCGCGCCTGGCGCGGATGCGCTCATAAAAAGTCCCCGGGAGTTTCCCTCTGGTATCCGCTTGTTGCGGTTTTGTATTCGTCACTTAGACATCACAAAGGTCAAGAACAAGGCAGCGCGTTCATATTTGCTGGAAAATCTCCGGTGCAATTTGCCGCATCTTGTATCTGACCCGCCGCTATCCTTTGCAGCCGCGCCACAGTGATGGCACTTGAGTCCATCATGGCCTGTGCTCTACCTCATCGGCCGGAAAAGACCACTCCGCCCGCCGCAACCGACAGGCTGCAGTCAAGAAGGAATGGCCTGTCCGCGCCCGAAACTGCCTGTTGCCATGGCTTCGACTTCGGCGTTGGTCCGCAAGTGTACGTGTGATACATTTTTGTTGCAGATTGCATCCGTGCAGGAGAACCGTCGATGACGAGAAATGAAGGAGGGTGCCTTTGTGGCCGCATTCGCTACGCAACCCTGGCCGCGCCAACTCACGTGACCATCTGTCATTGCCGGTTCTGCCAGAGGGCAACCGGCTCGGCTTACATGGTCGAGCCGATCTTCGGCATTGATGACTTCAGCCTTCTTGCGGGATCGCCCAAGGTTTTCGATCAGGTCTCCGGGGGATCGGGGAAAACCGTGCATGTCCATTTTTGCAGTGACTGCGGCACCAAGCTCTGGCTGAGCTTCGAGCGTTTTGCCGGCGCAATCGGCATCTATGCCGGAACGTATGACGAGCCGTGCTGGTTTTCGGTCGATCCGGCTTCGTCAAAGCACATCTTCCTGAACGTTGCGCGATCCGACACCATCATCCCTGCGGGCATTCCGACCTATTGTGAGCACGCCCGTTCCAATGAGGGAACGGCACAGCCGGAAACGGTTTTCGAAACACATCACAAAATCGCAACATGAGCGATGCGACGACGGATCGCGCTCATCCGGGATGGCGCAAATAATAGGTCAGTATTGTTGACACAAAATCAGGTTCGTGATCAATCTTGCTTCCTGATCTCCACTGACGCAGGTTTGTTGCGCGCAAACGGGCCCAACCGGGCCAAACGACCCTGTATCAACCTGGATCGCCACGACACCACACCGCGTTCGACCAAATGTCGCGACGCTCGCCGGGAGGAAAGCATGTCCACGCAGATGCAACAGGATTCGGCGACCGCCGGCGGCATATCGGCAGCCCACGGCCTCGACTGGCCGGCGTTTTTCGCCACCCGGGCGGAGCGGATGAAGGCGTCGGAAATCCGCGAACTGCTGAAGCTGCTTGACCAGCCGGACGTGATCTCGTTTGCCGGCGGCATTCCCGACCCGGCGCTGTTTCCGGCCGAAGCTTTTGGCGCGGCGCTGACGGCGGCGCTGAGCGGCGCGAGCCGGGGCGCTGCGCTGCAATACTCGGTCAGCGAAGGCTACAGGCCGTTGCGCGACTGGCTGGTCAGCCGCATGGCCTCGCTCGGGGTCGAGTGCAGCGCCGACAACATCATGATCACCTCGGGCTCGCAGCAGGCGCTGGATTATCTCGGCAAACTGTTTTTGTCGAAGGGGGACACCGCGCTGGTCGGCTGGCCGACCTATCTCGGCGCGCTGCAGGCGTTCAACGCCTATGAGCCGAACTATGACCGCCTCACCCCGCTGGGCAACCGCTCGGCGGATGATTTTCGCGAGACCGCAACGGCAAAGGGCCCCGGGGGCGGAAAGGTGAAATTCGCCTATGCCTCGGCCGATTTCGCCAACCCCACCGGCGAGACGCTGGCCGCCTCGGCACGGCAGAACATTCTCGATCTTGCCAGCGAACTCGACATCGCGGTGATCGAGGACGCGGCCTACCAGTCGCTGCGCTACGACGGGGACGAGGTCCCTCCGCTGCTGGCGCTCGACATTGCCCGCAACGGCTCAATCGAGAACACCCGCACCATCTATTGCGGCAGCTTCTCCAAGACGCTGGCGCCGGGCTTGCGCGTCGGCTGGGTCTGCGCCGCGAAGCCGGTGATTTCCAAACTGGTGCTGATCAAGCAGGCCGCCGATCTGCATTCGGCGACGCTCAACCAGATGGCGATCCACACCGTTGCGTCAAACGGCTTCGAGGCCCAGGTGGCGAAGATCAAGGCAACCTACCACAAGCGCCGTGACGCAATGCTGGCAGCGCTTGGCAGCTACATGCCCGAAGGCGTGAGCTGGACCAAACCCGATGGCGGCATGTTCGTCTGGGTCACCCTGCCCGAGGGGTTTGACGGCGCGGCGCTGTTGGCCGAAAGCCTGAAAACCGAACGCGTCGCCTTCGTTCCCGGCAAGGCGTTTTTCGCCGACGGCTCCGGCGCCAACACGCTCCGGCTGTCATTCTCGTGTGCAAACGAGGCAATGATCGAGGAAGGCATCAAGCGGCTGGGACGCGTGGTTCGGGGCGGTTAGCTATCCCTAACTCCAAACGGTTCCGAATTGTTCGCAGAGCCAGCCCGCCAGTTGATCGCGGTTCCGGGCTAAGCGGTGTGTGCGCGCCAATCCCACGGCGTAAAAGCCGGTCGCCGATTTGGTCTCGTCGCGCCAGACAACCTTGAGATCGCCTGCCTCGATATCCGGCTTGACCAGGGTTTCCGCCGCGATTGCCACACCGCGGCCGGCGCGGGCCGCTCCGATGGCCAGCGCTGTCTGGTTAAAGCGGGAGACGCGGGCCGCGGGTCCTTTGATTTCGTCGCTGCCGAGCAGGCGAAGCCAGTGGCGGTGGCCATCCTCGAGCAGCCGGTGCGCCCGGAACCGCTCCAGTTCATCGGTTGGCGGCGCGGTTTCAAGATAGGCAGGGCTGGCGACGGCGACCAGATCGAGCGGCGCAAGCAGCACCGATCTTAGGTCCGCAGTAAAGGGCGGAGCCGCCTGACGCACCACAAGGTCAACGCCGTCCGCGCCGAAATCCGCCAGCTTTTCGGACGCCAGCACCTGCAGGTCGACCTCTGGATAGCGGGCTTCAAAATCGATGAGCCGCGGCATCAGCCACATTGAGGCAAATGACGGCGGCACGGAGAGCACGACGCTGCGGCTTTGAGGCGCCAGCCGGGCGGTGGCCTGTTCAATGCGGGTCAGTGCGGCGTGAATTTCGTTGAAATAGGCCGCGCCCTTTTCGGTCAGTTCCAGCCCGCGTGGTTTGCGGACAAACAGTTTCTGGCCAAGCGAGGTTTCGAGCTTGCGCACCTGCTGGGCGACAGCGCCCTGGGTCAGGTTCAGCTCCTCAGCGGCAAGGCGGAAATTGAGTTGACGCGCGGCGCATTCAAAGGCACGCACGCCATTGAGATTGGGCAGACGCATGGCGCGCTCCGTATGACAGTAGATTTTCTACAGTCTGGGCGAGAAAACATGATTGGTCAATCACTCGTCCGCCCGGTACCACAAGGACAGGTTTTCAAGGAGAGACATCATGAGCGATCACAAGGTTGCATTGATCACCGCCGGCGGCAGCGGCATGGGCGCGGACGCGGCACGCAGGCTCGCGGCTGACGGTTTCAAGGTGGCCATCCTGTCCTCGTCGGGCAAGGGAGAGGCGCTGGCCGAGGAACTGGGCGGCATCGGCCATACCGGCTCCAATCTCGATGCGGAGGCGCTTGCGGGTTTTGTCGACAAGGCGGTCAAGGCCTGGGGGCGCGTTGACGTGCTGGTCAATTCCGCCGGTCACGGACCGAAGGGCGACATTCTGAGCATCAGCGATGACGACTGGCACAAGGGCATGGATGTCTACCTGATGAACGTGATCCGTCCGACACGGCTGGTCACGCCGCACATGGAAGCCCAAGGCGGCGGCACGATCCTCAACATCTCGACCTTTGCCGCGTTCGAACCTGATCCGCTGTTTCCCACCTCGGGTGTGTTCCGCGCGGGTCTGGCGAGCTTTACCAAGCTTTTCACCGACCGCTATGCGGCCAAGAACATCCGCATGAACAATGTGCTGCCGGGTTTCATCGACTCGCTGCCTGAAACCGAAGACCGCAAGGCGCGGATCCCGATGGGCCGCTATGGCCATGCCCGCGAAGTCTCCTCGCTGATTTCCTATCTGGCGTCCGACGATGCGGCCTACATCACCGGCCAGAACCTGCGCATCGACGGTGGCCTCACCCGCTCGGTATAAGGACACACAACCATGACGACAGCAGTTGTTTCACATGTTTCCAGCGACCGGATCGCCTTTGCGGTCAAATGGGCGGCGTCGATCGTTCAGATTCTGGGCTACACGGCGACCGGTTTCGGCTGGACGCCGTGGAACCTCTATCTGTTCGTCGTCGGCGTTTTCGGCTGGTTCGCGGTCGGTGTGCTGTGGAACGACAAGGCGATCATGCTGATCCACATCGTGGCGCTGGCGGCGATGGTGGCGGGCATGAGTGCGGGGTGAGGCTTGCCAGCCTCGCCCCTACCCTTTCAGCGGATAAGGCCCACCGGGGAGCCGCCAGATGCGGCGGCTGGCACGGTGCGGACCGGTTTTGGCATCACGCCATTGAACATCAGCATGGCGATGCGGCTGCGCATGAAGAGCAGATGGATGCCATAGGCAATCACACCGGCCGCGGGAGCGATGATGGCGAACTCGACAACCGGTGGCAGGTTGATCAACAGGAACACAGTTGCCAGCACATAGATCACCGGATGGTGAAACAGGTAGATGGTGAAAGAGGCATCGACCAGTCTGCGGATACGGCCGTCGGGGTGGCTGAAATGGCGCCGCGCCAGACCGGAGATGAAACCGACGATCATCAGCGCACCGAATATCCCCGCCATCACCGCAAGCGTGTGGGTGAAAAGCCCGGCATAGGAGATCTGCGAAAATGTCACCAGGCCGACGCCCGCGGCAAGAGTGGCGACGCCGGGCCGGAGCAGTAGATCGTGCACCGTCCGGCTGTAGAACAACACCACGCCGAAACCGAAATAGGGTGCGTAAAGATTATAATTGATGACGGCGTTGCCGTAATAGGGACTGGCTGTGGTGATCGCCGTCTGGGCCTGGGCGGCCAACTGGCAGATCGCGGCAAAAGCCGAGAGTGACAGGATACGGTTGTCGCCGACCCATCCGACCAGTCCGTTGACACGTTGGCGCAACCTCGCCCCGCCGATGAGGCCATGCAGCCCCGCCAGCGCCACGCAATAGGCGATCAGCGCCCACAGGAACCACAGATGCGAGATCCAGGGCTCGCCGAAATGGGTGAGCTGGGCGACGATGTGCGCCTGAAGTTCGGGCACTGGCAACGCGCCGGTGAGGGTGAGCGCCACCGACTGCACAACGATCTGGAACGGCAAGATCAGCAGTGTTGCACACAACAGCGGCAGGCCGAGGCGGACCAGACGACTTGCGAGCCACGCGCGCGCGCCTTGCCGCTCAAGCAGCATGATCGAGAACATGCCGGCCAGAATGAAGAACCCCGGCATGCGGAAAGTGTGGAGGAAATCGGCTAACCAGGTGAGCACCTGGCTCTTGTCGGGAGAACTCACCGACCATTCATGGGTCAGCGAATAGATCACGGCGGCATGAAACGGAATGCCAAGCACCAGATAGAGCGCCCGGGAAAAATCCCAGTAGTGCAGACGATCCTGCTTTTGGCCGACCCCGGTGCTCATGGCATATTCCCAAATTGCGTTCGTCTGAAAATTCCTGTTCGCAGACTATGCCAGGAAGCCTTAAATCCGGGTTGTCATGAGCATGGTGATTTGTTTCAAATTGTTTCTGTTAACGGATGTCGCGCTGCGAATGGGACCTGCCCGGCCATGGCCGGGGTTTATCGCGGAGGGCATTATCCCGTTTCGGCATACCCCGGACACAAAAAGCCAGCCGACGCTAAGCGCCGGCTGGCATGACTGAATCGTCACAGGCAGATGTTAGTTGCCGGAAGCGGTCTTGCAACGGCTGGCGACCATGTCAGAGAATTCAACCTTGGCTTCCTGGGCCTTGGTGCAGGCGTCCTTAAGAGCAGTCTGCTGTTCCGGCGTGGCACCATCCCAGCGAGCCTGGAAGTCCGCGTCGTCGCGGTCCATGCCCTTTTCATCCATCATCATGTCCCACACAGCGGTGTCGCCGTCGGCGTAGGCGTCAAGTTCAGTGCGGGTGTTGTTGGCATTTGTCTGAGCCATTGCACCGGCGGCAAAGAACATTGTCATGGCGGTAGCAGCAAGAATCTTTTTCATTTTTAACTCCTCAAGCAAGGCGTGAGCCTCTGGTTGTTGATTACGGAGATAGAATGCCTGGCGACGGAATTGGTTCCGGTCTTCAGCCAATTATTGTTCGATAATTTTACCAGTGGGTACGGCGGTCACGCCACAAACCATCGAGCTGACCACTGGGTGGACCACCACGCGGAGATGACAAAAGGCCGGGGATTGCGCCCCGGCCTTGTCGTTTCAAATTTATGCGAAAAGGATCAGTTCTTGGCCTTGTCGACCAGGGCGTTGCCCTTGATCCATGGCATCATGCCGCGCAGCTTTTCGCCGACTTCCTCGATCTGGTGACGGTCGTTCATGCGGCGGATGCCCTTGAAGCGGGCTGCGCCACCCTTGTATTCCTGCAACCACTCGGAGGTGAACTTGCCGGTCTGGATGTCGGTGAGAACGCGCTTCATTTCGGCCTTGGTCTCGGCGGTGATGATGCGCGGGCCGGAAACATATTCGCCCCATTCAGCGGTGTTTGAGATCGAGTAGTTCATGTTGGCGATGCCGCCTTCGTAGATCAGGTCGACGATCAGCTTGACCTCGTGAAGGCACTCAAAATAGGCCATTTCCGGTGCGTAACCGGCTTCGACCAGCGTTTCGAAACCGGCGCGGATCAGTTCGACCAGACCGCCGCACAAAACCACCTGCTCGCCGAACAAGTCGGTTTCGCACTCTTCGCGGAAGTTGGTTTCGATGATGCCCGAACGGCCGCCGCCAACGCCGCAGGCGTAGCTGAGAGCCAGATCGTGGGCGTTGCCCGATGCATCATGATGAATGGCGATCAGGCACGGCACGCCGCCGCCCTTCTGGTATTCGCCGCGCACGGTGTGGCCGGGGCCCTTGGGCGCAATCATCACCACGTCGACAGTGGACTTTGGTTCGATCAGGCCGAAATGGACGTTGAGACCGTGAGCGAAGGCAATCGCCGCGCCATCGCGGATGTTGGCTTCGATGTGGTCTTTGTAGATGTCGGCCTGCAGCTCGTCCGGGGTCGCCATCATCATCAGGTCGGCCCATGCGGCGGCATCGGCGACGCTCATCACCTTGAAGCCGTCGGCTTCGGCCTTCTTGGCGGTTGCCGAGCCTTCGCGCAGCGCCACGGCGACATTGGTAGCGCCCGAATCCTTGAGGTTGAGCGCATGCGCCCGGCCTTGGGACCCGTAACCGATGATGGCCACTTTCTTCGACTTGATCAGATTGAGATCGGCGTCGCGATCATAATATACGCGCATGAGACACTCCCGTTGGTTGGCGTTTATTGTCGTTGTGTCAGCGCCAGGCCCATCGCCCGCCGCCGTATTCACGTTTGCTACCCCTGCCCGTAGAGGCTGAGGAATTTTGTCACCGCCCGAGCGGAGATGGTGTTGATTTCGGCTTCATCCGGCTGGCTGCCCTCCCCCAGAAGCAACCGGATCTGCGTATCCGCAACGACCAGCCCGAAAAAGCTGCGAAAGCCGTCGGCCACGTCAGCGAACGCCAGCAGTCCTGCGTCCCTGCCCGCTTCGAGCAGCGGTTCGATGCGCTGTTTCATCGCAAACGGCCCGTTGGTCAAGACGATTTCGCCAAGCCGGCTCTTGTCTGATCCGGCATGGGAGACGGCGGCGCGGTTGAGCGCGATCGAAAGCTCGCCGGTGATCACGGTGAGCCAGCTTCTGGCAAAGCCGGTGAGCGCCACCTCAAGGCCTTCGCGCGTCAGCCGGTCGCTCGGCAATTTCGGCATCCGCACCTTGGAGGCATGCCAGCGCACGGTGGCGGTGAGCAGCCCGTCGCGGTCGCCAAACCACTTGTAAAGCGTCTCCTTGGAGCAGCTCGCGGCGCGGGCCACAGCGGCGACGGAAAACCCGTCGCCCTCGGCCACCATTAGCTTGAGCACCGCATCAAGCACTTCCCTCTGACGCTCGGACAGCTCCTCGCCCGCTGATGCGCCAAAGGCGGCATCGGCGGGCGCAGCGGTCTGCTTGGGAGCAGTCTCGGAAGCCAGAATCATGTTCATGAACGGCATGTACCGTACCGTACGGTACTGTGTCAAGGCGAAACGAAACCAACCGTAAAGTTCCGCTTTCTTCCAGCTACTCGCCGCCCTTGTTCCAGTCCGCGCGAGCATCGAGAACGCGCATGTCAATGCGGTTTTTTCTGACATCGAAGAGAGATGAGAACGGTGCCTCGAACACGCGATACTCTTGCGCAGCGTCGAGCTTGTCCGGCGGATACCCGGTATAGCATTTCGTTTTCGGCAGCTTTTAAGTTGCTGATCCCGACTGTTCAGCGCGCCGCAACCGGCGCAGTCGACCGATTTCAAAGCCGGCGACTGGCTCACTTCTGCAAACGGCAGCGCACCATTCTGGTTGCGGACTTGTCGGGCGCGGTGCCCAGATACAGCGTTTCGCTGTTGAGCATCTGCACCGAGTATGACTGCTTTACGGTGGTCTTTTTCCTTGCCTTGCAGGTGGCGTCGAAGCGCGCGGATGTCTCGCCCGGCGTGCCGGGCTCGAAGGTGCAGGTTCCGCTCGACCGGCGAATGCTGTCGGGGGTGATGACCGCAAACCCTTCAAAGGCGGTCTGGTCCATCATCGCGCATTTGTCGCCATCGGTGGCCCAGACGCCGACATAGCCCAGACGGCTTTGATTGCGGTCATGGGTCAGGGCGGCAATCGTGTCATCGCGCAACAGGCTTTGCGGCGGCAGCACGGCATCGAGATCGACGGCGGGGGGCCTCGAGGCGGAGCCGGACGAGGGCTGCGAAACACAGCCCGCCAGCGCCAGAGGCAAGAGCATCACCAGCAGGTTGATTTTGAGCCGACTCATCGTGTCTCCTGTCACAGCACCGCCGCTTTCTGGCCGAGCAGCGTGACAATTTCAAGCGTGATAGCGCGTGACGGATTGTCCGCCATCCGCCCTCGCCCACCGACTACCCGGACACCAGATACCCTTGGTTGCCAACTCCAACTCCTCGCAACCTTGTGGTACACTCCCTGATGCAGAATGTTTCATGGACGCAATCGCGGAGGATCCGACATGCCGCTTCGCTTATGCTCTTACAATCTGGAATGGTTCGATAACCTCTTTGACCATCGCAACCAGATGCTGACCGACACGAAATCCGTGACACGACTTGAAGCCGTCGCCGGCGTGATCAAGCAAATCGACGCGGACCTGACCGGTATCGTCGAAGCACCGGGCACCACCGCCTCGACAGGCAAGAGCACGGTGGCCTGCCTTGAGAGTTTTGCGGCACATCACGGCTTGCGCCAGAGCAAGGCGATGATCGGATTTACCTCGCGCGGACGCCAGGAAATCGCCGTGCTCTACGACCCGGCCAGGGTGAGCGTCGACCATGATCCGGGCGGCAAGACTTCAAGCACCAAAAACCCGCCTTTCAACAAGCCTTTCGAATTCGACAGTGATGAAGACGGTGTTCGCGAGATCTACGCGCACTACCGGCCACCACTCGAAGCCAGGGTAACCCGGCTCGACACCGGCGCGAGCTTTCACCTGGCGGTGGTGCACGCCAAGTCAAAAGGCATTTTCTCAAAGAACGACCTGATCCACTACCAGCGCGAAGAGATGCGCAACCGGCGCAAGCTGTTCGCCGAATGCTCGCATATCCGCCTGCGTATCGATGACTGGCTCGATGACGCACGTTCGGTCGTCATCATGGGCGACATCAATGACGGGCCGGGAATGGACGCCGTCGAATTCCGCTTCGCCCGCTCGGCGGTGGAAACCGTTATGGGCCACGTGTTCAACCCGGAGAAGATCGTCAAGAGCTGGGGCGGAAAACCGAAATGGGGGAATTTCGGCTTCGAGCCGTCATCGGCGCGCTTCACCGACCGGTTCACCGAAGACCCGGTCAACGTGCTGATCGACCACGTTCTGGTTTCGCTCGACCTCAAGGTCGCGGGCGCGGATCCGCATCTTGTGTGGAACCCCTACCAGCTCGACGCCGCCACACCGCACAAGAAAATGCTGCGTGCGGCATCCGACCATTTCCCGGTCACGCTCGATCTGGCCTGAGTCCGCCAGCGCTGAAGCTGCCCCCCTTGCCGGTCAGCCGCGGCTGATGGAGGCAGGTCGGAGCGAAACACGCTTCAGCCGCAAGCCCGGATGAAACGCCGCACGGTTTCGGCCATGCCGTATTCCAGCGCGTCTGCGGTCAGGCCATGGCCAATCGAGACTTCGACAAGATTGGGCAGCGCCCGGGCGAGCGCCGGCAGATTTTCGACCGTGAGGTCATGACCGGCATTGACGCCGAGCCCCAGTTCGGCGGCGATCCTGCCGGATTGCTCAAGTTTTTCAAGCTCGGCTGCGGCGCGAACCGGATCGTCAAAGGTCCCGCCATAGGGACCGGTGTAGAATTCCACCCGGTCCGCACCGGTGGCCTTGGCAGCCTCAAGGCTTGCACGGTCGGCGTCGGGATCGCAAAACAGCGATACCCGGGCGCCATTCTTCTTCAGCCGTTGCACCACGGCGCGCAGGAAATTGCCCTGCCCCGCGAAATCCCAGCCATGATCTGATGTCGCCTGTGACGGATCATCGGGAACAAGCGTGACCTGTTCGGGCGCATTGGCCTCCACCAGATCGAGAAAATCATCGGTCGGATAGCCTTCGATGTTGAATTCGGCCTGAGGAAATTCATCATCGATCAGCGCCCGGATGCCGGGAAGATCGGAAAAGCGGATGTGGCGCTGATCCGGTCTGGGGTGAACCGTCAGCCCGTGGGCGCCGTTCAACAGCGCGATGCGTCCCAGGCCGGTGACGCTGGGCCAGGGCAAATCGCGCCGGTTGCGCAGCATGGCGATGGCGTTGAGGTTGACGGAAAGCTCGGCGGGCATGGCGGCCTCATGGATGAAGACAACGGACAGAGCCTGCGGCCCTCAGGATTTCCTAAAGCATTGGCTGAAGATGTGAAGTGAATTTCGGGAAAGCGACCATTCCGGTTTTGAATGAATCAAACCCAAACCCGCGACATTGGCCGCCCCGACCCCGGCTGTTCAGAACTTGCCGCGGCGCAGACGTGCCGAGTAATCCTGTATCTGCGCGTCGTAGGACTGGATCATCCGGCGCTGGCGCTTCTTGCCGATTCTGAGCGCACCCCAGAAAAACAGCACTGCAGCGATCCCGATCAACGCGAAGATCGGACCGCCCAGTTCACTCGGATCGGAAGATCCGAAGGCTTGCTTGAGCAGGCGGTCAAAATCCAGAGCGTGGGCCGGCGCTGCGGCCAGAAAACCGCTCCCCAGACCGGTGATTGCTGCCAGATAGCGCATGTGGATCTTCCTCGTCGTCATCATTCTGACTGACACTACCCCGACATCGTTAAGAATTAGACCCATTCCCGAACCGAACTGTCAGAAAAATTTGGCCAGCCGGCAATTTTTCGGGTTCACGCGAAAGCGGTTTGTTAGGGATCCGTCAATAAACTCGGGTTGTCTTCAGAACCGGCGTTCCTATTCTCGCCGGTACGTTTTGGCTCGAAACGGGATGCCCCCCGCGTATGTCGAGCCTGAACAGGTCAACAGGCGATCGAATTGCCGCTGCGCAACAGCAAAACCAGCGCAACGTCAAAGGTTGCCCCGGAAACCAAGCAAAGGCTCGATCCAACTTGCCATTTCACCCCCTGCCTGCGCATGAAACCGAACGCGTTGCCAAGTTGCGAAGCTACAGGATTCTCGACAGCATGCCGGAAGAATCCTACGACAGGATTGCACGGCTGGCTGCGCAAATGTTCGATGTCTCGGTCGCTGTTGTTTCGCTGATCGAGGACAAGCGGCAATGGTTCAAGGCGCAGGTCGGCGCCAGCACTACCGAAGTCGAAAGACGGTTTACGTTCTGCAGCCATGTGATTTGCCAGGATGACGTCTTCGTTGTCGAGGACGCACTGGAAGATGAACGTTTCGCCGACAATCCGTTTGTGACCAACGAACCCTACCTGCGATTTTATGCCGGGGCTCCCCTGCGCGCCAGCGGCGGCCACAACCTGGGCACGGTGGCCATCATCGACAGCAAACCGCGCAGCTTCAGCGAGGCCGACAGGCGATCACTCGCCGATCTGGCCGCGATGGTCATCGACGCGCTTGAAATGCGCCTGGTGATCAACCGCGCGGATGCGGCGGAACGCCGTTTTGTAGACGCAATGGAGAGCCTGCCCAACGGTTTCGTACTTTACGACAAGGACGATCGGCTGGTCTATTGCAACGAGCGTTACCGCGAGATCTACGCGGAAAGCGCCGCATTCATCGTTCCCGGCGCGGATTTTGAAGATATAATCCGCAAGGGTGTTGAAAATGGCCAACATCCCGAAGCCATCGGCGACGAAGAAGCCTGGATCGACAAGCGTCTGGATCTGCATCTCAACCCTGCCGGGCCGATTGAACAGCAACTTCCAGGGGACAAATGGCTCAGGGTTGAAGAGCGCAGGACCAGCGAAGGTGGCATTGTCGGCTTCCGCTTTGATGTGACAACACTCAAGCGGCAGGAGCGGGAGCTGGCCCGGCTGGCCTGGACGGACAGCCTGACCGACGCCATGAACAGACACCGTTTCATGGAACTTTCGAGTAACGAGATCGACAAGGCGCGCCGACACGGCGGCAATTTGTCGTTGCTTCTACTGGACGTGGACCACTTCAAAAAGGTCAACGACCGCAACGGGCATGCCGCTGGTGATCTGGTTCTCAAGCAACTGGTGGAACGCTGGAAAGGCGTGATACGCTCGCACGACGTGATCGGCCGCATCGGCGGCGAGGAATTCGGCGTTCTTTTGCCCGAAACCGATGCTCAGGGAGCAATCCGCAACGCCGAGAAACTTCGCGCCACGATAGCCGAGCTGCCATTTGCCTATGAAGGCCAGTTGCTGCGCATCACCATCAGCGTCGGTGTGGCGACATTTGCACCGGGCGACGATCTGGCCGCACTGATACGCCGGGCCGACGATGCGTTGTATGAGGCAAAGCATGCGGGGCGGGACAGATGCATGGTAGGCACAGGCTGAACGCTGCGGCGGCGGGCGACATACTTTCCCTGTTCGGTATCGCCCGTGGGCTTCATCGGGCAGGCTGCTCCGCGATCACACGCTGATTGCCCGGTCCGGCCGGCATTGTTCCGTTGCGGTGCGGCGGGCAGCAGCTTGCGCGCAAACTGCAAGCGCCGCGCGTCCGGATGACAGCGCGGCGCTTGAGTTTTCAGTCCTTGCAATCCGGCATAGGTCAGGCAGCCCTGTTGGTGCCGGACCATGATGCCATGACCTGAGTGGTCTGGCCGGAAAGGGTGAAGCGCCCGGCCAGATCCGTGAGGGTCTGGTTGATGCCCAGCAGGTTCTGCGTCGCCGCATTGGTTTGTTCGACCATTGCCGCGTTCTGCTGGGTGATGTGGTCCATCGAAGTGACCGCCGTGTTGATCTCGGCGATTCCGGCTGCCTGTTCCTGCGCCGATTGCGTGATCGAGGCAAAATGCTCGCTGATAACGTGCACCTGACCGCCAATGCTGCTCAGCGCTTCGCCGGTCTTGTTGACCAACGCCACGCCGGTGAGGACGTCGCTGAACGAGGCTTCGATCAATTCCTTGATCTCCTTGGCGGCGGAGGCCGAGCGCTGGGCGAGTTCGCGAACTTCCTGGGCGACCACCGCAAAGCCCCTGCCCGCCTCGCCGGCGCGCGCCGCCTCGACACCGGCATTGAGCGCCAGCAGGTTGGTCTGGAACGAGATCTCGTCGATCACCGAGATAATCTGGGTGATCTTCTTGGAGGATTGCTCGATCTTGCCCATTGCCGCTATTGCCTCGGTGACCGTTTCGCCCGATTGCGCCGCCTGCCCGGAAGTCTCGTCGACCACCTGGCGGGCTTCATTGGTGCGTAGGGCCGATTGCTTCGAGATCGTGGAAATCTCCTCGATCGCCGCGGCTGTTTGCTCGAGCGCCGCCGCCTGCTGCTCGGTTCGCCGCGCCATGTCATCGGTGGCGCCGGAGAGTTCGCGGGTGTCGGCGTTCGATTGCCGGATCGAAGCCATGATCTCGACGAAGGCTTCGTTCAACTTGCCGACAGAGGCATTGAAATTGGCCTTGAGCTGATCGAAATCTGCGGCGAGTGGCTCGTTGATGGTGGAGCCGAGATCGCCGTCGGACAATCCGGCAAGAGCGCGGTCAAGCGCCCGCAGCGCCATATCCTGCTCGGCTTTCAACCGCGCATTTTCGGCTTCCATCTTGGCGCGCTCATTGCTTTGGGCATCAAGGTAGACCGAGATGGCGTAATCCATATCGATCAGCGCCGCCTTGACGACGGACGCCACGCCAAAACTGGTCTTGCGGGCTTTTTTGCCCATGCCCAATCCGGTGATTTCGGTCTGGATGATGGCGGTGATCAGTTCCTCGAGAATCAGCGAATAGCCGCCGATGTACCATTTTGGTTCAAGTCCCAGTTTCGCATGGACCTTGCCGATCCGCGTCACGCCGTCAATGTAATCCCGGTCGAACTTGCCGGAGGCTATCAGCCCCCAGTGATCCATCTGCTTTTGTTTGGCGTGTTCAATATGGGATTCGTCACGGAAATGCCGCGCGGTTTCAGGGTTGGACGTGACCTGGCTATAAAGCCTGTCCAGCGCAGGCCCCACGGAACGTTCGATCTGGGGCTGGAGAGCTTGGAGGGCTTGCAGGTGCTGTTCGCCCATTCCCACAAACTTGAGCTTTTCCATGATTTCGCGCGTGTCGGAGTTGTCCTGATGCATGTCTATTTCCTGAACTTACGTCGAGAGGGATCGCGTGCGATACGCGATTGTCCCGGCTTGCAAAATGGCGTTGTTCGTCTCGCAAGCACCCTCAAATGGCGCGCCTAATATATTGTAAACCATCATTGGTGATTTGTTGTACTTGATGGCGATTGATGCAAATTATCTTTCATCTTACAGGCTTGAAGCAGGTGCGGGTTGCGCTGCTGTCATCAATTCCGGAGTACCGTGCGGTGGTTTCGCTCCGGCGCCTTATGTCCACCCCGGCGGCATCGCGCAGGGTTATTCCTCGATGCCATATCGACCGAGATCCACTTTTAATATCAATGGCTTGACTAGATTTCGTATGTTTCATGTCTGGAGAGCTGTTGTTTAAACGGCGGCTGAAATGCCCGCGAAAATCGCCAGCAGTTCGAGTTGCCGGAAGAGCAAAACCAGCGCCGCATTGCCGGCCCAGGCCACGGTCAAGAACCGTGCCAGTTGCGCCCAGAAGCTGCCCGACACCACAGAGCAACGCCATATCGAGATCAGGATCCAGGCCGTATAGAGGCCGAAAACGACGAGCAGCAATTGTTCCGCAATGACCAGCCGCAGATAGACCATCCGGGCGTAAAACAGCATCAGGACGGAGCTGGTCAGCACACCGTAAAACCAGAAGACGGTGGCAAGCCCGGCATTGCCGTGCCAGGCGTCGATTTCCGGCGCGAATGTCCGTGCAAGAGCAAGACGAAGCGAACTTTGCCGCTGCAGTTGATGTTTCATCCGCCTGAACCTTCCGCAGGCATTCCGGTAGCCGGCACCGTTTTCACGCAGGCTTCGGCGCGGCAAACAGCCTTGCCAGATAGGCGCTGAAGGTCAAGGCCCAGGCCGCCAGCGCAATCCAGGAAAACACCGTCGGCAGCATTTCCAGGAAGTCGAAACCCAGCGCCCGCGCCATCTGAAAGGTGCTGACCGCATACATGCCGAGCGGGAACACCGCTCCCCAATAGAGCGGATCATAAGTCAGCGGAAAGCGCTTGTAGACATGGCGCCAGATGCCGAGAATGACCAGCATCGGAATCCACCAGGTGCCGGTGGCCCAGTAGAACACCGTGAACCCCTTCATGAACGGCACGATGGAATGGAGGAAAGGTGCATCCTCGGAGTTGATGATCAGCAGCGATCCGGCCAGCGTCGAGATCGCCATCGCCCCCATGTTGATCCAGTAGGGCGGCGACAGATCACCCGGCGAGAACCGGAAAAACGTGTAACGGTAGAAGATCAGCGACATCATCCAGATGTAGAGCATGCCGCCCCACAGCCACATCGACAGCGCCAGGAAATTCAGGTCAAGCCGGTAGGGCTGTTCGATTTCGGCGGCCAGCAGGGAGGAAAGCACGGCGATCGACTGGGTCGCCACCACCGCCAGCAGCCAGGCGCCGCTGATGCCCTGATTGAGCGCGGGCTTGTTTTCCTTGATCGTGAAGGCGGTGAAGATTGTGTAGGTCAAGCCGAACCAGAGGATCACGGCGATCAGCCAAAGTACGAACCCTATGACCATATTGCCGCCCAGGATGATGAATTCACTGCCGAGAATGCTCGACGCCGCCACCATAGTGAAAAAACCCGGGCCGCGCAGATGGTCGATCATGTCGGCGAAGAAGCGGTCGCGGTGACGCGCAATGCGCAGAACCGTCAACGTCCACAAGACCAGGTAGGCCGCCAGGGCAATCGCAAACAGCCCCCACGCCACCACCGGCAGGCCGATCCAGATGGTCGCGAGCGAGACGATGCCGGTCGCCATGACCATGCCGAAATAGGCCGGCGACAGCATTTCGAGATCCGGGTGCCGCAAGCGCTCAAGAGCCGACGAGACATACGGGTGGCCAGGCTCGACAGACATGGCTTCACTCCATCATTGCACTAGGACGTCATTGTATGCTGCCATGCCAGTGACACCGCAAGAGGCGGCGTCTTGCCGCTGCGGAGCTTGTCCGCACCGCCTTGCAGGCCATGCAA
The DNA here is from genome assembly GCF_039975035.1 of Hoeflea sp. Taxonomy (GTDB): domain Bacteria; phylum Pseudomonadota; class Alphaproteobacteria; order Rhizobiales; family Rhizobiaceae; genus Hoeflea. Next base: position 3,508 of record NZ_JBDWHW010000220.1, on the reverse strand, counting down.
CGGGCCGGAACCGTGCCCTGAAATCGGCTTTGAACACGATTTTAGCTAGACATATCAATGGCCCACCTCTGGCATAGATCACAAAGCCCGGCGGCGGACCAGGGCGAGATCGGCAACATCCGGGATTATGAGCAGATGAGGCTGATTGACGCGCCTGAACGCTCCACGGCAGGAAATCGGGGCCGGGCAGCATCAAGCCGGACCGAAGATGCCATCAATCCGGCAAACATGACGGGCCCTTGCAGCGGCGCTTGCCTTCAAACCCGGGGCGCCTGGCGCGGCGCCAAATCCGTTTGACCTCATGCCCGTGGGGTATCGTTCAAACGAGCCCGTTCGAGCGCGATCTGCATTAAAGACTCATCGCCAGCACGCGGCTGATTTCGGTCAGCGAGCGGCCCGATTGCTCCATCCAGACGTTGAAGGCGGCCTGCACATCGGACATCGCCTTTCTGGACGTTGCCGGCTTGTCGATGACACCCTCGGCAATCAACCGATCATTGACGCTTTGCGACAGGATGAAACTGTCCTTGCCCATCGACCTTAGGCAATATTGTGCGGTGGCGCCGCCAAGCCGGCTGCCGCGTTTCCTGAAGAGTTCAAGAAGGCCGATGAAATCGGTTGACGGCCAGCTTGCGACCGCTTTGCCGGCACTTCCGTATTCCGCAGCAAGGGCCTGAACAAACGCCGCATTTTCCTGCACAGATTTAATCTTGGCGCCGTTGCGGATGATCCGTTTGTCCGACACCAGTCTTTCGAAATCCTCGTCGCTGAGCATGGCGCATCTGCCGATGTCGAAGCCGTCAAACGCCGTCTCGAAGCCCGGCCACATGCTTTCGACAACTTTCCAGTTGAACCCCGCCTGAAACACACACCGGGTCATCGCCGCAAGCCAGCGGTCGTCCGCAATGGTTGCCAGCTCACTGGCCGGTTTCGGTGGTGACAACATGGCGTTGAGCGCTTCGGCGCCGCCCTTGCGGTCCGCTGCAATAGCAAAAATCTGGTCAAATGAACGCATGAATTGCTCCGAAAAGTCCTGTGCGCGGCCACATGTTAGCCGAGCCATGGCAGGATTGCGAGACCAGCGGCTCCGATCTGCGCGAGGCGACAGCGAAGCTGCGGCAGTTCAGGCAGGCCTGATCGCCAGCAGATCATGTGGGTTGCACCACGTTTGCTGGTGCGGGCGCGGGTCGGCACCTCAGTGACCGCAAAACCTGCCTGTTTCAGCCGCCGGGTGAAGGCGGGATCGGGCGCAGAGGACCAGACCGAAAAGACGCCGCCGGGAGCCAGTGCGCGAAATGCAGCGGCAAGCCCCTGCGCCGAATAGAGTGCATCATTGCCTTGGCGGGTGAGCCCTTCCGGACCGTTGTCGACATCGAGCAGGATGGCGTCCCAAGTGCCTGCAGCACCGCGGATCAGTTCGCCGACATCCGCTTCATGCAGGCTGACGCGGGGATCATCGAGACAGTTGTCAAACACCAAGGCCATCGGACCTTTCGCCCATTCGATGACCTGCGGCACCAGTTCGGCAACGGTGATGCGGGCATCGTCCTTCAGGGATCTGAGCGCGGCGCGCAGAGTAAATCCCATGCCGAGACCGCCGATCAGCATGCGGGGCTGCCCCCTGCCCTCGAGCCTTTCCACGGACAGACCGGCCAGCGCCTCCTCCGACCCGCTCAAGCGGCTGTTCATCAGTTCGTTGGAGCCGAGCATTATCGAGAATTCGGCGCCGCGGCGCATCAGTTTGAGCGCAACGCCATCTTCAAGCGTGGCGGCGTCGAGCCGTTCCCAGGGGATCATGGTCGTCCTTTCGCGGGCAGTGCTTTTGCGTAGACGCCGTCAGATGGCCGGAAAAGCACCGGCTGGCAAGGGTGGATGAGCCCGGAAGGTGGGGGCGAGCCTTAGCGGTCACGCGCGTCGAAGACCCGGCGCGCTGCCTCGACCTCGGGCATCTGCTCCATGGTCCAGGCATAGAGCGCCTTGAATGGCGGCTGCAGCGTCCGTCCAAGCGGGGTGATTTCATATTCGACTCCCACCGGCGAGGTCGGCAGCACCCGCCGCTCGACCAGACCGTTGCGTTCAAGCCGTCTGAGACACTCGGTCAGCGCTTTCTGGGTGATGCCTTCAAGATGCCGCTTGATGGCGTTGAAGCGCATCGGCCCGGCATCAAGAACCGTCAGCACCATCATCGACCATTTGCCGGCAATCTGATCGAACAGCTCGCGGCTGGGACAGGTGGCCGAAAAGCTCTGGCAGGTTTTCGCATCCATCGTGGTTTCCTCAAATATACCTAGTCAATTCAAAGTGCGGTCTTGATCGTAGGTATAAACTATATACCTGAGAGGCTCTCAAGAAAAGGACTTACCTGATCATGCCAGCATCCCCCAATACCGACAGCCTGTTCCAGCCGTTCGAGCTGAAATCCCTGAACCTGAAGAATCGCATCGTCATGGCGCCGATGACCAGGAATTTTTCGCCCGGCGGAATTCCCGGCTCCAATGTCGCCGATTATTACCGCCGCCGCGCCGAGAGCGATGTCGGGCTGATCCTGTCCGAAGGCACGGTGATCGACAGGCCGGCTTCGCGCAACGAGGCCGGCATTCCGTTCTTTCACGGCGACCAGCCACTGGCCGGCTGGGCCAATGTGATTGAGGCGGTGCATGGTGCCGGCGGCAAGATGGGACCGCAGATCTGGCATACCGGCGCGACACGCGGCATGAGCGGATGGACGCCGGAAGCCCCGGTCGAAAGCCCCTCCGGCCTGAACGGTCCCGGCGATCCCAATGGCGTTGCCATGACCGAGGAAGACATCGCCGACACGATTTCGGCCTTCGCCAGCGCCGCCGCCGATGCAAAGCGCCTCGGCTTCGATGTGGTCGAACTGCATGGCGCCCATGGCTATCTGATCGACCAGTTCTTCTGGGAGGGCAGCAACCAGCGCACCGACCGTTATGGCGGCGCGACGCTCAAGCAACGCGCCCGTTTCGCCGCCGAAGTGGTGGCCGCCACGCGGGCAGCACTCGGCCCCGATCTGCCGCTGATCCTTCGCCTAAGCCAGTGGAAGCAGCAGGACTACAAGGCCAGACTCGCCACCACGCCGGACGAGATGGCCGACTGGTTGCTGCCGCTGAAGGAGGCCGGTGTTGACATTTTCCATTGCTCGCAGCGGCGGTTCTGGGAACCGGAATTCCCGGAAATTGACGGCGCAGAAGGCCTCAACTTTGCCGGCTGGGCCAAAAAGCTGACGGGCGCCACAACCATTTCGGTCGGCTCCGTCGGCCTGTCGGGCGAATTCCTGGCGGCTTTCGGCGGCCAGTCATCCTCTCCGGTCAACCTGGACGGACTGGTGCGGCGCATGGAGGCCGAGGAATTCGACCTGATCGCCATCGGTCGCGCCATCCTGGGCGACCCGCACTGGGTGACCAGAATCAAGACCGGAGACACCGAAAAGCTCAAATCGTTCGACCCGGCCTCGCTCGCCGAACTGGTCTGACATCAGCGCCGCCGGAAC
>NZ_JBDWHW010000219.1:0-5271 GCF_039975035.1 Hoeflea sp. | reverse complement strand
ATCCGTTTCGACCTGCCTGCAAATCCACACTCAATCTCGCAGTCACCCTCAGATCCTGCACCGGAAATGATGCGGACTGATGATATGGTTTCCGAGACGCCCGAAGCTTTCGATGATCGCGAAGCCGACCTTGCGGGCAATCCGGAGGGTTTTGATGACCTGCCGGATGCCGTGCCTGCTGCGGACATGAGCGAGCCGCATGTCGCGCAGCCCGTGTTTCCGTTCGGAAAGCCGTTGCCGGTCGATGATCCCGCTGATGCCGCACAGGGGTTCGAGGACTTCCTTTCCACTGAACTCGATGCCTTTGAGCAAGGCATGTCGATGGATCATTCCGGCGCACCGGATGCCCAGGGGCGAGAGGGCTTTCAAAGCGTCAGTCAGACCGGATTTCACGACGATGCGGACCAGGGCGAATGGGATGATGTTGTCACCGATGGAGATCAATCGGCTTTCGACGTGGCGGCCGAAGAGTTGCTTGCCGACCTGGCCGATGATGAGGCTTTGACCGCTGGTGCTGAAGCACCGGTCGAAACGGCCGAAAGCTGGTCCGTGGACAACATTGAGGACGCCATCACCGAGGAACTTGATGAAGAACTCGAGGATATGTTCGGCTTGCCCGATCAGACGGATGGCCGAGCCGGGACGAAACCCGAAGATACTGATAATCTTGATTTCGATCTCGATTTTGATCTTGATCAGGCGCTTTCGGAAACTGCCGCGGAATTCGATGTGGCTGGGGCAGGGCCCATGGAAACATCTGCCTCCAAAACCGAACTGGAAGAGAGTGAAACGCCTGCCGATTGGTACGCAACAGAACAGCCGGAGAGTGTGGCGGTCGAGCACGACGAGATGGCTGAGGCATTCCTGGGGCTGGTTCCCGCAGTTGACGGTCAAATTGGCGAATCCGACGCCGGACCGGAACATCCGATCGGCGCCGACCTGCCTGAGGAGGCAAATTTTGAGCCGCAGCAGGACGATTGGCTCAGCGGGTTTGAAACGTCTGAATCCGAAGATCAATCCGCTCAACCATCTGGCGAGGGCGACTATTATTTCGATGCGCAGCTGATCACCGAGCCCGATACAGCTGTCGAGATGGTTGCTGATATTGACGTGCCCGAAATCGCACAGGACGAGCCACAGCCGGTGGATCCAGATTACGACACCGATATTGAAAGGGAATTCGCCGACATCATCGATGATTCCGATTCGGGCAGCGAAGTTGCGACTGGCACGACATATGCGGCAACCGAGGATTGGAGCCGTGGGGCATCGGCCTCGCGCAGCTATGAAGTTTCCGATGATTACATAGCCTTGGAACGAGAACTCGGCGTCGGGTTGCCCGATCACCCTTATCAGAGTGCTGATGTGCACTCTGATGGACCGGCGGATGGAAACCATGACGGGGAAGTTTTTGTCGACGAACCCGCGGAAGAGGAAACCGGCTCGCGCGGACCTTTTCTGGCTTTGGCCGTCCTTGGCTTTGCTGTTCTCGCAGTAGGCGGGGTTCTGGGTTGGACCATGTTGTCTGGTGACGACACCAATGAGGATGGCGGCCCGCGCATTATCCGGGCGGACAAGGAACCGGTGAAGGTTTTGCCCGAAAATCCCGGCGGTGTGACGGTTCCCAACCAGGACAAGGCGGTTTACGACCGGGTTGCCGGCGGCACTGCGACGTCCCCGGGACAGCCGGCGCTGGTCAATTCGGCGGAAGAGCCGGTGGATGTCGTGCAACGCACTCTCGATCCGGAGGTCCTTCCGCTGGAAGGACGTGGCGACATGGCGGTCAAATCCGAGGAGCGTCTGGCGGCCAGTGGTCCTGACGCGGATGCGGGCACCGACGCCACAGCCACACCGGTGGTGTCGCCGCGGCGGGTGCGCACCATGATCGTCAAGCCGGATGGCTCGATCGTGGCTCGCGAAGAACCGGAGCCAGCGCTCGAGACCCCGACTGCAGCGGAGCAGCCGGTAGCGGCGCCTGCAGAGACCGTGGCAACCCAAACTGCCACGCCGGGTGAACCGGAGTCGGCCGCAGAACCGGTCGAGCAAGCCTCCGCAGCGGCTGCGGCCATAGACCCCGCGCCGGCGACGGACACCTCGTCGGAGGCGGACACAGCTTCCGCGGAACAATCGATAGCTCCGGTCCGGGTGGTCAAGACGCAACCTGTCCGCGCGCCGGTTCCACAAAGCCGCCCGGCGGACCAGCCGGTCACCGTGGTCGGAACCGTGACCCAGGGCGGCAGCGTCGCCACCGGCCAGACAACACCGCCTTCCGCACCGGCTCAGCCGGTGGAGGTTGCCTCGGCGCCCGCAGCCGCAGTACCCGCTGCCAATCCGGGCGGTTACTATGTGCAAATCGCCTCGCAACCGAGCGAAGAGGGTGCGCAGGCATCCTGGCGAACGCTGTCCACTCGCTACAACTCGGTCATTGGTGGCCTCGGCGTGGATATCCAGCGTGCCGATATTCCGGGCAAGGGTGTCTTCCACCGGGTCAGGGTCCCCGCCGGATCCCGTGATCAGGCCAATGCCTTGTGCGCCCGCTACAAGGCGGCTGGCGGAAGCTGCTTCGTGTCGCGCTAAGTATTCCGGCATCACAAGATCGCTCACCAAGCAAGCCGCGCCATCAGGTGCGGCTTGAATGTTTGAAGGACCGATGCAACTCCGGAGCCTGTCAAACGCGGGCCGATCGACTACCATCAGCGTATGAGCGAATCAAAAGCAGTTATTTTCGGATGTGCGGGACCGGAACTGGGACCCGATGAGGTAGCGTTTTTCAAGGAAAACAAGCCCTGGGGGTTCATCCTGTTCGGACGCAATATCGTCAGCTTGAGCCAGGTGGCGGAATTGACCGCCAGTCTTCGCGACTGTATCGGGTCTGTGGATGCGCCGGTGCTGATCGACCAGGAGGGCGGACGGGTCCAGCGCTTCAAGCCGCCATTGGTGCCGCAATATCCGTCAGGTGCGGATCTTGGCGCGCTTTATCTGGCCAATCCCGAAGCAGGATTGCGCGCCGCCTGGATCATGTCGCGTCTTCATGCCTTTGATCTTTATCCGCTGGGGATCACGGTCGACTGCCTGCCTGTGCTCGATGTTCCCGCGCCCGGCGGACACGAGGTGATCGGCAGCCGGGCCTATGGAATATCGCCCGATATGGTGGCCGCCATGGGGCGCGCTGCGGCGGAAGGGCTGAAGGCCGGCGGCATGCTGCCGGTGATCAAGCACATTCCCGGTCATGGCCGTGCCGGCGCCGACACGCATTTCGAATTGCCTCGAGTCGATGCGCCACGAGCCGAATTGTCGGCCCGGGATTTCGCGCCTTTCCGGGCGCTTCGCGATGAGGCCATGGCGATGTCGGCGCATGTTGTCTACACTGACATTGATCCGGTTCAGCCCGCCACCACCTCGCGGCGGGTGGTGGACGAGATTATTCGCTCTGAAATCGGCTTTGATGGCCTGTTGATGTCAGATGACGTGTCGATGAATGCGCTTTCTGGGGATTTCGCGGCCAGGGCAGGTGCAATTTTCGCCGCGGGATGCGATGTCACTTTGCACTGCAATGGCAACAGGACGGAAATGGAGGCGGTGGCCTCGGTCTCGCCTGTGCTGTCGGGAGACGGGTTGCGGCGCGCTGGCGCCGTGATGGCGGCGTTCCAGGAGCCCGACACCAGCGACGAGGCTTCGTTGCGGGAAGAATTCGAGGGGCTGATGGCGGCCTCTTGAGAATGAAAGGCGGCAAGCGTGACCAACGGCAACCGGCAAACCGGTGGCGGACCTGACATAACTCCCGTGGGCAAGACGCCCATGGATGTGATGTGGGAGGATCCCAAGACCGACCGGGCCACCGGCGATCCGTCGCTGGTGATTGATGTCGAGGGATTTGAAGGTCCACTGGACCTGCTGTTGCATCTGGCGCGGACCCAGCGGGTGGATCTGGCCAAGATCTCGGTACTGGCGCTGGCCGAGCAATATCTGCTGTTTGTCGAAAAAGCCCGCCAGTTGCGGCTCGAGCTGGCAGCGGATTATCTGGTCATGGCGGCGTGGCTTGCCTATCTCAAGTCCCGCTTGCTGATCCCGCACAGTCCAAAAGGCGATGAGCCCAGCGGCGAGGAGATGGCGGCGCAGCTGGCGTTCCGGCTCAAGCGGCTTGAGGCCATGCGTGAAGCCGCCACTCGGCTGGTCAATCGCAACCGGCTGGGGCGTGATGTGTTTGCACGCGGTGAACCCGAATCGATGGTGATCGACAAGACCGCCAGTTTTGATGCAACGCTGTATGATTTGCTGACCGCCTATGCGGCACAGAAACAACGCCAGACCGTCACCCAGGTCACCATCGCCCGACGGCGAGTGTGGTCGCTGGCCGATGCGCGCGTGATTCTGGTTCGCCTGATCGGCGAGCTCAAGGACTGGATGGCGCTCGATCAATACCTGATCCGTTATCTTTCGGATCCCGAGGAGCGTGTGACCGCGATCGCCAGTTCGTTCGCGGCAAGTCTGGAAATGGTGCGGGAAGGGCGGCTTGAAATCCGTCAGGACGGCGCTTTCCAACCTATCTTCATGCGGCGCCCGCAACAAGCCGCCGCGAACGCAGGGAGCAAACCATGACCATGAATCCCGGTCACGGAGCGGCGGTTGCCTATGGCGGCCAGGCTGACCAGGCGGAGGATGACGAGATGTCCGGCGATGCGCTTGATGCGCTCAGGGAGCGCGCGCTGGATGAAGCCGAACGTATCGCGGAAGCGCTGATCTTTGCGTCAAGCACACCGGTTGCCGAGAACCTGATCGCCGGCAAGCTGCCCAAGGGCGTGCCGGTTGGCGTGGTGATACAGCGTTTGGCCGCGAGTTATGCGCACAGGGGCGTCAATCTGGTCCGCGTTGGCGATGCCTGGGCGTTCCGGACTGCCGCCGATCTCGGATTCCTGATCCGTCAGGAAGAAACCGAGATCAGGAAGCTGTCGCGCGCCGGACTCGAGGTGTTGTCGACCATTGCCTACCACCAGCCGGTGACCCGCGCAGAAATCGAGGACGTTCGCGGTGTCGCGACCTCCAAGGGTACGCTGGATGTGCTCATGGAAACCGGCTGGGTGCGGATGCGCGGCCGCCGCCGGTCTCCGGGCCGGCCGGTGACCTATGGGACCACGCCTGCGTTTCTCGATCATTTCGGTCTTGAGGACCTGCGCGACCTGCCGGGCATGGACGAACTCAAGGGAGCGGGGCTGTTGTCGGGGCGAGTGCCATCGAACTTCCAGCCGCCGGTTCTGCCTGCCAATGACGACC
>NZ_JBDWHW010000218.1:0-12214 GCF_039975035.1 Hoeflea sp. | reverse complement strand
GTCCCGCCTCCCGTTATCTGCAAAGCCTTTTGCCGTTCAACCCTCCAATCCCGGGCGAAGGCTGCCACTCGGTTGTAGGACCCCTCATAACCGAGGTTCAACAGATCGGCGTGCAGCTGCTTGAGGGTTCGCTTTTGTTTGCGAGGTTTGTTGTCTTCCGTCTTCAGCCAAGCTGATAATCGGTCGGCAAATGGGTCAAGCTTGCTTGGTCGAGAAGGAAGCTTGAACTTCGGTTCCACGCTGTCATCGCGCAGATATTTGCGGATGGTGTTCCGGGAAAGGCCCGTGCGCCTTGCAATCTCCCGGATCGATAGTTTCTGTCGAAAATGCCAGCGTCGGATCACGCTCAATAATGCCATGTCGATCACTCCGTAGCCCTCGTTGAAAACACGAGGGCAAGGTTCAAACATGGGTCAATTCTCGATGGAAATATCCTGGGCTACCGGGTCAGTTCTCGGTGGAAATCAACAGATCCGACAAGTGCAGCATGGTGACACGACGCTACCGAAAAGCTGCTACACGCTTTAAGAACTTGATTGCGCGCCGATCAGACGCAACTTCGCGTTCTGGAACGATGCCCGTGCCTCGACGAAGTCTATAGAGCATTCTCCGGGTTTGGACGGTTGGTATGCGCGGATCCTCGTATGATGATCCATCGGCTTCGTGAGATTGGGCAGGTGCCCGGTAGCGGCGGCGGCAAGCCATGCGGCACCCCGGGCGCCAAACTGGGTTCCTTCCGGGATGCGGACCGTGAGACCGGTGACATCAGCTATCATCTGTGCCCAGCGATCGTTTCGTGCCCCCCCCCCTACGAGGGTGAGTTTACGACCTTCGAAGCAGAGCGCGTCGAGAAGGTCAGCCATCGCGAACGCAACTCCCTCGATGACCGCACGGAACATGCATGCACGGTCGTGTATGGGCGACAAGCCACTAAATTGGGCGCGCGCCGCAGGATCGACAACCGGCGCTATGATCCCGCTTTCGGAAAGGTATGGCAGATAGGTCAGCCCTTTGGCGCCTGACGGTGTGGCATCGAGCATCGAATCAAGCGCTGCGAAACGGTCGGGAAGCGACAGCAGGTCTGGCGCCAAAGCGCTGAATGCCCAGTCGAGATTGACTGTCCCAGCAACGTTGATCATGGCTCGATACCAGCGGTGTGCAGGCAGGGTGAACAGAAGCCCGACATTAGGCGGCTCGAAGACGGGACGATCGTATACCACGCCTACCATGCATGCGGTGCCGAGCACGGCGATGGCAGTTCCGGGCTCAAACGATCCCGTCCCCAGCACCGTTGCTGCGACGTCCCCAGCGCCTACGGCAACTGGAAGGCCAGCCGCCACACCAATCTCTGACGCTATCGGGGACGTGAGAGCCCCTCCTAAACTCTCGCTTTCGAGCACCTCCGGAAACAGATGCCGGTACGCTCCGAGCCGAAACAGCGAGATCATCGCGTCGGACCTATCACGGGCAGCAGCAGATCCGGGTAGGACTGCAGCCTCGCTTCGGTCCGTTCCGATTATACCGGTGAAGTGGAAGCGGAGATAGTCCTTCAACGAAACCACATGAGATGCCGCCGCCAGCACATCAGGCTCGTTTTCGGCGAGCCATGCCATGATAGGCAGCGTGCACCCCTGCTGCATGACAGATCCGGAGGAGAAGAAGATGCGGCTCATGAAGTCAGGAACGCCGGACGTGTATTTATCGATGAGCGTCTGAGCCCGGCTATCCTCCCAGCTTATTCCCGCGCGCATCGGCCGGCCTGAAGCATCGAGCACCCAAGCTCCAACCATGGCCGCAGAAATACCTAACCCTGCAATTGAGCGAGCATCGACCCCGCTATCTCGAACAACGCGCCGCAGAACCTCAATAGCCGCTTCGCAGGCGATCTGCGGATCGATCTCGCTCCATCCGGGACGTGGTCGGCTGATCATCGTGGGCACTTCGGCTACGGCCAATTCGCGCCCTTCCAAGTCGAAAAGTGCCGCCTTGGTCTGCGAAGTTCCAGCATCGAGACCGAGGAAAAGCGGCCCCGTCATCGGGACCATCCAGTGTGGTCGGCGAAGCGTGCCAGGGACAACTGCATCGTGGCCTGTGCTCGGGGGTCCGGCTTATGAGTGCGCGCAATCTGCACTGAGTTCGCGATAAGGAGTTCCAAGTCCTCTCCACTCACCGCACAGCGCGCTAGAATGGCTGCTCCGATCGCCGATGTGTCTCGCTCGGCGACAACGTGGATCTCGCGGTCAAGAGCATCGGCGATGATCTGGCACCAAGCCACGGACTGTGCTCCGCCTTCGGCTAGGTGGATACGCTCTAGTTCGACGCCTTCCCGTTCGAACCGCTCGAGTGCAGCCCGGATGTTAAATGCGACCCCCTCATAGACTGCGCGAACAAGATGTCCGGCTCCATGCTTGACATTCAATCCGCCAAAGACCGCCGCGCGTGAAGGATCGTTCCATGGAGTCCCGGCTCCCTCCAGGAAGGGCAGGAAAAACGCTCCGGATGCTCCAGGAGGGACGCTTTCAACAAGCCTTTCAATATCTGCGAAACTTGGGGCGTGGCCGGTGAAGCCTTCGGCGATTCCGCGCAACCAGGCCACAGAGAGCCCACCAGCAGGAATGAGCCCGAGCCACAGCTCGCGGTCTGATGTAACGTGCGACATACGCCAGAGACCTCCAACGACACCCGGAGGTCGGTTCTGAGTGGCGGCCACCACGTGGCCAGCTGTGCCAAGCGTGACGGCAGCAGTACCCTTCGCGAACGCACCACATCCGACTGCCAATGCACCTGTGTCTCCGGCTCCTGGTGCGACGCCGAGTCCGATGGGCAATCCAGTCTGACGGGCTGCAACTGGAGAAATCCTGCCCGCTATGCCGGCTGAGGCTTCAATCGGAGAGAGTTGCTGAACGGTAACGCCAGCAAGGCTAACAAGTGCCTCATCCCACCTCCGCGTCGTCAGGTCCATGAGCGATGTAGCCGAGGCCTCATTGGCATCGGTCGCACGTACTCCGGTCAAGAGCCAGAAAATGTAGTCCTTGACCTGAAAGACATGTCGGGTGCGATTAAGAAGCTCTGGCCGGTGGCGTTTCAGCCAACGTAACTTTGACAAGACTGAAATAGGAGATATCGGAGAGGCGGTCACTGAAAGTGCGTGCCGGTGAAACTGTTCAAGCTCCAGTACCTCTTGGGTCGAGCGCTGATCGAGCCAGATGAGGCTGCGCTCAAGAACGTGATCCTCAGCGTCGACGAGGACTATACCGTTTAACTGGCCCGAGAGACCGGCTGCAACGATACGTGCACCTCTCAAGGCTGCCATCACCCGCCGTGTTGACTGGCACAGGGCTTCCCACCAATCTCCTGGTACCTGCTCGGCGCGATCAGCGGCAGGTTTATAGGTTTCGTAGGAAGACGTTGCATGCGCCACGACAGCGCCATCGGAGGCAAGAGCAACTACCTTGACCGCCGAGGTGCCGAAGTCAATGCCAAGTGTCAGGGTATCAGACACTGCGGCGGCCCTGTTGGTAGATGATGGCGGCGACTGCGATCACCAGGCCCTGCACGATGAGCTTGCCGGGCTGGTCGACGCCGAAAACAGTGAGCAGGTTGAGAACCATCACCAGAAGCGCGGTACCGAGTATTGTACCGATCGCACTTCCCGCCCCACCGCCGAACACAGCGCCGCCGAGAATGACGGCGGCGATTGAGGTCAGCACGTAGTCAGCGCCGAGGTTCAGCGAACCAACGCCGACGAGGCCGGAAAGGATCAGCCCTCCGCTGGCCGCGAACAATCCGCTCAGTACATGGGAGAGCAGCAGTGTGCGGTTGACTGGAATGCCAGAATAGGTGGCGGCAGACGGGTTGTCGCCAGCCGCGAAGATGTAGCGGCCGAGCGTGAGACGGCGCAACAGGATCCAGGCGAGAACGCCGAAGCCAAGCCACACCAGGCCCGAGACCGGCACCACACCGATGCGCCCGCGGCCGAGCCATTTGACGAGTTCAGTCATCGAACTGCCCGGTGCGCCACCGGAATAGAGAAAGCCGATGCCGGTGATGATGGCCGCCGTCCCCAGCGTCACGACGACAGCGGATGCGCGCAGCAGGGTGACCAGCAGCCCGTTGGCGAGGCCGATCACGAGCCCCGCGCCTAGCGCGACCGCGATGACGAAGGCTGGCGGATAGCCGTTCCACATCGCGTGCGCGACGATGAGATTAACGAAGGCGATGGTGGCGCCAACCGACAGATCAAGCGACCGGTTTGCCACCACAAACGTCTGCCCCAGCGCCACGATGCCGAGCGGCGCTGCTTGGCGCAGCAGGATCATGAGAAACGGCAGCGACAGGAACTGGGGCTGGGTGAAGGCCGCGAAGACGCAGACGGCGATCAACCCCCAGAAGGCCGGCGGAAGCGAGAGCAGAAATCGGTTCACAGTCCCGCCTCCTTTCTCCTGAAAAGGCTGACGGCCAGCACGAGCATCGAGCCCTTCACGATGAACTGGTAGTAGGGTGATATGCCTGCGAGATTGAGACCGTTGTTGAGAATGCCGATGATCAGCACTCCGGCGACAGTCCCAATCGGCCCACCAACGCCGCCAGACAGCAGCGTTCCGCCGAGCGCGGCTCCTAGCACGCTGTCCAGTCCGAGCGCGCTACCGACATTGGGATCGCCCGATGCCAGCCGCCCTGTCAGATAGGCGCCGGCAAGCGCTGCCATCAGCGCGGATATGACATAGGTGGACACCTGGATGCGCGGCGCACGGATGCCGCTCATCCAGGCTGCTTGCGGATTCTGGCCCGTCGCGTAGAGCCGCACGCCATAGACGGTGCGGTGCACGAGCCATATCGCCGCCACCGTCGCGGCCATGATCCAGTAGAAGCCGACCGGCAGGCCGAGGAAGGTGCCGGATGCCATGCGAACGAGGATCCGCGGCGCCATCCCGCCCGGCGTCGGCAGTAGCAGCAGCGCGATACCCTGCACGATGGAGCTGGTCGCCAGCGTCATGATGATCGGGTGTACGCGCAGGTAGACGCAGCCCAAGCCATTTACGAGTCCAACAAGGCCCGCTGCCGCGAATGCGAGCTGGATCTTCAACGGATCGGCTAGGTCGAGCGTCAGGATCGCAGAAGAAAGCGAGATCACCGCTCCGACCGAGAGATCGAAGCCGGCACCCAGCAGCACAAAGGTCTGCCCGAGCGAGACCAGGAAGAGCGGCGCGAGCTGGCCAGCGAGGTTAGAAAGGTTGGTTGCGGAATAGAAGGTCTGCGGCACGACGACCGCCAGAATAACCAGCATCGCAGAGAGGATTGCGTACGAGAGTGCTGCCCCGCGCTGGCGGAACCAGAACGCATCTTCCCGGAGGCGGGCGACAATGCCCCGGTGCCGGGTCTGTGACTGCACGCTCAAACCGCCTCACTTTCCACGGCCGGGAGGGCCGCGCGAAGGAGCGCATCCTCGGTTGCGTCCCGCGCATCCATCTCCGCGACGATCTCGCCGTTGCGGATAACAAGCAGCCGGTCGCACAGGCCGATCAACTCGGGCAGTTCGCGCGAGGTCACGAGGATGCCGCGGCCCTCGCGGGTGAACTCGCGCAGCTGGCGATAGATCTCCCGCTTTGCACCGACATCGACGCCGCGCGTTGGCTCCTCGCACAGCAGCACCTTTGCGCCCGCCAGCAGCCACCGGCCAAGCACGACCTTCTGCTGGTTCCCGCCCGACAGGTCGATCACGGGTGTGCTTGCATCTGGAGCCTTGACCGCGAGGCGCTGCATCACGTCCATGACCCGCGCGTCGAAGCGCGGCACCCAGGACAGGAGCAGCCGGCGCGCGATTGCGGCCGTCGTCATGTTCGCGCCGATGTCGAGCGATAGGAACAGACCGTCATCCTTGCGGCTTTCGGGCACGAATCCTATCCCGGCAGCCAGTCGCTGCCGCGCCGAGCACCCGGAGATCGAAGCACCGGAAAGCTCTAGCGCGCCCGACCGGGCGGGATCGAACCCGGCGAGAAGGCGCATCAGTTGCTGCTGGCCCTGCCCCTCGAGGCCGGCGATGCCCACGATCTCGCCTTCGCATATCTGCAGCGAAAGCAGCACCGTTGTATTGTCGCCGACCAGCGCATCCGCGCGGAGCAGTACAGGACCGAGCGCCTCGGCGCGCGGTTCGAACAATTCCTCGATCGGTCGGCCCACCATACCCTGGATGACCTCGTCCGCGGTCGTCTCGGTCGTGGGTACGCAACGGATGAAGGCGCCGTCCTTCATTATGGTGACGTCGTCGCAGATCGCGAAGACTTCGCTCAGTCGATGCGAGACGTAGAAGATGCACTTGCCCTGCGCCGACAGCCGCCGGATCAAAGCAAACAGCGTCTCGACCTCGTTCGAGGCCAGAGCAGCCGTCGGCTCGTCGAATATGAAGACGGACGCGTCGGCGAGCACCCCCTTGGCGATCTCGACCATCTGCTGCTGGCCGACGCTGAGCGAGCCAACGCGGCGATCTGGATCGATTCTGAGATCGAGCGCAGCAAGCGCCTGCTTCGTGCGCTGGTACATCTCGTGCGCAGACAGCGCCCTGCCCTTCTCGACCTCGCGCCCCAGGAAAAGGTTCTCTACCACGGACAGGTTCGGCAGCAGCGAGAATTCCTGGAAGATCGTGGAGATGCCGGCGTGCTGGGCGTCGCGCGGATGGTGGAAGGAAACCGGCTCGCCGCTCAGCCAGATAGTGCCTTCATCCGGCCGGAGGACACCGGACAGAAGCTTCATCAGCGTCGACTTTCCGGCGCCGTTCTCGCCCATCACGGCATGAACCTTTCCGGCACACCCGACGAGCCGCATAGACTTCAGCGCTCGCACGGCGCCGAACGACTTGCTCAGATCATCGACTGCGATAAGGGGTGATTGAGCCGCCATCAGATCCGTTCGTGCAGCCATGCCGCGGCCATCTGACGCGGCGGATGACACAGTGTCCGCCAGTCTAGTGACCAGCGGGCGTTGTGTCGTGCGATACGATCAGTTGCCATACAACTCCTTGAGCTTGCCATCCGGCAGAATCGATCCAACCCAGTAGGAGTCGTTCAGGTCGGGACGGTACAGCGCGTCAAGATCAACCGAGGTGTATGGCTCCGCGACCACCTGATACTCGTTGTAGACTTCCTGCCCGTTGAGGACCGCGACCGCTGCGGCCACGCCTTCGGCTACCATCCAGGTCGGGTTCTGCGGCGCGATGGAATCGAAGCCTGCAGCCTGGTTCTCCTTCCAGGCGCCGAAGAAGCCGTTGTTGGCCTCGCCCGTCATAGGCACGAGATCGCGCCCGAGTTCATTGAAGACCTCGACGCAAGCCTGCGTCATGGCGCCGCCCGACGACCACACGCCGTCTATCTGCGGATGGGCCAGCGCAAGGCTTTCGCAGGCCTGACGACCCTGGTCGTAGGCCCACTGCGCATAGACCTCGCCGACAACCTTGATGCCGGGATGCTGAGCGAAGACTTCGGCCGCACCTGCCCAACGGTCGGTATCGACCGAAATGCCGGCGATGCCGCGCAGCGCAATCACGTTGCCCTCGCCGCCCATGGCCTCGGCCAGGAACTTGCCGCCGTCACGACCGAATTTTACCTGATCGGCGAGGATGCGCACGGTCACCTTGTCGGTCTCCGCATCGGCAGCCACGATGATCACCGCCACGCCCGCATCATAGGCCCTTTCTAGAACCGGCACGATGGCGACGGGCGACGTCGGGTTGATGACGATCGCGTCGACCCCCTGGGCCAGCATGTCCTCAACGTCGGCGACCTGCTTGGACGGATCGAAATTGGCGTCGGTAACGATGTAGCGCTCGATCTCGGGGAACTGGTTGGCTCGCCATTGGGCTTCCTCAAGAAGCTGGACCACCCAGCTGTTACCCGTGAACACGTTCGAGAAACCGATCGTGTACTTGCCGTCGCGCCGCGCCTCGTAGCGGGAGGCATCGACGATCGTTGCGCCTTCGGCAGGTCCAAGGCCGGGATGAAGCGCGACCTCGGTCTGCGCGTAGGCAGTCGAGGCCAGAAGCAAGGTCGCAAGCGCGGTGCCAATACCGGAAAACTTCATTGTCATTCCTCTTTTGCTTGCCGGCTGGCGATGCCCGTTCCTCACTGACAATCCGTCACCCGGCTTCGATCAGCGATACTTTTAGCACAACGCCAAAAAATGTAAAGATTTCCCTACAGCGCTTCTGATCTATTAAGATACTGTATTTACATCAAAATATTTTTAACAAATATTTTCATCAGGTGAGGTCAGCGGTTTGCCCCCGCGCCAGACCCGCCTTGATCTTCGTTAATAGTCCGTCGCGGTCGAGTTCGGCCGACTGACCGATGTGGAAGGACAGCAGGCCGATGACGTAATGGTAGGCGAAATGCGAGATCGACGGAGTGTAGATGTCGATCTCCTCGAAGACAGACATCTCGATGAGGAGATCCGTCTTCCGCGACAGCGGCGTATGTGGTGCCGTCAGTCCGACCACGATCGCACCTTGGCGTCGCGCCATGTCGGCCGCGTCCAGGACTTCCTGTGAACGTCCGGTATGGGAGATGCAGATAGCGACGTCACCTTGGCCGAGCAGGCTCGAAGCGATGCGCATGAAGTGCGAATCCGCGACATAGGTAGCTTCCAGCCCGAGTCGCATGAAGCGCATTGCGGTTTCCGCTGCGATCAGGCCGGAAACCGCAACGCCGAACGTGCGGATGCGCCGGGCCGAGCGGATAGCGCGAATGGCATCCACCAGCGCCTCAGCGTCGAGCCGTGTGAAGGTCGAGTTGAGCGAGGCGACGATCTGCTGGAGATAGAGATATTCCAGCCGTCCTTCAGCGATCTCGAGTTCGCCCAGCGCCTGCACTGACTGGTGGTAGTAGGGGCTCTGCGCGCTTTTGGCCTGCGCCACGGACAGCTTGAGTTCGCGGAAGCCCTCGACTTCAAGGAGGCGGCTGAAACGGGTGAGCGAGGAAGCGGAGACTCCTGCCGCCCGCGCAACTTCGGTGATCGACCCGCGCAGGAAGAAGTCGGCGTCTGCGAGAATGAGATCGGCGATCCGCCGATCCGCCTTCTTCATCTCCGGATAGATCTTTGTGATGCGGCTGAAGACGTCATTCATGGGCGATCCCGGCACTCGGCTTGGCGATGGGACCGTTATGGATCACATCAGCCGTCCGCGCAAATCTCGCGTAGCGCTAGCGACATGCTCTCCACGAAGATTGAAAGCATCGCCTCGCCCTTCTCGGCGGTGGCTAGCGTCGCATCGCCGAAGACGCCGCTTCTGCTCAGGTCGCCCATGGGACGGCCGCCCTGGAAGTAGCCGCGATCCGGCTCCGGATACTCGCGCACTGCCTTCGACATGTCGACCAGATGGGGCGCGACCGCCAGCATGAGCGAGGTTTCGAATTCGCAAGCATGGACGATGCCATGCCAGGTCGGGCTTTCGCAATGCTCGGCCAGCACGGCGCCGAGATCGGGATAGAACAGCCGCCAGACCTTGACGCCAGCGTGGTCCCACAGCCTGCGTGAGGCATACTTCATCGTCGCGCCATTGGCCTCGTGCCCGTTGATCAGGAACACGTGCCGAACGCCGTGACGCGCCAGGCTCTCCGCGACCTGGACGATCACGTCCTCGAGCGTGCGAGACTCAACCGTCACCGAGCCCGGCGCATCGCGCCAGACCCAAGAATAGCCGAAAGGCATCGCCGGCATCACGGTTGCACCGGTAGCTTCTGCTACGCGCGTTGCCAGCGCTTCGGCCAGGATGATGTCGACCCCGAGCGGCAGGTGATGTCCGTGCTGCTCGGTGGCGCCGAGCGGCAGGATGACGGCTGGAACCCGGGCTATGCGTTCGGCAAAAGCATCACGGCTGAGATATCTGGCTTCGACGGTCATTGGATCTCGCAATTGGGCAAATCGGAAAAGGGATCAGAACTGGGCAAGCCAGCGAACCGGGTTCGCCTTGAAGATTGTGTCGATGACCTCCTGATCGATGCCTTCGGCGAGCATGCGCGGAATGAACTTGGTCGCAATGAACGCAAAGCCCGGCCCCCCGCCATAGCCAGCCAGGTAGGAGGCGCGTCCCATGTCACCCGAGATCATCAACCGCTCGGCATGACCAGCCTCGAGCAACGCCTTGATGCAGGCGATCCGCACCGAGTCCGGGTGGTACTTCACCTTCGACACGCCGTCGAACTGCACGGTGGCACCCCGCTCCGCCATCGCTGCGTGGTACCAGGGATCGGGGTTGCGGTCGCTGTGACCAACGACCACGACTTCGAGATCAACGCCCTCGCTTTCGAGGATGTCGAGCATCTCGAGCCCCATCGTGCCGGCCTCCGTGTGCAACCAGATCGGGGCGCCGGTTTCCTTGTGCGCGCGGGCAACGGCGCGCGTCGTCTTCTCCTCAAGCGCATGGATGAAATTGTAGGAGCCACCGGACTTCAAATGTCCCGCCCTGTGCGCCCCCCCATCCATGCCGTCGAGCACGTCGCCTACAAGCTTGTCGACGATGCCGTTCAGCGGCGTGGTCTCGACCCAGAGAGGGAAATAGGCCGCCTTGTTGAACCCGCTGACGGCCACCAACGGCACACCCGCCTCTTTCGACATCCGCGCCATCGCGGACGGGTCGCGTCCGTAATCGAGCGTGGTCGCCTCTACCAGCAGGGTTCCGCCGCATTCCTTGAAGATCGTCAGTTCCCGAAGCGAGCACTCGTAGCTCGAAAGCTCCAGGTCGCGATCCTTTTGGACGGCAGGAGGACGAGTGATGAGATGCTCGTGCGTATAGATCAGCCCGAGACCATCGGGGTCAATATCGTCGATCACGGTTCGAATCTTGGCCATACGCCTCTCGCTTTGATGCGCAGATCTAGCGCTTTTTAGGCAGCCTAGCAAAAACGGCGAGCATTGCAATTATTTTCGTGTTGGATTTTGATGCTGACACAAGGCCAATTTTATTGGCATAATCGGCGTGAAAATCGTTTTCATAGGAGTGCTGACATGGCTTTCGTTCGAACAGTGAGTGGCGACATCCCCCCGAGCGCCATGGGCGTCACCTATGCCCACGATCATATCTACTGCATCCCGCAGCTGTGGAAGGAGAAGGGAGACGTCGACCTGCTGCTCGACAGTCCTGACGCATCGCAGGCCGAACTCGAGCTTTTTGCGAAGGCGGGCGGTCGGACGATCTATGACGCGACGGCGATCGACTATGGCCGCGACGTCGGCGTCGTAAAGCGCATCGCCGATGCCGCTGGGGTCCAGGTAATCGCGACGGCTGGCTTCAACAAGGCCATCATGTGGCCAGGAACCTTTACTGCAAAGGGCCAGACCTTCGGGAAGTGGATCGCCTCGCAGAGCCGCAAGACCCTCGCAGACCATGTCGTTGCCGAAGTCACCGAGGGAATGGATGGGACCGACATCAGGGGCGGCGTCGTCAAGTTCGGCACCAGCTATAACACGATGACAGGATCCGAAACCAAGGTCCTGCTCGCCGTTCTCGATGCCCACAAGGAGACCGGCGCACCGATTCATTCCCACACTGAGCTCGGCACCATGGCGCTCGAACAGCTCGATCTGGTCCGCCAGGAAGGCGTAGACCCCACCCGCCTGACCATCGCGCATCTCGATCGCAATCCCGACCCCTGGCTTCACCGGAAGGTCGCCGAGACCGGCGCGTTCTTCTCCTTTGACGGCATAACCCGTGTGAAATACTATTCAGAGGACGTGCGCACGCGCTGCATCCTCGATCTCGTACGCTGGGGCCACGAGGATCAGTTGATGGTCGGCGGCGACATCGCCCGGCGCACCATGTTCGCGAGCTACGGCGAAGGCGGCCTCGGTATGGGATTCATACTGGAGAAGTGGGTGCCGCGCTTCATCGAGGAGGCCGGCGAAGCCGGCTTTGATGGTGCAAGGCTAGTAGACAAGTTCTTCGTTCAAAATCCGCAACGGGCTTTCGCGTTTTCCGCTTGAACGCCTCCTGGATCGGTATCGTCGTGTCTGGATGGTGCCCGCTTGGCAAGGTGATTTAGGCGATGTTTGGGCGTTGTCACGTAAACCTGTATTGTAGTTGCCGGCGTTTTGGGTTGGGCGTAAATTTCGACGATGCAGACACCAGATATCAGTTTCAAGCGTCATCGTTTTCCGCCACAGATTGTTGCTCACGCAGTTTGGCTTTACCTGCGGTTCAATCTGAGCCTGCGTGAAGTTGAGGAAA
>NZ_JBDWHW010000217.1:0-20697 GCF_039975035.1 Hoeflea sp. | reverse complement strand
CTGTTGTGGCGGCGATGATCGGCTTTGACGAAGACCGCGCCAATATTCTGGAAAGCGACAATGAGGTGCTTTCAGGCCTGGTGCGCGAACCGATCCTCGGCAAACAGGCAAAAGTCGATGCGCTTGAAGATATTGCCGGGCGGCTGGGTCTCGATCCCTTCGACGCCATCGCTGTCGGCGACGGCGCCAATGATCTGGGCATGCTCACGCTTGCCGGCTCTGGCGTGGCGCTGCACGCCAAGCCGTCGGTGGCGGCACAGGCCGACATCCGCATCGACCACGGCGATCTGACCGCGCTTTTGTATCTGCAGGGCTACCGACGCACCGATTTCGTCACATCATGAAGCCGCTTCGGACAAAACGCCTGATACTGCGGAACTGGGAAGACCGGGATCGCGACCTGTTTCACCTGATCAATTCCGACGACACGGTGATGGCGTTCTTCCCGATGCGCCGCACCCGGGCGGAATCCGATGCGCTGATGGATATCCTGGCCGAACGGATTGACCGGCACGGCTTCGGGTGGGCTGCGGTGGAAATCGTCGAAACCGGTGAGGTTGCCGGCTTTACCGGTCTCAACATTACCGATGGCCTCCCCGTTACGGAAAACGGGGCAGTCGAGATCGGCTGGCGCCTGGCGCCGCAGTTCTGGGGCAAGGGAATTGTCACCGAAGCCGCACGGCGCTGGCGCGATGCCGCCTTCGACGAACTTGCGCTGGACCGCATCATCAGCTTCGCGGTGACCGACAATCACCGTTCAACAGCGGTCATGCGCCGCATCGGCATGCGCGCGTGCCCCGATCTCGATTTCGATCATCCCGCCATGCCTGACACCCATCCGCAATTCAAGCGGCATGCTTTCCACCAGATGTTTGCGGGCGATCCTCGTCCCTGAAACTGGCTCGGACCGACATGCAAAAGGCGGCCCGAAAGCCGCCTTCCGATTGCATTTTGCCAGACCGGATCAGTCCATGCGGACGGTAACAAAGCGCAATTCGCCGGTGCGTCCCGCCAGCATCAACAGCGCGTTGCGACGGCCGTCCTGCTTCAGCGCGGCGATGCGCTCATCGACATCGGCTGGCGTCAACACCGTTTCCTGGGCAATCTCGACAATGACGTCGCCTGGCTCGATCCGCTTTTCGGCGGCCGCTGAATCCGGATCGACGGCGGTGATCACAACGCCCTCGACATCATCAGCAATGGCAAACTCCTGGCGGCCCTCATCGGTAAGTTCGGCAATCGTCATGCCGAGCACTTCGGAGGTCTGAAGCACCTGGGGAAGATCGGTGGCGTCGTCGCCGTTTTCGCCCGCATCGGCCTCGGCATCGCTGTTTTCAAGGCGTCCGAGTGTGACCTTGACGACCTGCTCCTCGCCCTTGCGGATGATGACCACGTCGACGGCCTTGCCGACAGGGCTTTCGGCCACCACGCGCGGCAGATCGCGCATCGTGTCAACATTCTTGCCATCAAAGCGGACAATCACGTCGCCGGCTTCGATGGTGCCGTCGTCGACGGGACCGCCGCGGATAACGCCGGCCACCAGTGCACCCTTGGCTTCAGCCATGCCGAGGCTCTCGGCGATGTCGTCAGAGACAGGCTGGATGCGCACGCCGAGCCAGCCGCGCCGGGTTTCGCCAAATTCGCGAAGCTGGTTGATGACGTTGACAGCAAGCTCGGTGGGCACCGCAAAGCCAATGCCTATCGAGCCGCCCGAGGGCGAAATGATCGCGGTGTTGATGCCGATGACCTCGCCATTCATGTTGAACAGCGGACCGCCGGAATTGCCGCGGTTGATGGCGGCGTCGGTCTGGATAAAGTTGTCATAGGGACCGGAATTGATATCGCGTCCGCGTGCCGAGATGATGCCGACCGTGACCGTACCGCCCAGGCCGAACGGATTGCCGATGGCCATCACCCAGTCACCGATGCGCATCGATTCAGACTCGCCAAGCGGCACTTCGGTCAGCGGCTTGACCGGTTTGACCTTGAGCACGGCCAGATCGGTCTTGGTGTCGGCTCCAACCAGTTCGGCCTTGAGTTTGGAGCCGTCGGCGAAATTCACCTCGATGTCATCAGCGCCGTCGATAACATGGTTGTTGGTGACGATGATGCCTTCCTCGGCATCGATCACGAAACCGGACCCCAGCGAGGAGACCTTGCGGTTGCGCAGGCCGTCGCCCTGACGATCCTTGAAAAACTCGTCGAAAAAATCTTGGAACGGCGATCCGTCCGGGGCCCGCATCCGGGGCGGTGCGCCGCCGCTGTCGACATTCTGCGAAGTCGAGATGTTGACCACCGCATCGAGCAGGCCTTCTGCGAGATCGGCCACTGACGCAGGTCCGGGACCGGACTCCGCATAGGCCGGCATCACGCTTGGCGCCGTCATCAGCATGGCTGCGGCAAACGCCATTCTGACGGCGCGAAAACGAATATTCCTCATCGGGGACTGTCTCCTTGAACGGCGTTTGTCTTCACGCATCTGGCGTTAAAATAAGGCACTATTCCGGCAGGTCCAGTCACGGTTCCGGCATAAAGGCCGCGCGACTTACAGGTGTCGTGCGAGATAGACCAGTCCGACCCCTATCGCCAGTGCGGCGACGCCGAAAATGCGCAGATATTCATCGGCCAGCTTGGGCAATTCCTCCGCCATGCGTCGGATAAAGGAAGGGGCCAGCGCATAGGCCAGCCCCTCCACTACAAGTACAAGTCCAACCGCCAGAAAGAACATGCTCACTGGCGATCACCTTTCATTCAGTTTGCCGGAGCAGCCGGAGCTGCCGGCGCCGCTGCCGGAGCCGCCGAATTGGCGCCCGCCGCATTGTTGAAATAGCGGAAGAACTCCGACGTCGGCGACAGCACCATGGTGGTGCCGGTGTCGGCAAGAGCCTGACTGTAGGCATTCATCGAACGATAGAATTCAAAGAATTCAGGGTCGCGCGAAAACGCTTCGGCGAAGATGCGGTTACGTTCACCATCGCCCTCGCCTCGGATGATTTCGGAATCACGGGCGGCTTCGGACACGATTTCGACAACCTGACGGTCGGCGATGGCGCGAATACGCTGTGCTGCCTCGTTGCCTCGAGCGCGGATCAGTTCGGCTTCCGCAAGACGCTCGGCCTTCATCCGTTCAAAGGTCTGCTGCGAGACTTCCTGCGTCAGGTCGGTCCGGCGGATACGCACGTCGTCAATGCGCAGTCCGAGCGATTCGGCTTCAGGACGAAGCTGGTCACGCACTTCACGCATCATCGAGGTGCGTTCTTCCGACAGCGCAGCCTCAAACCCGCGCAGACCGTAAACGGTACGCAAGGCCGAGTTCAGCCGGGTGCGGAGCCGGGATTCGGCAGCCACCTGGTCGCCGGAAACCGTTTGCCGGAACCGCCGCGCATCGGCGATCTTGTAAAGCACGAAGGCGTCGACTTCGTAGAACTTGCCGCCCGAGACCTGCACACGGATGTTTTCGAGGTCGAAGCGAAGCACGCGGTCTTCGACATACTGGACCGTATCGGCATCGATGAAGGCGAAGGGAAGCTTGAAGTAAAGTCCAGGTTCGGTTTTCACATCCTGGATTTCACCGAAGCGCACGACGATAGCCTGCTGGCGTTCGTTGACGACAAACAGCGAAGACCAGACGAGGAAGATGATGACGGCCAGAAGGCCGACGATAAAGGGAAGACGATTACCCATTAGTTTGTGCCTCCGGCATTCTTGCGGACTTCAGGCAGCGGAAGATACGGCACAACGCCGGAGCCTTCGCCATCCTGGCCGATGATAACCTTGTCGGATCCGCCAAGAACCTTTTCCAGCGTTTCGAGATAGAGCCGGGAGCGGGTAACATCGGGCGCCTTGGCATATTCTTCATAGACCGAGAGGAAGCGGCCGGCTTCACCGGTTGCCTCATTGACGACGCGGTCCTTGTAGGCGGAAGCTTCTTCGCGAAGCTGAGCGCCTTCACCACGCGCCTGACCCAGTTTCTGGTTGGCGTACTGGTTGGATTCTTCGACGAAGCGGTCTTCGTCCTGCTCGGCACGCTGCACCTCGTCAAAGGCGTCAGCCACTTCGCGCGGCGGCGCCGCGTCTTCGATCGAAACCTGATTGACAACAATGCCAGAAGGGAAAGCATCCATCCCGTTCTGAATGATGGACTGAACCTCGGCGGCGATGGCTTCACGATTGTCGCGGAAAATATCCTGTGCCGGCCTGCGGCCAACCACTTCGCGCATGGCGCTTTCGGCGACCTGACGCAACGTATCCTCGGGACGGGCAAGATTGAACAGGAACGCCTTGGGATCCAGAACTGCATAAAGCAGCTTGAACTCGACATCGACGATGTTCTGGTCGCCCGACAGCATCAGGCCATCGCTTGATCCCGTGCGTGAACTGCCGCCGGTATCCATTTCGCGTTCGACAATCGTGGCCAGTTCGACTGTTTCGAAAGGCCAGAAGATCATGTGAAGGCCAGGCTGTGACACTTCGTCCTTGGGCTTGCCGAAGCGCAGTTCGACACCGCGCTCATCAGGCTGGACGGTGTAGACCGACTGCATCAACCAGAGGCCGACCAGACCAAGAACCACCAGACCGACAATCAGCTTGTTGCTTCCTGAACCGGGGCCACCGCCGCCGCCTGGCAGCACCTGGCGCAGCTTGTCCTGGCCGCGCCGGATCAATTCCTCAAGATCTGGCGGATTGCCGCCGCCGCGTGGCGGCTGAGGGCCATTGCCCCACGGTCCCTGATTTTTATCTCCGCCGCCGCCGCCCCATGGACCGCCGCCTCCTCCGTTTTGATTGCTCCAGGGCATCAAGACCTCTTTCCATATTGTGTGATGGCGTTCACCGGACAATCAATTGCCCGGTGAACGCACGTTGTCCTCGTTATAGGTATCGTACCCGCCGCTTTCAACGCAGTATCGTCAGAACGGAGGTCGATTGTGCGTATTCCGGTCGAATTATCGATCTTGCCGGCGCCAAACCGCAAAGCGGACGGAATGGCTGTCTTTTTCCGTCCGCACCGGATCGGACAGGCTGACCTTCTGCCAAAGTTGCGAATCGATGGCTGGGAAAACCGTGTCTCCCTCGATATCGGCGTCCACTTCGGTCAGCAGAAGTTCGTCCGCCAGCCCGATGGCTTGCGCGTAAATTTGCCCGCCGCCGATCACCGACACCTGATTGGCACCACAATTGTGCGCGTGGTTTCGCGCCAGATCGAGCGCGGCCTCGAGGCTATCCACCGTCTCCGAGCCATCAGCTGAAAAGCCGGATCGCGAGATGACAATATTGGCGCGACCAGGAAGCGGTCTGCCGATGGAAAGCCACGTCTTGCGGCCCATGATCACCGGGGTGCCCAGCGTAGCCGCCTTGAAATGCCTCAGATCAGACGGCAGCCGCCACGGCATGTCGCCATCCCGGCCGATCACGCCGTTGCCGGCATGGGCAGCTACAAGGACAATTTTGGGATCAGTGCTGTCTTTCACCATTTGCCAATTCACACCGCAATCGGGGCGGAAATCGCCGGGTGCGGATCGTAGCCCTCGAGTTTGAAATCCTCATAGGTGAAGGCAAACAGATCGGTGACCTGCGCCACCATCATAGTTTGCAGCGCGCAGCAGGCGATATTGAACGGTTTTCCGACATCGCTGTTTGTCGATAAGCTCAGTGGTGCCATGTCTACCTCTTTTGACGCATTTTGTGATGCTGCACTCAGTACAGTCTCATGCGGGCTTCCATCGAATGCAAGTGATGCCGCGCTCCAGGTGTAAGCCTTTTTCGTCTGGGTGCCTGCAGATAGTCCCAAACGAAATGCAACAGGAATGAAACTGTCACAATCCCGAATTCTGGTTGCCGTGTTATTCCGCTCCTGAACGATCCGAAACCCCGTGATCTTTTCTCTTTGCCTGCGCTTCAGAACTGCGGGTTGAACTTCCAGTCTGGTACATCTCGGCTGGCACATCTCGTCTGGCTTGCGGGCACGTCCCGCGACGCACCGCAAATTGGATGCCGGTATACGATATAGCCCTGATGCCAATTTGACCCATGTCAATGAAGGCTGGGGATTTGATGTGGTAGTGGTAATTCTCAATGGGAATTTGATACCGTGCAAACATGTCGAAACCGCAATCTGCAAGGAGGTCAGCTCAGCTGGCAAATTCTGGCGCTTGCGGCGATCGTGGCTCTGTATTTCTCCGTCATTTCCCTGCATCAAACTCATGCCGGCGAATTCTCCGGCATGCAGACGGTCGTCGTTTCCGTCCATTCGCCTGATTTGGGCAATCTCGAAGCTGATGGCTCCTCACAGTCACCGCGATGTGCCAACCAGATGCACTGCCATTCGGCAGCGATTTTGCCGTGCGAGGCATCGAGCCATAAGGACGATCTGACTGGCGCGATTGCTTCGATCCAGGCTTTCGCAAAGCAGCAGTTTTCCGCCTTTCCAGCCCCCCCTCCCAAATTTTCCTGACACGACGAATTCGTTCTTCCGGCTGAACCTGTTCCAGCGGTGTGAAGTGAGCTGTCTGCCACTGTCGGCGGTTCAGATTTCTGCACCCGGACATGGCGGCGAACGGAACGGCGTTTGATGTTGGAAGTCGCACGACTTTCTCACCAACACGTCTCCGCCATTCCCGTCACCTGCGTTGGACCAGACCCTGATCGGACATAACCGAAAATGGCGAAGGCGCATTCATATATGCGCGTGGAGCATGCAATGGACTCTATCCTCTATTTTCTCTTTTGGGCCGGCCTGATCTTCATCATGATGCGATTTGGCTGTGGCGCTCACATCATGGGTCACGGCAAGCCGGGAGCAACCCGCGATGATCCAGGCGCTTCGGCGGCTGATGTCCGCTGGTCCGCCCCGGAGACTGACATTGACCCGGTGTGCGGGAAAACCGTTCAGACCCGAAACTCGAAGTCGGCCGTCCATGACGGCCACGTTCACTATTTTTGTTCGCGGGAATGCCGCGAGCGCTTCGAGGCCGCGCCGGATTCCTATCTTGGTGTAGCTGTGGGAACCATCCCGAAGATGAGCGGGCAAGCTCATGGATAACCATGCAAGAGCCGTCCGACCCCACCAGGCAGGCGTAGCTCTGCCCCTGATCCGTCCACCGCATATCCCGGTCGTCGCGCTGATATTCGCGCCGCTATTCACTTATTTCTCTGCCCGCTGGGCACATTGATGCAACGCACACCAAAAGGACCTCACCTATGACGTCACCATTGAAGCTTTCTGTTTCGGCAGTCCTTGCCGTTCTCCTGACTTCGGCATCGGCAATGGCTGCGACTGTTTACGTTGCCAATGGCAGCGCCGGTCAAATCATCGTCGTTGATGCCGACACAGGCACGGTCGAACGCACCATCACCGGACTGGATGCCATTCACGGCCTCTCGGGTGCACCCGGTGTCCGGTATCTCGTCGCCGGCAGCTATTCCGAGGTCGAAGCCACCGAGGCCCGGGCGCTTGCCAAACCAGAAGGTGTGTCGGACGACGAGCATGCGGCCCATCACGCCAAACCGGTGGCAGGCGCGATGCCCAAGGATGCCGCAATCAGCATTCTGACCATTATCGACGCAAAGTCCGGTGAGATACTGCGCCGGATCGACGTGCCCGGCGCGGTCCATCATACTGCCGTTTCGCCCGACGGTCGTTACGCCGCTGCTACGCATCCATCAGGTGACGGGATAAGCATCATCGATCTCGAAACCCTGGCTTTCAAGGCCTTTGTTCCAACCGGATCGGCACCGAATTACGCCGTTTTTTCCGCAGATAGCGGCTCGGTTTTCGTCACCAATTCAGGCAACGGCACAGTCAGTGAAGTCAATGTCGAGAAGGGATTTGTCAGACGCAATTTGCTTGTCGGTACAGCTCCCGAGCATGTGGTCATCTCCGGCGACGGGGCAACACTGTATGTGGCCGACGCAGACATCGGCAAAATCCATGAGATTGCGGTGTCCGATGGTACCATTCCGCGCTCATTCGAGATTGGAGGAGAGTTGCACGGGCTCGACCTGTCGGACGACGCGAGCACGCTCTTCGTCAGCGGAAAGGGCGAAGACAAGCTTGTCGCGATCGATCTGAATTCCGGAGAGGCACGAACCGTTTCACTGTCGCCCGCTCCCTATCATCTGACAACGATCCGCGACGCCGGCAAGATTTTCGTGTCGAGCCGCGACGAACCCAGGATCTGGATCATCAACCAGATCGATCTCGCGGTCATTGGCGAAATCGCAGTTTCCGGCGAGGGCCACCAGATGGTCTTGCTTCCGTAATTTCAAAGGACAAGAAAAATGCAATTCAAGAACAACTTGCCAAAATATTTCGTCATCGGATTTTTCGGACTGGGAATATTTGCTCTGATCTCAAAGACCATCAAATCAGAACCCGAGACATCGTATGCAACGGTCGGTTTGACTGAAATGTCGGCTGAAGCGCGAGCCGGTCAGGATTTGTTTGCCGCCAATTGCGCTACGTGTCATGGAGACGCTGGGAAAGGCACCGAAAAAGGGCCACCTCTGATCCATGATATCTACAATCCCGGACATCATCCCGATGAATCCTTTTATAGCGCAGTAGCCAACGGTGTTCCTCAACACCATTGGCCATACGGAAACATGCCGAAACTTAGCCAGGTAACACCTGATGAGGTTGCAAAAATAATCAGCTACGTCCGCGAGATACAACTCGCCAACGGCATCACCTACAAACCGCACAAAATGTAACCGGAAGGGAAGTGTTGATGAAAGCGGGACAAGCGGACGATCAGGTTCCTGCCGGTTTTTCCGGCACGGTTTACACCTGCTCGATGCACCCCGAAGTCAGGCGCTCAGAACCCGGGGACTGTCCAAAATGCCATATGCACCTGATAGACTAGCCCTGGTCTACAATACCCTCGGTGTGCCGGTTGCAGCAGGATTGCTCTATGCGTGGTTTGCATCTTGATTAGCCCGATGTTTGCCGCTTTTGCCATGAGTGCCTCTTCGATCTCGGTCGTTATGAATTCACTTCGTCTGCGAAGCCTCAGATTCTGAAGTTTGCCACCCCTTGACCTTCCCATCGTGGGAGCCTCTATATCAGGCGAGAAGCCTTGAAAGGAAACAAGATGACCTATGAGTTCGACGTCGAAAACATGACCTGCGGCCATTGCAGCGGCACGGTCGAAAAAGCGATCAAGGCAGCCGATCCCGCCGCAGTCGCTACGGTCGACCTGGCCTCGAAGAAGGCGACAGTGCAAACCAGCCTTGACCCGGCCGTCATCAGCGACGCGATCAACAATGCCGGGTATCCGGCATCCTACGTGAAACCCTGATTGCCAATCCGGTCGCCCTCCGCAAATGCGTGGGGCGACCGTTTTTCAGTGAACCATGCAACAGACTGCGGATGTCCATTCGGGTTTCACAGTAGGTCCGCTCAAATCAGGTGCGCCTCAGCGTTCCAACATAATCAAGATCACATTCGGTAGCTTGGCATTTTACGGGCCGCCTCTCCGCGCTGCGAAACGAGAGGTCTCAAAAGCGGTAAAAACGCCCTTGACCTTCCCATGATGGGAAGGATTACACATGTCAGCGGTGAGTGAAGGAGCTGCTCAAATGAATGCAATATCGAAAGTCACGATACCCGTAGCGCCCTCCGCTACCGCCGATTTCGGAATCGAAGGCATGAGCTGCGCGTCTTGCGTCGCGCGGGTGGAGAAGGCCATCAAAGCCGTTCCAGGTGTGGTTTCTGCCACCGTGAACCTGGCGACCGAACGTGCCACCGTCACTTTCAATGACGCGGTACCTGTCGGGACTGTGGTTCAGGCAATTGAAATGGCGGGCTACGAGCCGAGGGTCGAGACACTTCAATTCGGCATTGAAGGCATGACTTGCGCTTCCTGCGTCAATCGCGTGGAAAAAGCGATCAAAGCCGTCCCGGGCGTCAGCGAGGCGTCCGTCAACCTTGCAACAGAAAAGGCAACGGTTCGCGCGATTGCCGGGACACCCGTATCAACGTTGGAAGATGCCGTTCGCAATGCCGGCTATGATGTCAGGAGGATTGCTGCCGAGGAGACCAAAGACAGTCACGGCGACCGGCGCGACCGAGAGATCAACCGTCTGAGAATGTCGCTGGCCATTTCCACAGCGCTTACGCTTCCGCTCTTTGTTCTTGAAATGGGATCGCATCTCAGCGCGTCCATCCATGATTGGATGATTGCCAATGTCGGCATGGACAACAATCTTGTCATCCAGTTCGTTCTGGCCACGCTCGTCCTGTTCGGGCCAGGCTTGCGCTTTTTCAGAAAGGGCGTTCCGAATCTTTTCAGATGGACCCCTGACATGAATTCGCTGGTAGTTCTCGGCACTTCATCCGCCTGGGGTTATTCGGTTGTCGCAACGTTCTTTCCGAGCATGCTGCCTTTGGGGACGGCAAACGTCTACTACGAGGCGGCCGCCGTCATTGTGACCCTTATTCTGCTGGGTCGCTATCTTGAGGCCCGTGCCAAGGGCAAGACCTCCCAAGCGATCAAGCATCTGATTGGTCTTCAGCCAAAGACCGCACATGTGAAGCGTGATGGAAATTTCGTCGAAATTCAGATCAGCGATGTGATTCTGGGTGATATCGTTCAAATACGTCCGGGCGCGAAAATTCCCGTGGACGGTCACGTGGTTGATGGCGAATCCTACGTTGACGAGTCCATGATTACGGGCGAGCCGCTTCCGGTAATAAAGTCCGCCGGCGCGGATGTGGTCGGCGGCACGATCAACAAATCCGGAGCCTTCACTTTCGAAGCCACGAAAATCGGTTCAGACACACTGCTTGCCCAGATCATTAAGATGGTCGAGACGGCACAGGGAGCCAAGCTTCCGATCCAAGCATTGGTCGATCGGGTAACGGGCTGGTTTGTCCCGGCCGTGATCGCTGCGGCAACTCTGACCTTCGCGGCATGGCTGCTCCTTGGCCCGTCGCCTGCCCTCACCTTCGCTTTGGTCAACTCTGTCGCAGTGCTGATTATCGCCTGCCCCTGCGCCATGGGTCTCGCCACGCCGACATCAATCATGGTCGGCACGGGTCGCGCCGCCGAATTGGGTATCCTGTTTCGAAAAGGCGAAGCGCTCCAGACATTGCGCGATGCGGATGTCATCGCACTGGACAAGACGGGGACGCTCACCAAGGGCAAGCCGGAACTGACAGATTTCGTCGTTAGCGACGGGTTTGATAGACGCGACATCCTCCACCTCGTCGCCAGTCTCGAGTCACAATCCGAGCATCCTATCGCGGATGCCATCGTCGCAGCGGCAAAGCGAGAAGGTTTGTCTCTCGCCGACGTCTCGGAGTTCAAGGCTGAACCGGGCTTCGGGGTGAGTGGACAGATCAACGGCCGGAACGTGATCGTGGGTGCGGATCGATCTATGACGAAAGCCGGCGTGGACGTTTCGGCGTTCAGTAGGCAAGCGGCGATATTGGGCGACGAAGGCAAGTCACCGTTCTACGCGGCAATCGACGGCAAGCTTGCCGCAATCATCGCAGTCTCTGACCCGGTCAAAGACACCACGCCTCAAGTCATAGCCGCACTCCACGCTCTCGGGCTCAAGGTGGCTATGGTTACAGGTGACAATGCCCGGACCGCCCATGCCATTGCACACCAGGTCGGTATTGATGAAGTGGTCGCTGAAGTCCTCCCCAACGGGAAGGTCGATGCCGTCAAAAGGCTCAGAGAGGGCGGACGGAAAGTCGCCTTCGTGGGGGATGGCATCAATGATGCGCCAGCTCTTTCAGAAGCAGACATTGGCATTGCAGTTGGCACGGGAACTGATATCGCGATCGAAAGTGCCGACGTCGTCTTGATGTCAGGTGATCTAACCGGCGTGGTGACCGCGATTTCAATTAGCAAAGCCACCATCCGCAACATTCGGCAAAACCTGTTCTGGGCCTTCGCTTACAATATAAGCTTGGTGCCAGTGGCGGCCGGCATTCTGTATCCGGTCAACGGTACGCTGTTGTCACCCATTCTTGCCGCCGGAGCGATGGGCCTTTCAAGCGTGTTTGTGCTGACCAACGCCCTGCGACTGCGCCGGTTCAAGACAGGCTGAAACTTGATTGAAGGGGCTGTTACGCCTTCAAAACAAAATCGGAGACCATCATGAATATCGGCGAAATTTCCAAGGCGTCCGGTGTCTCGAGCAAAATGATCCGCTACTATGAACAGATCGGCCTGATCGCGCCCGCGCGCCGGGCAGAGTCGAGTTACCGGATATATACAGACAGCGACATCCATACGCTGCGTTTCATTCGTGGGGCCCGAGACCTCGGATTTTCCGTGGACCAGATGAAGATCCTGCTGGCGCTCTGGAAGGACCGTTCCAGGGCAAGTTCAGATGTGAAAGCGCTCGCCCTCAGCCACATTGCCGAACTTGAGCGGAAGGCCGCAGCCATAAAGACCATGACCAAGACGCTAAAGCACCTGGCCAACAACTGTCATGGCGATGGCAGGCCAGAATGTCCGATCATTGATGGCATCGCTGAACCCGTGCGGGAAGATGGCCCAACAGCGCTATCCAAATTCGGTCTCGGCCATCCGGTCTAGCCGGGTCAATCTGTCTTCAGGCGGTATTTGGCGTGGCAGGATGTGCAGGTCTGGAGCAGCATGTGAAAGGCGTGTTCGGCGGGCATCGACAAAACCGCTTTTGCGGGGTCAGTTTTCTTCCCGAATGGTCCAAGACCGATGACGTCGCCCGCTTTCATGCGCATATCCTGGGTCAATGCATCTGGATGGCGTTGAGCGGCAGAGGAGAGCGAACTGGCATACACGCCAAGGTCATTTGCGAGGGAATCGAACTTTTCGCGCTGGGACATGATGGTCGAACTGGCCTTTGAGCCGAAAATGACGGGATTGCCTTCGAAGTGAGCCACCAAGGCACTGCCCGACCTCTTATAAATCGACTCCGCAGCGGCCTTGAACAACTCAGAATCGTAGGACGTGGTGCCCTTGAACATGCCATCAATCAGCGTTGCTGCCTCGGCCATGGATTTCATGTCCGATTGTCGAGCGACCACCGTGTTTTCATTCGCCAGCACATGGTTCGTAACGGGCGCGGCAATCCCCGCCAAAGTGATTGCGGCCAGCAAAAATGCGCATGCCTTGAAGTTCATCGGGTTCCCCGTATCGGTCGAGTGCCGAACGATAAGATACAATGCTTGCGGCGAAATTGGGCTGCGCACCGGCATTTGCTATTAAACCGGCAATCGGCCGGCTCTACCGCGGCGACCATAGATTTGATCGCCGTCTGGATACACCAGTTCCAGCCTCGGACCTCATGATTCACGCCAGCCACATCCGGACCGGCATCCAAATCCCCATTGCAACCATCATCAGGTTCTCTGTCAGCGAAACAAAGCCAAGCGGAACGCTACTGTCGCCACCGACACAAGCGCATTTGAGTTCCCTTTTGTCGATGTAGACCGCTTTGAACACGGAGACAGCACCAATTCCGCCGATCACCAGTGCGAGCGGGGCTGAAAACCATGTCAGAGCGCCCGCAAGCATAAGGAGGCCGGCGGTCGCTTCGGCAAAGGGGTAGACGTATCCATACGGAACAAAGCGTCTGGCAAGCAGATCGTAGTTCAGAAACATCGTGGAGAAACTCTCCACATTCTGCAATTTCTGAACAGCGAGAAGGCACATTGCAATGGCAACAAACCGTTCAACTATGGTGATGGCCGGCACCGGCGCGGGAGAAATCCAGGTCACGGCCACTGCCAGAAGGAACGACATCAGGAATATGGCGATGACCGGACGATAGCTGGTTTCACCGTCTTCAGGAACGTGCTGCCCAAAGAAGCGTCTTACGTCGTCATAGCCACCAATCCGCTTTTGATTGATGAAAGTCTGCGGCGTTGTTTCAACGCCATGTTCTTTCCGGAATGCATCCGTCTCGGCTTGCGTCGTGAGCCAGTGGTCTTCCACCTCATAGCCCTTTCGTGCCAGCAGCGACTTTGCCTTGAGTCCATACGGACAAATGTGGTCGGGCATTACCATTCGGTAGAGTGACGCTTTCGGCAGAACCGCCATGATCGCTCCCCCTATTTGCCGTCAATTTCCGGCGTCGCCTTCGCACCGCCTTGAAGATCGATGATCAGAGCCTTCATTTCTCCAATTTCGCGCACCTGGGCCTCAATGATGTCGTCGGCCAGCTTCCGAACCCGGGGATCAACGATCTTCGCACGTTCCGACGTGAGGATTGCTATTGAGTGATGCGGAATCATTGCCTTCATGTAGGAGACGTCGCCAACTGTGGTCTGGCTTCGCAGCAGAAACAGCGATGTGGCAAAGATCAACACGCTGCCC
The DNA here is from genome assembly GCF_039975035.1 of Hoeflea sp. Taxonomy (GTDB): domain Bacteria; phylum Pseudomonadota; class Alphaproteobacteria; order Rhizobiales; family Rhizobiaceae; genus Hoeflea. The sequence continues at coordinate 6,385 of NZ_JBDWHW010000217.1, read as the reverse complement.
AGGAAGATCGCGATGTTCAGCCTCTTGTTGGTGTACATGCCGAGCATGAATGCCAGCATGATGATCGCCATGCTGGCGCCCATATACAAAGCTGCAAAACTGCGCGTTTCGCTGAAAAAGAGATGATCCCATGCGTATGTGTTCAGATACATCAAACCAAACATGACGATCGTCGACACCACGATCATCAGCAAGAAGCGAGTGTAGGACATTCTTGACTCCCAAAATTTGCCACAAGTGTAGGTTAAACAACCTTACCACGTGGGAAGGTTCCATGGATTCCAGAATTTTTTTGTGAAGCTTTGAAAACCACCCATATAGGTTCTTGATTTGGGGGACTTAAACAGCCAGCGTTTGTGATACAGATCAATGCCAATCATTTCTATCGGGGATAGCCTGAATTGCTCGGGGCGACCGCCCCTTCAAATGGAGAACTGAAATGACAAAATATCTATTGTCACAACTTGCCAAGAGCATCGCTTTGGTTCCGCTTTCGGCTACAGCTGCCCTCGCACAGGTCGGCGAAATTCCCGCCGGAAATGTTCCGTTCCGGTATGGTCACGGAATGATGTGGGGAGGCGATCAATGGGGAGGATTTGGCATGGTTCTCGGACCAATTTTCATGATCTTGGTGCTTGTGGGCATCATCGCAGCCGTGATTTACGTCATGCGTCACATGGGCTCCGGCATTGTGCCCGGAACTGGTCAATCTTCCAGTCGCGCCCTCGACATCCTCAAAGAGCGATATGCGCGTGGCGAAATCGATTCCAAGGAATTCGATGAACGGAAGAAACTGCTGTCAGACTAGGCCAACCGCACTGGCCTGCCGATCTTGATCTTTCCGTTTTTCCCGGTCGGATGATCATGCAGCTCAAATTCACGCAATTGCCGAGAAAATGAAAGATCACATGTACGACATGAAACGACGTGATTTCCTGACTTCCGCCGCCGCAGCCTTTGTTATTGCAGGCGGCGGATCGACTTTGGTTCGCGGTGGCTTCGCGGCTGAAACACCGCCGCGATTGCAAATGCCTCCGCTCATCGACACCCGAGCCAGCGGCCGGCTTGCCATGACCGCGCAAGCGGGAAGCAGCAATTTCCTCGGCGGACCTGCAATCCCGACCGCCGGTTACAGCCAGGCGTATCTCGGTCCGACAGTGATCATGCAGAACGGCCCGCTGGCCGCGGAAATCGGCAACACTCTAAGCGAACCGGTCAGTGTTCACTGGCATGGAATGAAGATTGCTGGCAACCATGACGGAGGTCCCCATCAGCCGGTGCTTCCAGGGAAAGTCTGGAAGCCGGAAATGCAGGTGAACCAGGATCCTGCCACCATCTGGTATCACTCTCATATTCACGAACGCACAGCACAACAGGTTTACAACGGCTTGGCTGGCGTAATTCACCTCACCGACGGCAGGGATGATGAGCGTGGCCTGCCATCGGCCTATGGCATCGATGATCTGACGCTGGTCCTGCAGGACCGTAGTTTCGATCGCAAGGGCCGCATGGTCTATGAGCCTTCGATGATGGACCGGATGCATGGGTTTCACGGCAACCGCATGCTCATCAACGGTCAATCGGGGGCAGTCGCGGCGGTTCCCAAGGGGATCGTGCGGCTGCGCCTGCTCAATGGGTCCAACGCCCGCATCTACAATCTGTTTTTCAGTGACGGCCGCCCGATGCATCTGGTGGCAACCGATGGTGGTTTCCTGCCGCAGCCCCTGGCGCTCGACATGCTCCAACTGGCACCGGGAGAGCGGGCTGAAATTCTCGTGGATTTCTCGGTGGCAGACGCGCCGGTGCTGATGAGCGACCCCGACCAGGCCTATGGTGTGCTCGAATTTGCCGTGGATGACACGCTCTCGGCACGCATCACAAGCCTTCCAGACAAGATTGGCAGTCCACTTGAAGAACTCAATGGGCCGGACACCAAGACCCGCAAGATTTCGCTGGACATGGGAATGGGCATGATGATGGGCGGCGGTGGCTTTGCCATCAACGGCCAGCCCTTCGATATGGATCGCATCGATTTCAATGTCGCGCTTGGCTCAGTGGAACGCTGGATTGTCCGCAGTTCGATGGTGGCGCACCCTTTCCACGTTCATGGCGTCCAGTTCCGTGTTCTCAGTGAGGACGGATCGCCGCCGCGTCCGGAAAATTCGGGGTGGAAGGATACAGTTCTCGTGCCCACTCAAACCGAAATTCTCGTTCGGTTCGAACATTCTGCCAACAAGGAAAATCCGTTCATGCTCCACTGCCACATTCTCGAACACGAGGATGCAGGAATGATGGCCCAGTTCACCGTCAGCTGAGCTCCTCTCGCCCGGCCAAGCGGGGAGTGAGTGTTTGTCGCTGATGCTGCCGATGGCGGCCACTAACGCGCGTCGCATGCAAACGGATTCAGGTGGCCCGCGCTAGCACTTTGTTTCTGCATGTCGTTGTCGCAAAACCGCAGGACACTTTTGCGCGACATGCTTTAATCGGTCTGCCCACTGTTGAAGGGCGTTTGCGGACGTCCGTTTTGCCTTGATTGGCCGCAGTCATCCTTGGCGGAATGCTGGGACCTCTGCTGCTGGTTTTTGGACTTGTCCCATATCTCGGCGTTTTCCCCGCCGTTACACCGCCACCTCTGCGTCAATGGCTGGATGCGGATCGTACCCGACAACCTCGAAATCTTCGATTCTGTATTCATCAATCGTGGCGGGGCGGCGGGTAAGCCGGACTTTCGGGAAGGGCCTCGGTTCCCGCTGAAGCAGCGTTTGGGCCATTTCGATATGATTGAGATAAAGGTGAACATCTCCCCCCATCCAGATCAATTCATGTGGCTCCATATCGACCTGCTGCGCCACCATCATCAACAGCGCGGCTTGCTGGCAAATATTGAAGGGATTGCCAAGACCGATATCGTTTGAACGCTGACCGACGAGAAGAGAAAGACGTCCTTTGTTCGCCCCGGGATTGTCCAGGCTGCTTACATGAAATTGATACGTCATGTGGCAAGGATGGAGCGCCATATCCTCGAGCTCACCGACATTCCAGGCATGGAACAGCATCCGCCTGCTTGACGGATTGGTTCTGAGAGTTTGGATGACTGCCGACACCTGATCGTGCTCTCGACCGTCCGCGGCCAGCCATCTTCTCCACTGCTTGCCGTAAACGGGGCCAAGATCGCCCCATTGCCTGGCGAATGCGTCGTCGGATTTGATCCTGTCTTCAAAAGCCTCTTGGGTTATCTGTTCTCCCGTGGACGAACGGTACTTGGCCAACGGCCAGTCGGTCCATATCCGCACGTTTTCCCGCAGCAGCGACTGGATGTTCGTTTCTCCCTTGAGAAACCAAAGCATCTCTTTAATCGCCGTTTTCCAATAGACACGTTTGGTCGTGTAGATCGGGAGCGTGCCATCCGATAGATCGAACCGCAGCATCGCACCAAACATTGACAGCGTGCCCACGCCAGTTCGATCAATGCGTCGATCGCCTTTCTCCAAAAGGTGTCTGACAACATCAAGATACTGTTGTTCCGGGTGACGACCCATGAATGCTCCTCTTTTCAAAACACTTTGACCGGCCAGATCGACAAACACAAGCGCGTGTATGCCCGATCAAATGACACGCGCTTTGGCGCCCACCCGGCATCAAACGCGGCACCGGTACCGTGATATGATGCCAAATATTATCCAGTTGCCTTCATGGCGCAATTTCGGCGATGAGACCGGTATCCTGACGCCAGTGAACTTATCGACACTGTTTCAATGAACCACTTGCGCGATACCAAACCGGGATTTCGGCAACCAAGCGGACGCCGAGAAAGGTGTCGGATGAACGCTGGTGGAACTGGCAGCAAAGCTTGCCGTTTGCTGGTTGTCAGCGCCGGCGGACAGATCGAACCGCATCAGGTGAGCGAAGAGGCTGCGTGTGCCGGTGCCAGTTCGGTCGGCGCGATCGGAACCATGGTCGAGAACCTGACGTAAAACGTCGTGATATTGCTGCATGGCCGCCGCTTGGTGATTCGAGGAGCCATGATCCTAGCCGAGTTGGCGCAAGGCCGAAACGGAACTGGCTCATTGTCCCCGACATCAAGCCGCGGACACCCAAAAGCCCCGCCCCGGCTGTTTTGACCGGAACGGGGCCCTGATTGTTCTACCCTGGCTCAAAGATCGCCGAGTTTGCCCAGTTGCTTGGCAACCAGGTAGTAGAAGGTGACGCGCGCCTTGGAATTGTCGGCTTTCATCATTTCGCAGACAGCGGCAACCGCATCTTCAGCGGCGGCTCCGGTGACGCCGAGCTTCTTGCCGCACCATTTTTCGACAACCCGCGCCAGTTCCGATGGATCCGAGCAGGCAACCATCGAAGCGTCGCGGCTTCTCAGGGCAATGCCGAGGTGTCTGACAATCTTGCCAATGACTTCATCGGATGCGCCGGCATCATATTTCTTCACATCGGCTGCGTAGTCAGTCATGAATGTTCCCCTTTACTGGAATCCGGTTGTGCGAACTGGCGGAACCAGCGCCTTTCCCGTTGGCAAATCAACGGGGGCATTTTGGCTCTCAAGGTGTTGCTGTCAATAGTACCGAAAGCGGATTGGCCCTTTTCATTCGGGCTCGCACACCCTATATTGAGAGTGCTGCGCAAGCAGCTATGACAATAAACGAGCGTTGCAATAAACCATTCGGACCCGGGGGCGGTACCCGGCGCCTCCACCATGATCCGGTCTTCTGGATCCGGCCACAAGCCGAAACCAGCCTGACGGCCGGATGATGATGGGGGCGAAACAGGATCGACGAGGGTGTAAAGAGCGACTTTTTGTTCGGTATTGTACCACCGTTATCGGGCTAAACTTGTAGTTGCAAATGACAACTATGCGGAAGCTCGTCTCGCTGCTTAATTGCGGTGTGACACTTCAAATTAAGTCCTAGAGGGTCGCACTTCTAGGCGGGGTTCGGAGGTACCTGGCAACAGAAACCTCCACTTTTCTCGATATTTTCGGCGCCCGGCACGACACCAGACCTGATTCCGATTGCCGGATTGTCGAAACCAAGGTAGCCAAATTACCCTGTATATTGATACCGACGTGGACGCATCAGGGCTTAATACCGCAACACCGCTTTCAAGGTTGTTGGCTTTCCGGTTATAAAGACAGGTGAATCGGGGCGCTTGACCGCCTTTGTGAATGAGAGTTGGCTCCAGGCCCGAACAGGCTGGCCCAGACAGGAAAGACCGCGCTAATGCCGCAAGACCACATTCGATACGACATTCTTGCCCAGGACGCGTTGCGTGGCGTGATCCGCAAGGTGCTGTCCGAGGTGGCTGTGACCGGGTACCTGCCCGGCGATCATCATTTCTTCATCACCTTCCTGACCGAAGCGCCCGGCGTGCGCATTTCGACGGCGCTCAAGGAGCGCTATCCCGAACTGATGACCATCGTGGTGCAGCATCAGTTCTGGGATCTCAAGGTGACGGAATCGCTGTTCGAGATCGGTCTGTCATTTTCCGACAAGCCCGAGAAACTGATTGTGCCGTTCGCCGCCATCCGCGGATTTTACGATCCATCAGTCAATTTCGAACTGGAATTCGACACCGTTCTCGAACACGCCGCCAATGATGGAGGCGACACAGAGGACGACGAGCGCGCCGAACTGGCGGGCACGATCGAACGGCTTGTCGAGCCGGCCGCCAAGCCCGAAACCGATGCCAAGACGGAGACCGCCGACCGCGAAGCGGAACCGGGCGACGACAAGAAGCCGGGCGCCGATGTCGTCTCGCTCGATTCCTTCCGCAAGAAGAACTGACGGGTCCGCGTCATGAGCGGCGACGTTGTCAATCTGCGCATGGCCCGCAAGCGGCGCGACCGCGCCGTCAAGGAAGCCGATGCCGAACGCAACCGCTTTGAACACGGACGCTCCAAGAGCGAACGCAATCTGGCCCGCGCCCGCAATGACAAGGCCGCGCGCGAGCATGAGGCGTCGCGTCGCGAACCCGGCGATGACCGCGGTTGAGCCATGACCGGTTCGCTGATCCGCAAGCATTCCGTCAGCATACGCGGGCACCGCACCAGCATAACCCTTGAAGACGCCTTCATGGACGTGCTTCGGCGGATGGCCGAGCAGCGTGGAATGGCACTGGCGGCGTTGATCGCCGAAATCGACGGCGCCCAGGCAGCACCCGGCAACCTGTCGTCCGCGCTGCGTCTGGCCGTGCTCGACTGGGCGCTTAAAGCACCGTACGATTAATACGACCATTGTGTTGGCTCAAACCTGCTGCTCCACAAGAAGGACGGCGCAGAGCGATGCGGGTCCATCTCTCAAGCCGCCCGACGCAGTGGGTAGCAGGTTTCAGCCAACCCGAAGGGCCGCATGCCTTCAAGTCCTGAGAAGGATTTTCG
>NZ_JBDWHW010000216.1:0-6422 GCF_039975035.1 Hoeflea sp. | reverse complement strand
CCCTTTTCGCGTTCGGATTTTTTTGGTCCCGCAACGCACTTGCCGGTTAACAAGGGGTTGAGTTAACTGTTGATTAACTATAAACGTTTACTCCTTAGTTACCAACGGTGAACCGGATCGCATGGGCAATGAAATGCTCCGGGCTGCATGATGCAAATTCACCGTAACCGGAAAAGCGGCCGGTATGTCCCTGGGCAATTTTTGGGGCATTTTTTATGACCAGCATTATGACAAATACAGCCGCGATGGCTGCTCTTCAGACGCTTCGGACGATCAATTCCGATTTGGAAACGACACAGGCACGGGTTTCTTCGGGCTTCCGTGTTGAAAACGCAGGCGACAACGCGGCCTACTGGTCGATCGCCACGACAATGCGATCCGACAACAAGGCGCTTTCCACCGTGAAGGACGCTCTCGGTCTCGGAGCGGCAAAGGTTGATATCGCCTACACCGCGATGGACAGCTCGATCGAGGTGATTTCGGAAATCAAGGCCAAGCTGGTCGCGGCGCGCGAACCCGGTGTCGACAAGACCAAGATCGACAAGGAACTCACCGAGCTCAAGAACCAGCTGCAGTCGATCTCCGAATCAGCATCGTTCTCCGGTGAGAACTGGCTCAACAATACCTCCACCGCGGTAGCCGGCACCAAATCAGTCGTCGGCGGCTTCAATCGCGACGTAAATGGTCTGGTGACGGTCACGACGCTGGATGTCAACGTGACCAGCCTGACGTTGATCGGGGCTAACAATGAAAGCCTCGGCATCCTGACCAAGGATATCGACGCTAACGCGCTCGATCCGGATGCGGCCACAACGACGGCACGCAATTATTACCTGATCGACACCGGTTCAGTCTCAGGAACCGTCGCAGCCGGCGCGGCGATCGCCTTGACATCCACAACATCGGATGCCGAAGTTGATGACATGATCCGGGTGGTGGATTCAATGCTCAACCAGATGACCGATGCGGCATCAAATCTGGGTGCGATCAACAAGCGCGTCTCGATGCAGGAAGACTTCGTCGCCAATCTCATGGATTCGATCGACAAGGGCGTTGGCCGACTTGTTGACGCGGACATGAACGAGGAATCGACCAGACTGAAGGCGCTGCAGACTCAGCAGCAACTGGGTATCCAGTCGCTCTCCATCGCCAATTCCAACTCGCAAAACATCCTGTCACTCTTCCAGCAGTAAGCTGGAACCCTACCTATGGCGGATGGGTCGAGTGATCATATTCTGCCGTGCCGCCGGTCATCGGACATGGTGGATCAGTTGGATCGCACCAAAATTGCCCTTGGTGCGGTCCAGCGGCTGTTTTGGAACTTTTCACGTCTTGTGACCTGGCCGGTCAGGCGTGCGGTCATGCCCACGCAAGTTTTGCTCTCTAGGTTTTCCGGACCGATGACCGGGTGTTCGCATCTTGCCCCCGGCGTGGTCGCCAAACGAAGGGAAAGACGTTGAACCGGCTATTGCCAGCTATCGCCACCAACCGGAGACGACCATGACGGCCAGTCTTGCACGGTTTCTGCCGGACTTCGAATTGTCCCACATCAACGCCTTTCAGGTTTCAGGGCGTGAGGATGACTCCCCCAGGCGGGCAACCGACCCCGAATTTGATATTGAAGCGATTCGCGCCGAAGCCCGGGCCGAGGGTGAGGCAAGGGTGCGCGCCGAACTCACGCAGCGTCATCAAAGCGAACTCCAGTCTGAAGCGAGCCGCCATGCCGCAGAGCTTGAGGCGTTGCGTGCGGAGCTGGAAGTCAACGCCGCTCAATCCATTCCCAAGGCAATTGCTGCCAGAAATGACGAGATCGCCGGGTTGATTGCCGGCGATGTCGAGGCTGTGCTGGTGCCGTTGATCGACGAAGCGGTCCGTGCCCGTATCATAACCGGACTTGCCGATGAAATTCGCGCCATTCTGGAGCTGGAGAATGCCGGCCGGATCTGCGTGTCAGGACCGGAAGGGCTTGTATCGGCATTGCGCGAAGCACTTGGTTCCGCCGCTGACAAGCTCGTTGTTCAGGAAACCGGCGAGTTCGACATTGAAGTGGAGATTGACCGGACCCGGTTCGCCACACGGCTTTCAGCCTGGGCGAAGGCTCTTGCGGAGAGCCGGACATGAGCGACGCTTCCACCACCCACCAGGGTAAAAACGAAATCATCATCGTCAAGCGTCGCCGCGGCGGCGAGGAGGGGCATCACGGCGGAGTCTGGAAAATCGCTTATGCCGACTTCATGACGGCAATGATGGCTTTCTTTCTGGTGATGTGGCTGGTCAACGCCGCCAACGAGGAAACCAAGGCATCGGTTGCGAGCTATTTCAACCCGATCAAGCTGATGGACGACAAGCCGACCGATCGTGGCATCAAGCAGGTCGGAAACACCGCCGATGGCGAAGCCACGGCCCCCAAGTCGAAATCCGAGGGTGAGGAAACCACCAACGGGCAGGCCGGGGAAGCCGGAACGCAGGAAAACACCACGATCGGCGAAAAGCAGGACTATTCGGAAGCCGACTATTTCGAAAATCCCTATTCGGTGCTGGCCGAAATCGCTCAGGAAACCGGGTCCCAAAGCAATATTTCTGCAAAGGGTGATGGTGGCGCGGCACAATCAGGTCCTGCCACCGGTGCGTCGGGCGGCGAGGCCTACCGCGACCCCTTCGATCCGGATTTTTGGTCCAAGCAGATTGAGCAGGAACGCAAATCGCTGGAAGAAAGCCAGTCGATGGTCGAGGCTGAGGGCTTTCCTGAAAAGCTGGCGTCAGCCGGCGATGCCGGTGCGCAAGATGCTGGCGCCAATGCCGCGCAAGCCGGGATGAATAGCAACAGTTCTATGGCCGCACCCGATACAGGGGAGATGGCTGAGATGACCCGGCAACAAGCTGCGGAAAAGCTTGTTCAGGCCGAAGCAGAGGCCGAAGTGCTCAAGGACGAGATTGGCAAGGCGCTGGGCGGCGCGGTCGGCAAGCTGGCCGAGGGCATCACCGTAACCCCGACGGAAGGCGGCTTGCTGGTGTCGATCACCGATCAGCTCGATTTCGGCATGTTCCAGGTGGGATCGGCTGTGCCCGGACGCGATCTGGTGGTAGCCATGGAGAAAATCGGTCGGATACTTTCCGAGCGGCAGGGAAAGATCGCCATCCGGGGCCACACCGATGCACGTCCGTTTGCCTCTGGCAATGATGACAACTGGCGGCTGTCCATGGCGCGAGCTCATTCGGCGCTATTCATGCTGGTGCGCGGCGGTATTCCGGAGGAACGGATTGTCCAGGTTTCAGGCTTCGCCGACCGGCGTCTGAAGGATACCAATAATCCGTTGTCCGAGGTCAATCGCCGCATTGAAATCCTGGTCGAGGCCGAAGGGAGCTGATCGTGCCGCGCATGCTTCGCCCGGGTCTTGTCTGCTTCGCCGCTTTCGCGGCGACTTTCGCGTTCGGGGCATCTGCTCAGGAGCAGCCCGCAGCGCATCCAGCCGCCGAGGTCCATGATTTGGGACTACAGGACCCGAACCTCCCGGACGGACCATCTCGCGCAGAAACCCCGGCCTCGTCACCCGGTGCCGGTGATAACCTGAACGATTTCGCCATGGCCGGTGATATCGAGGCGCTCGAGCCCTACAAGCTGGTACGCTCGCTTCAATTCGTGCAGGACGCCGTGGTCCGGGGCGATCACTCGGCCATGGAGATGCAACGCTTTCTGATCGGGGTGATCGAAAGCCGTTTGCGCAGCGCCGATCAGAAGGTTTTCGACGATCCCCGCAATGTCGATGCAGCGCTGATTTACGCCATGAGCGGCGGCAATCCCGAGACGCTCGATATTCTTGCCATCAAGGATAAGTTCGGAAACTTCGATAATGAAGTCGTCACCGTGCTCCGGGCTTATCTCAACGGCCGTGCCGCAAAAACAAAAACAACCCTTGCCGAGGTGGTCGAGACCTACAAGGACACTGAAATCGGTCCCTACATGACCCTGGTGGCGGCAAATGTCCTGGCGGCCACCAATGATCTCTCCGCGCTTGAATTGTTTGATTGGGCGCGGCTTACAGCGCCTGGAACGTTGATCGAGGAAGCCGCGTTGCGTCGATCGCTGTTTATCGCCGCCCGCAAGAACCTTGTCGATGAGGCCCTGAAATACGCACAGCTCTATGCCCGGCGTTTCATCAACTCACCCTATGCCGGCCAGTATGCTGATCTTCTCGTTGATCTGGTGGTACTCAACTACGGCAAGGTTGGCGACGAGCGGTTGAGCGAAATCCTGTCGTTCATGGATCGTCCGCGCAAACGTGAAGTCTATCTGCGCATCGCCCGAAAGGCGGCTATCTCGGGCCTGCGGGATCTGGCTGTTTTTGCCTCCGGCAAGGCGGAAGAGTTGCTTGGTCCCACCGACAGCGCGCCGCAAGCGCTTGCCGATCTCTATTCGGGCATGGCCCGAATTCCGACCGATGGCGTCGATGGTGTTCTGGCCCGGCTCAATGCGATGCCAGGGCGCCAACTGTCCGGGCGCGATCGGGCATTGCGGGAGGCAGCCCAGATCATTGCCGCAGAGGTGTTGCGAAAGCCCGACCCGAACAGCCTCACACAAGCATTCTCGCCCAATATGGACACATCGGGAGTTGGAAATGACACCGATAGCCGGCCGCTTGCCGCAGGCGAGAATGTCAGCGCGAATTCTTCGTACAACAGGGATGGCGAAGCCGAGATAGACGAGGAAACCGCTGCCGCGGACGAAGTCTTCCGGGGGTTTGTATCGGATCGCAAGCAAACACTTGAGCGCATAGACAAGCTGCTTGAGGGCGTAGAAGAGGATAAAGGGTCGTGAGTGCCTTGGATATAGTTTTGCAACGGCAAGTGCCGGTACGCTCGCCTGTCAGAACGGAAGCCGACGCCACCGGTGCCGACGCCGCGGATGATGCTTTTTCCTCGGTGCTCTCGGGCCAGAAGCGCAGCGTGCCCGCGAAAACCGATTCGTTGGAACACAAGGATGACCCCGATCGGTCACCCGATGTCGCAGCAGACGCCGAAGTGGATGGTCCGGACGCGGTGACACCCGCTCCCACCGCCCAATCCGATGAAATCCTCTCCTTGTTGGCCGGCCTGATGTCCAGCACGGCCGCCGCCGGGGAAGCCGAAACGGCTGCGGACGGTGAAGCCGAAACGGCTGCAGACGGCGAAGAGCCGGCACAATTGCAGACTTTGGTGAGTAACCAAGCGGTTGAGGCTGACGCGACCGCCGACAATGTCTTGTCCGTCGCACCCGGAGCCGTCCAGTTGCCGAAGCAAGCGCCTGCCACGGAACCCGCCGATGTGACGGAGACCGGGCAGCCGGAGGATGGTGTGGCCCAGGCTAAGCAGGAGCCGGTCAGGAATGACGAGCATCCGCGGCCCGAGGAACACAGCACGCAACCGGAGCCGGCCAAGACCGGCACCCGGGCTGACGCCACAGCGGCCTCGGCAGCTGTCACGCCAGTCGTAGCCAGTCAGGCGGCACAGACCTCAGGCCCGGTCGTGGCCGCACAGCTGGGCGGAAACGGCCGCATGGGACAGGGAGCGCAGGCGCCTGCCAAACCGCAGCCCGCCGCAACCGCTGCTAAGGGAGAGAAGGTTTCAAGTGAAGCCAGGGAGGCAATTCGGTCTCTGGGGATCGCGGACGAATCGTCTGCTGGATCCGGTTCGAAAAACCAGGGCGTTGATGACCGGCTTGCCGACGGCGCGCAGCGAAAAAGCGCCGGCGCGGTCCGGTCGGCTGAAGACTCCGTGAATCCGAAGATCGCCAATGTCGAGGTGAGTGAATCGCGCCGGTTCATGCCGTCACAGTCCTTGACCGGCAATGCCCAGATGCTGACCCGGTCACTGATCGAGGCAGGAGACGCCGCACTCGCCGCGCAGCGCACGGCGCCGGCTCAGGCTGCGGCGGCCGCCCAGCCGCAAACCGGCCAGATGCTGCATACGCTCAAGCTTCAACTCAATCCCCTGTCGCTCGGCAATGTGACCGCAGTCTTGAAACTTTCGGGAGAGGAGCTGTCGGTATCGATCAAGGTCGAGACAGCAGCGGCCTATCGCCAACTCAGCGATGACAATCAATCCATCCTGAAGGCCATGCGAGCCCAGGGCTTTGCCGTTGAACAGATCACGATCCAGCATGTGGCTTCAGCCGATCGCCCGGCGAACCAGGCGCAGCAACAAGGATTCCAGGGCAATTTCCAGGGGTCTAGTTCCGGAGACGCGCAATCTTCGGGCCGTGGAAACAATGGCGACGGTGCCGGTCGACAGGGATCAAATCAGCATGGGGGACAGGGCCGTGAACAAACTCCGTATTCTGGCTCTGGCCGTACTGACGGCGTTTATCTTTGAGGACACGGGATTGCGCCCCGCGCAAGCCGCGGCCGGTGTTTGCGAAGCGGAGATCCTGAACGCGGCGCGGGTCT
>NZ_JBDWHW010000215.1:0-17575 GCF_039975035.1 Hoeflea sp. | reverse complement strand
GAAGCCTATATCGACCGTCATCGCGCGGTTCTCCTCGGTCGGGCAAAGGATCCCGGCACCCTTTTCGTCAAGACGGTGAAGACGACGAGCCTGGACGCAGCCTACGACTCCGCCAAGTTCTATGAAGCCTGGCGGACGGTGATCCAGCGGTACGGGATCTACAATCCCTATACCGGTCGCGGCGCCATCAAGGGCTTGCTGCCACACGGCCCTCACAATCTTAGGGATGTATTGGCAACCCACATTCTGAAACAAACCGGATCCTACGAGCAGGCAAGCTACGCGATCCAGGACACGCCCGACGTGGTGCGGCAGCACTACGGCCGTTTCCTGCCTCAGGACAAGGCTGCCCTTGCGGCCAAAATCCTGAACCAGGTCTGGGAAGCCGCCTGACTCTGGAGTGCCGGTGGCAACCTGGCGACCCGGGTCGTCGCCGGCTCATAGTGTCAGCGGACTTTCAGTTTTCGCAATCGTTCACGCCCGAATGTCTCAACAAATGCCAACCCGAACCAGATCGGCGCTTTTCTGTGATCGAGCGCCGGGCGATGTCCAAGGCACTCGGTGAGAGGTCGCCGCCTGAAGCCCTATAGTCGCGATTAAGTGTGCCCGGACATCGATAGCGAATATACCGCTGACCATGAAGGTGACCGATAGCTCGGGAACAAGTTTGCAGACGGCGGGGCTAGTGCCGTCACGCGAAGGCCCTACATCGCCCGGGCCGTGCAGGCATACTTCCCGCTTCCGGACGGGCACGCCGTTCGCGAGCCCGACGGCCTGATCAGACAACCGGCAAGATGCTACTTCGCAAACTCCCGGTACAACTCGACCGTCGGGGCGTGCGTATCGATCGCGTCGGTGACCTTGGACGCCATCGGCAGGTTCTTTTTCTCCACCTCCCATACCGCCCTGAACCGTTCAACCGTCTCTCGCGCGGTATCGATCACCAGCTTTTCGGAAAGCTCCGCTTTCGCGGCCAGATGCGCCAGCTCATCCTTCGACAGCGCCGCCATTTTTTTTGTGCGGGAGAAATTGAGCGCCGCCGTATCTTCCCCCTCGATGTAAGGGATGGTCGATAACAGATCATAGGCTGGAGAGAGAGCAGGGGTGCGGCGATCTGGATAGATGAGCGACCAGTTCTTCAGGTGCATGTCGCCATTGCCGATGAGTGTGCTGAAAACCAGTCGCCGGATGAACTCCGCAACATCGGTCATGCTGGTTTCGATCCCCAGCACGCGACCTATCATCCGGTAATTGCCCCTGTCGTATTTATGATCGGGCAAGACACCGAAGACTTGCGCAAAATCCTCGATATGCACTGGACCCTCCGGCGTACGGTCAAAACGCTTGATCGCCAGCGCCTGTCCGTGCAGTTCGCCCACCCCCTGCGGCAAACCACTCACGGCATCGAGATCAACCAGCTGAATCTCGGGCACGTCCATGCCCATCATCCCGGCGACGGTCATCATTGCGAATTCGTTCTCGGGCACGCCGCTGAATTGCTGAGACGGCAGCTTCACGATCCACGAGCCACCGGTGCCCTGGGCCGGAATGGTCAGGCCGCCACCCTTTTTGTCATTCTGGAAGGCGGAAAATTTCAGCTGCACACCCGCCAGCGAGAAGCGTAACGCATTCGGCCGTGCCTCGCCGATCACCTGCTCCTTGTCCAGAGGCGCATCATCCCCTTCGGAGGGATGCACCGTCACAGCCCCGGGCAGGTCCCGGCCGAGCATCCAGAGCAGAAAGAACTCCCGCGACGGCTTCACACCCGCACGATCAGCGAGGTATTTGCGCAGCGGTCCTTCCGGCAACAGGTTCGAAAAGAAGGGCGGGACGACGATATTGTATGGCCTGAACTTCGTAATAAGCGCGCCGAACGGGTCTTTCAGGGATAGGCTGAGCGTCGGTCGCTTTTCGTCTTCGATATAGGCATCGTTGAACGCGAAGATCGTGCGCCCGTCCTGCAGGTTCGTAAGGGTGGCGACCGGTTCCCCATACAGTCTGACGTCAAGCACCGTGACCTTAGGCATCGTCGCCTTCCTCATCCAGTGCATAGGCCGAGCGAGGGACCACATCATCACGGTCGCGGTGCACTGCCGCGTTGCGCAGTTGTCTTACGGCATCAACGATCTTGCTCAGTTCACCGCCGGACCGAGGATCGCTCTCCCACCTGGCCAGGGGGGCAGTCGCCTCCTTGAGTGTGTCGATCTCCTCGTTCGACAGAGCAAGATGGCGTAAGAGCGCGAGGCTGTTTTTGAATGCATCTGCGTCGATTGCATTGCCAAGCACGCCCCTGTGCTGCGCAAACCAACGCTCAAGGCGCCCCACCAGTTTGCGCTGGTCGGACGGCACGATATCGTTCGATGTCGATGTGCTGTCGAGGATGTTGCGGATTGCCGGCATCAGTTTTTTCGGGGCGAGGACGATTTCGAGGTCGAGAGCGCGCGCCACATCCACCAGGCTGCTCAGACCGGGCTCCATGGTGCCCCGCTCTATCTGGGAAATATGGCTTTGCGTCAGGCCAGAACGTGCGCTCAGCTCGCGCTGGCTCATTTTCCGCGCTTCACGCGTGGTGCGCAGTTGCTGCGTTATGTGCTCAGTCTTATACGCCACATCGCTATCCTATATCACACCATGCACGCCATATAGGATTATATATACCCGCTTAGCCGGGTCAAAGCAATCATGATACATTATTCTGTATCACACTGTTTCATATAGCTGGAATAATATATCGCATGAGGTCTAGGGCCCGGACATACCCTCGAGGGCCATGGAGCCAGTCGCACACAACGAAGGACGAGGAGCCGCCCTAAACTCAGTCATTTCCCTCGAGTTCCGGATCAGAGTCCGCAAAGGAACCCTCTTCAACCCGTCGACTGAGCAATCCCGCATCCTCGAGCGCCTCCATGTCCGGCAGGTCGCGCAACGTCTGCATGCCGAAGGCCGACAAAAAATACCTCGTCGTCACATAGGTATAGGGCGCCCCCGGCGTCGGGCTGCGCGGTCCCGACGAAATAAACCCCGCACCCCGCAAAGCGCTGATCGTGTCGCGAGAAACCTCCTTGCCAAAAATCTTCGACAGCTCGCTTCTCGTGACAGGCTGTGAATAGGCAATCGCCATGAGCACCATCGACTCGAACTCGGACAGGGCCGCCGCCCCGCCCCGCGTCGGCGCGCAAGAAGCCCGGATCGCCTCCGCGTAAGCCGGACGACTTCGATGCTGCCAGCCGCCGGCGACGGACACCAGTTCATAAGGCCGGGATCGGAGCTCCTCGTGCAGATCATCGATCAGTCGATCAATACTGCAATCCTTGCCGACAACGCGTGCCAGAGTTTCACGCGTCACCGGCTCGGCCGAGGCAAAGATCACCGCCTCGACTCGCATCATCCATTCCCGCCACCGCAATTCCGCCGGCAGATCCCCCAACTCCCGATCAAACAAGCGTTCGCTTGCGCCGTTCGCCTTCTTTCGGGATGGTTTTGCTGCGGGGGCTCCGGTCATCGTCACAATCCAAAAATCCGGAACGATGATCGTCCGGACAGCTCGCGCACGGCGCCAAAACTCTGAAGCCGTTCGAATAGTCGTGTTGCGGCCCAACGAGACAGATCACCGCCGGGCGCCGAGGCCGCAATCGCATCCTCATTGAGCAATGCCTGAATCACCGGTTCGGCTCCCTTGGTTCGCAGCTTCGGTGCCGCAGCAACAAGCTGATCCGCGCGGCGGGCGATTTCGCTGGCCGAGCGCAGAGCGCTTTGCGTCGCGTCAACAAGAGCCAAACAGATCGCAGTGGCGAACGCCACTTCGCCAGGGCGGACCCGCCCCCTTCCCCCAATGGTGCGGAAGGCTGGACCGTAGCGTTCGGACAGTAGAAGCGGGACAGGTTTTGGCCATTTGAGTTTTTGCGCCAGGACATTATCGGCCAGCATGAAGGCCAGCACCTCAACGTCCGGGCGAACGGCAGAAATCGCCGTTATCAGGTCCGCCACCGCGAAGGGTGCCACCCGCCCGGACTGAAGCGCAGCATCGACCAGATCAGGAACCGCCGCAAGGTCTTCATCCCATCCGAGCGCCAACAAGTCAGCGAGCTCTTTCACGAAGGTCGTGGTGACACCACCGGATCGGCCTGGCGATCTCTTTGTGGCCAAAAACAGCTTTCCGGCCGGCCCCGGGTCATCACCTGGGGCAGTGAGCAAAACCGCATCACGCAACGCATGTTCGCCCTCTGTTCGGCGCATCAGCCGCACGGCAACGGCAGCAGATTTGAGGGCTTGCCGGGACCGCCAGCAGCCGGCCCAAACTGGATCAAGCTGAATTAGATCATCAAGTGATTTCAGGGCGATGCCGGCTGCAAAAGCCGCATCCGCCTCCGATACATTGCGGCCACGCGACCGCGCCCATCCCGGCAGACTGAACAGTCGGATCGGCATTGATGAGGGGGTGAGTGGCAACGGATCCATACCAATGACGCTACACCGGATGCGCGGTTAAGGCTATCTTTTACAGCAATATCCGCACTGCCTGTCTGGACTATTTTATGATTGATAAGATTGCATTATCGTTCATTATGCTCTTTATAGAGGGAATGGCCCATATCGTCGAGCAAAACACGAAAAATGACGTCGAGGAGCACTCAGCACCGCCGCACAGCACGGCGGTTTCCGATGATGTTTCGGCGGCGCAGGTGTCGACCGGGCTGCCCTCCCCTCTTGCCGAGACCACCGCTGGTCTGCCGACGCATCTCAAAGACCTTACCGATCGTGCCCGCGTTTATGTCGAGGCAGCCAGCTCCGCAAACACGCGCCGCGCCTACGCCTCCGACTGGAAGCATTTTTCCGCTTGGTGCCGACGCCAGAATCTGGCCCCCCTCCCCCCGGATCCCGAAGTCGTTGGTCTATACATCACAGCCTGTGCCTCTGGCAGTGCCGTGGGCACGGCGACGCGCGGCGCGAAGCCCATCAGTGTTTCGACCATCGAGCGGCGCCTGGCCGCCATTGGCTGGAATTGTACCCAGCGCGGCCAACAGCTCGATCGCAAGGATCGTGCCATTGCCACGGTAATGGCCGGCATCCGCAACACCCACGCCGCCCCGCCCCGGCAGAAGGAAGCCATCCTGCCCGAAGACCTCATCGCCATGCTGGAGACGCTGGATAGGGGAACGCTACGCGGCATGCGCGATCGAGCCATGCTGCTCATCGGCTTTGCTGGCGGCCTTAGGCGCTCGGAAATCACAGGCCTCGACCTTGGCCGCGACCAGACGGAGGACGGTCGCGGCTGGATCGAGATACTCGACAAAGGTCTGCTGGTCACGTTGCGCGGAAAAACCGGCTGGCGCGAGGTGGAGATCGGCCGCGGTTCTTCAGACACCACCTGCCCGGTCGTTGCCACAGAGACCTGGATCAAATTCGCAAAACTCGCCAAAGGCCCGCTTTTCCGCCGCGTGTGGGGTAAGGGCAAGAATGTCGGGCCGGATCGGCTCAACGACCAGGAAGTGGCCCGCCTCGTTAAAAAGGCAGCGCTGGCCGCCGGGGTGCGTGGTGACCTCAGCGAAGACGAGCGGGCCGGAAAATTCTCAGGCCATTCCCTGCGCGCGGGACTTGCGTCTTCCGCCGAAGCCGATGAGCGTTATGTCCAGAAGCAACTCGGCCATGCAAGCGCGGAAATGACCCGCAAATATCAGCGCAGACGCGACCGCTTCCGGGTCAATCTGACCAAAGCTGCGGGGCTGTGAGCCGGCTTCAATAGCCCAACATCGGTTTAGCCCTCTACACTCCCGCCATCAGGACATCGACCGCGCGTGTTATGCGATCGCCTTGATCCGCCGCATTTCCGATCCGCTGCAGACTGGACCTGCGCACGGCCGCTATCAGCCGCGTGGCGAGGACAAGACGCATACCATCAAAATGCAGTTCGGGATTTAGCTGCTTGACTGCCGGGTAGTCCGCAAGCAGAGGAATGACCACCACAGCCGGATCTGGCGGCAGCAGGTCGCTTTCAACGACGACCATCAACACGCCCTGGTATTGGGCAATATCATAACGGATCAGCTGTTCCACGAAGATCCGCCCGGTGCCGCGATGATATCAGCCAGAGGGTGACCGTTGCGCTCATGCCATTCCGCTTGCGCTGCAAATGCATCGGCGTTTTCAGCGACCCATTTCCTCTGCCTCGCTTCAGCGATTGCCTTCAAAAGGGCCGCTTCCGCCACAGCGGACACATTGATCTCAAGATCTTTGGCGCAGTCGAGCGCCTCTGCATCAAGCGTCAAGGATGTCTTCCGCTTTGATCTGCCAGCCATGACAACATGCTCCTTTATCATACCGCAAAATATACCGCACTGTAGTACGGTGCAACCCACCCCCTCACCCCGCACGCCTTTCGCCAGATCCGTTTGCGCGGATTTGCGCCATCAGCATCGGTCCAAGCGAGAATTCGCCACGTTCGGCGCGGCTGGTCAGGTCGCGCAGATAGCCGCCGGCGGAGTTGATATGGCCGGCGCGCTCGAGAATGCAGGCGATGATTGTTGCGGCATTTTCTGGACCGAAAATCGCGCAAGCCTCCTCATAGGCAGACGGCGAAACGCCGAGCATCGAGCGCACCACCACCGCAGCCCCCATCAGGTCGCGCCAGTTGGTGATTGCGCCGCCCGGCCCGTAATCACAGATCTCGCGGCAGGCGGACAGAACCATGCCAAGTGGGAAGGGTTTTTGGCCAAATCCGGACGGACTCTCGCCTTGCAACCGGGATTGTCCCGCATTGCCACCCTGCCCCATCCCGGGCGAAGCTGATTTGATCTCCTTTACCGCTGGCTCCACGTGGTTCGGGTCAAGGGGTTCGGGATTTTCGCCTCGCTTTTCTTTCAAGCGCAGTTCAGATTCAATAAGGGAGTCTGGATTTGAATTCTGTTTATGACGCTCATTTTCAGGGGCATTGCCGCTTGGTTTGGTTGCTTTGATTTGAGTTTCCAACTGGTTAAGGATGTTTTTCCGCAGGAACTCGATCTCGTCGAGCGCTGCGATGACTACCTCCAGCGAGGGCTTGCGCGGATAGTTGGCGAAAATCGCGCGGTATTCTTCCTGAAAGCTGAGCCAATCGCCCGCGGCCCCTTCCTCAAGTGCTGTTTCAATCAGCTTGATCGCATCGCGGCGGCAGATCGTCAGCCGCTCCTTCATCCGCCGCATGTGCAAGCGTTCCGCTTCCACTTCGCTAGCCAGCCGTTTGATCTCCTCGGCACGAGCCAGCAGCGGCTTGAGAGAGAACCCGAACGCCTCGTCAATCTCACCGGCACGGCTGCGGCGGGCAAAGCGCTTGCCATTGGCGCTGTCCTTGCGGGTGAGAAGCCCGGCTGACACCAGCACCGTGAGATGACGGCGGATGGTCTGCTCGGCCATGCCATTGGCGCGGCGTGACAATTGCGCGTTCGACGGAAACACGATCAGGCTGTCGCCAGCGGCAAGCTCGGCCTTGGGGTAAAAACTTATCAGCGCCGAAAGCACGGCCAATGCCCTGTCGGTGATGCCCAGGCGCGGCCGCGCTTCGCACAGCGCCTGATAGATCTTCCACTTGTCGACACTCGCATCGTCATCAATTTCAGCGGCCGTCATCTGATCTGCCAACATGGCATAGGTCATCGTACGCCGCCCAAAGGGCGTCGTGATATGATTCAGCTGCATTTTCCTTCACCTTTCAAAAGGCAATAGAAATTCGTTCGCCAAATTGACGCTCAAGACTCTTGACTGTGATTCGGGGAAGTGCGATTCTCTAGTTGCTAGACACGAGAAGGGCTTCCACGACGGCGACGTTTGGGGGCCTTTTTCTATTGCGTTGCACTAACTCCGTTTATCGGTTGTCTTCGCCTTGATCTCCCGGAGATAGGCGTCGTGAATGGTTTCCATTTGTCCGGCCAGATAGGCGACAAATTCGGGCGGAACCGATTTGGCAAAACTTACCTTCGCCCCAGCATTGCCGTAGCTCACCTCGGCCAGTTTCATGCCTTTCGACATGATGGTCTCACGCGTCGGGGCCTTGGAACCGGGCGTGTTGGGTTCGGGAGCCGTGACCTTTTCAAACAGGGCTGACAGCGCCAGCGCAAAACGGTCTTCGCTCGACATATCCGCGCCGGCAGTAGCCAGGAGTTCCTCGATCATGCTGTGCGCCTTCGGGAAGGCAGTCCATTTCTCCACCAGCTCAAGCCAGCGACGGCGGCCGATCTCGGGCGCAGGGCCAATCGCCTGCAGCAGGCTCTGCGGCAGGGTTGCAGCAATCCGGATCATCTCGGAAATATGCGACTTTCCGGTCGACAGCGAGGCGCAGATGGTGGCCCGGTCATAGCCCGCCTTCTCCTGCGCAAAGGCAAAATTGCACTTCTCGATGAAGCTGAGATCGTTGCGGGCCGAGTTTTCCTCGCCCTGAAACACAATCGCTTCTGCGTCATCAAGCGGACGGATGATCGCCTTGAATTTCAGCCCCAGCTTTTGCGCCGCAGCCAGCCGCCGGCGGCCATAGACAATCTGGTAATGCTCAGGGTCGTCCTTGAGCGGACGCACCAGACCCGGCACGATCTGCCCGCGCTCGCGCATCGAAGCCACCAGTTCTGAAATCGCGGCCTCGTCATAGGCGCCGGCAAACCGGTCCGGAATGCTCGATGGCAAGATCTCGGCCGGGTCAAGTTCGCTGACATAGCCGCCATCCTTGAGCACCCGTTCGGCCAACTCGCCGCGCTCCTGGATCTGGCGGACGCCAGCGGCAACCTTTTTCAGATGCGGTGACGTCAAGCTACGTTCGCGTGAGCCACCCGCCTGCCCGGTGCCGGTTGTCTCCCCCGGCTTGGTCACGGCTTCATCTTCGCTGAGTTTGCCCAGCACGTTGGCGAACATGCCTTTGGAATCTTTCCGGCTCATGAGCGTCCCCACGCATTTGTCAGCAGATCCTCGATCTCTGCGTTGACACCGTTGATCGATTCCATCGCCCGGTCATAGGTCTTGGGCGCTGAGAACCGCGAGCGCTGTACCTCGTACAAGCTCTGCTTCCAGGTTAGCGCATCTGCAACGGCTGTGGATTTTATGACGGTGTTGAGCAGAAGATCATTGCCGAAAACCTGCCGCATCAAGGCCATCATATTGGCTTGCGGATGGTCATTGGGCTCGAATTTGGTGATCAGGAATTTGGCAAAATCCCATTCCGCACGGGTGCCCATCTCATTGAGGATTTGCATGTAAGACCCGGCAAGCTCAAGGAATTTCGCCGTCGAGTCGACATCGAGCATGTGGGCGGGAACCGGAATAAGAACGCCCGTCGCCGCCGTCAGCGAAGACAATGTCAGAAAATTCAGCGACGGGGCCGAATCCATCAGGATGATATCATAATTGTCCTCAACCTGAGCAATCGCCTGGGCCGCCCGCAACAGGAATTCGGTGCCGCCGGATTTGCGCATTTCAAGCGCCACGGCTGTTTCGAACTCGGTGAGTTCGAGGCCTGCGCAGATCACGTCAAAGCCTTCAATATGGGTCTTGTGGATCAGCGATTGCGTCGGCACAGGGTCGCCAAAGCGAATGGCGGAGTAAAACGTGTCTCCCTCGCGCGGATCGAAATCCGGCAAGGAGCCGTGAAGCGCGGTCAGCGAAGCCTGCGGATCGAGATCAATCGCCAGCACCCGATAGCCTCTCAAGGCCAGATAATGGCCGAGATGGATCGTGGTCGAGGTCTTGGATGACCCGCCCTTGAAATTGGTGACCGCAATCACCTGACAATCCTCACCTTCGATACGGCGCGGATTGATCCATTTCTTGCGGCCGTTTTCAGCCAGCAACATGCGCAGTTCGAGAATTTGCGTCACGGTATAAAGCCGGCGGCCATTGCTGGTGACTTCCGGTTCAGGCCCCCTGCCCTTGAGCGAAATCTGGCGGATATAGGCTTCCGTTACCCCAAGAAGGCTTGCCACTTCCGAGGATGCAAAGGTTCGCATGACGCGGTGCGCATCGGGCGGATACTGGGCCAATGACAAATTGCGCAAGGCGTGATCCAACTTGTTGGAAAACGTCTGCATGAAGTCCAGACTGTTCAAATGCCGAGTCAACGCGCTGCTCCGTGCTGTGTTACGCCACTGTATTACCTGGTATGGTTAACAGAAGGTTAAACACTGTGTGACTACGCAAAAAACCGAAAATTTCGCAATTTGTCGTAATTTCAGATATCCCGATTCGGGAGCGGCTGCAAAGTCTTCATCTTTGCACTGACTGGCCGGACGCTTTCAGGTTCCCCGCGGGGAACTTTGGAGGTGGATACCTTTTTTGCGGGGGCAGTCTCGTACCGTCGCACCGTGATTCGTCGCCGGTTCCCCGCGGGGAACCTGAAGGCGGAATCACGTCCCGGACGCACAACCGCACCCCGCGACAGCATCCTACTGAACGGGAAGGGCTTCGTGCATGGTCTGCTTCGAGGCGTCCTGACCACAGCCATGCTTCAGGATATGACGGGCATCAATCCCGTAGAGTTCATGCGGCGTGTTTCGCCGAAGGCCAGCTATTCGGGTTGGGGGAGGGGTGTTCAAACAACCTCAGCAAAGCGATGTCAGGATCGCCGTAAGGCGCAACGCGGAAAATTTTGCCTTTCTGCCGGCTACCGATCCACGTCTCCACGCGGCAGGGGCCAAATGGCTCGAGACCGCACTGGCCTGGGCCGGTACCCGCGCTTGCGCTTCTCGCGCATCAGTTCGAGAAAAAGATCAACCGCGTCCCTCTCGTTTGCGAAATGATGCATCTTGCACTGACCCCTTCTGCCGATGCGGCCCCAGGTCCGTGTCAGGCAGGCTTCGCCGAACAATGTTGCCGAGATTTCCATGGCGTAATAACGCGCCACGTTGTTCGAGGCTTGGCTGCGTTCAATATAGATGTAGTAGGGCTGCGCGATCATACCGGCAGATTCGAACATCCGGGCGCGCGCGTCCAACGAGTTCGATGAATCAATCGCGCCGGAAAGATTCGTTGTTTTGATGGGTGTCGTGGGAGACCACAGTCTTGTTCAGTGCCGAGACCTATCAACGACCAGAGGACGGTCTGTAGCTCAGCGGTCAATCAAAACTCAGCGGGATTTTCTCCTGAGTTCGGAGATGGCAATCACAATCCAGCCACTGATCATTGCCATACCTCCGGCGGGCGCTGCCATTGAAAACAATCGGGTGTCGGCAAAATGGCGCATCAGCAGATCACCGCAAAATAGCGCGAGCCCAGTGCCCAGAAGGCCGGCACCGGCAGTCCGTACACGGTTTGGATTTGCAGCAAGGCCGAGCGCCACAAAAAGCGGTGCATGAAACAACAGGAACTGGGCCGCGGTGGTGACATTACCGCCACCTGCATGAGCACCATAGGCTGACAAGGCAACGCCTGCCGCACCCATCAAGCCGCCGACAAGAATGAAAATGCTCATGATCTGGAATCCAGTCGCTTCATGCCGCAGATGCGGATCAACGAGCTCCGCCTCAGCCTTTTGGTCATCGATGATGTCGTTAAAAGGGTTCTCACAGACCTGGGTGAAGCGCAATCCGAAATCATTGTTGCGCTTTTTCCAACGCACGATGTCGTCCCGCCGCTGACCTCATTCCACCATAAATCTGGAGCTGAAAGGAAGGCTTGCTGCTCCAATGGCCTTTGGTGAAGGGTTTATGATCCCGGCCATGGCCTTGGATCCAGGCGCGACACTTTCAAACTGTTCGCAGATTTTCTGGCAAATGCCCTGCGGGGCATAAGACGACAGGACGACCGTGTTGATTTCAACAAATTGAGTCAGGGATTCGTATGAAAGCCTTATCCGCTCGACCAACTCAGCCTCCCAGGCTTTTTGAGTTTCTCCATAATCGGGCCACTGTGACGATCGATCCCAAAGGGCGTCGGTGGAAATTTCCTGGTCATGAAGTTGAGTTTCCAGGCGACGGATTCCGACGTCATAACTCAGTGACGAGTTCCCATTGTAAATCTGGTGGTTGAGAATAAGGCGGCTGTGCAATTCGGCCCCGAGATAGAAGAACAGGTAGTCCGAAAGCGGTTTGGCAGCCCCAAACATGCTCTCGCCACTGGCTGCTGCGGTAATGTCGTTCTGTACAAAAACTGCAATCCCGATTTCGCTCTCTATTTCTTCCTGCAGCGCTTGCTGCCGCAGCTGATAGTCATCGGTCCTCAAATTCGTCTCGCGCTTTGCCTCGGGGAAGGCAAGGCCGATGCCGGCAAGCCGGCCACTGGCGCCTTGCGGTAGCATCCTGATTGCCTCATTGATCGTCTGCAGAAATTCAGGATGATTGGATTTCCCCGATTGCCCGTTGTTTGGCAACATGCTGTGGAACCGGACAGTACCGACAAAATCGATCAGGACAACTTCGGTGTGTTTGTAGCCTATGCTGATGCCGACCGAATAAGCCCCTTCGGGATTGAGTGAAATGGGAACGGTAGGCGGGCCAACACGGCCGCGCTCCTTGAGCGCCTCACCTTTGGAGACCAGTCCCTCTTTCTCCAGGGAGCGGACAAGAACCGATACGGTCTGGGCGGAAAGGCCGGTTTTCTCGCCGATCTCGAACCGCGATATGCTTTCGTTCTCCAAGAGAAGCGACAGCAGCAACCGCTCATTGTAGCTGCGGACGCTGACAGAATTCAGTCCGGTCGCCCGGTCTGCGATGCGCAACGGGTTGGGTGGGGCAAATCTCATGTCAGGCAAGGGAGCGCCTTTCATAATGAAATTGCTGACGGAAATTTTTGCGTTTGCGCGGCTGCATTCTACTCACTGTCACGTGTCCATCCGATGGAATCGACCTCCTGGGCAAGCGCCACCCCCAGAGCTTCGTGCGCCCGATCATTGATGTGAAACCCGTCGAGCGGATCGCATTCGACGACAGATCCTGCATCGAAGAAGTGCACTTCGAGCGAGTCGGCAATGATCTCGAACTGCAAGGCAAGTTCTCGTGATTTCCGCTGGGCGCCTGAAAAAATCGGCTCCCATTCCTTGATGTCATCAAGCATGGGAGGAGGGGAAACGACCATGATCTCCGGCACCGTTCCGTGTGGACCCGGCGTCAGCTCTTTGATGTCGTGGATCAGGCATCCAATGCCCATGGCCACCTCGGAGGCCGGTTGATTGAAACGCGCTTTGAGATCATTCGTGCCCAGCATGATGATAATCAGGTCGAGAGTCATATGGCTTTGAACGCACGGCGTCAGATAACTCCGGCCATTCTTGTGCGCGCCTTCGATCGGATCATCGCGAACGGTGGTTCGCCCACTCAGGCCTTCTTCAATGATATGCCAGTTCGGCCCGAGTTCCCGTCCCATGACCCCTGGCCATCTTCGAGCCGGGCCGTATCTTTGCAATGGCGTACCGCCAGGCACCTGGCCGTGTGTGTTTGAATCGCCAAAGCAGAGTATGGATCGCATCGATCTTCCAAGCGGTAATTATATAATATATATAAACACTTACGTCGGAGTTCAAGAAGATTGTCTTGTTTAGAACAATGCCACCTCGGTGCACGGAATGCAAGCTCGTCTAATAATCATTCAAAGTGAATATCTATTGACAGCGCCGAAATGCCGTGTTGTTTTGAGGGTCAGGAGGAGGTCCTGAAATTCTGGAAGTGGCGAAGTTCGTGCCTAACGGGGATGTGTTTTCCGCGGCGCCGAGCGGCTCACGCGAGTCGTGGTTGAAGCTTCAGCTCAAGCGCCAGATCCCATAGCAAAGACAACTGTCCGGATATTTCAGACGGTTGCTGAACTTTCAGAAGGCCTGCCTGACTGTCCGCCATGAGCCGCAATGCGGAAACCGGCCGGATCTGATTTTGAGCGCAATATGGAGGAATGCTCAATGAAAACCACACTGAAAACTTTCGCGACGGCTGTTTTGATGGCAACCACCGTCATGATTGCACCTTCTCTCTCGCAGGAAGTGCATTTGCTGGATGGAGTGACGGCACGGACCGGTGACAATCCGGTTGTCGAGGCGGGCACTTTCAAGAAAGACGGCCCATGGGTCATCGGCATGAGCCATTTTGGCGTGAATGCAAATACCTGGACTGTTCAGGTTGCCCATGAGACGGAAGCCGCGGCAGCCAAAGACGATCGTATTTCCAAGCTGATCATTCTCGATGCCGGTTTTGACCAGAAAAAGCAGGTTGCCGACATTGAAGATTTGATTGCGCAGAAGGTCGATGCCATCATCGTGCAGCCGGTGACGTCGACTTCCGCTGACGCCTCCATCGCAAAGGCCGTTGCAGCCGGAATTCCAGTGGTTCTTCATACCGGCCGGACCGAGGGTGATGCCTACACTACTGAAATCCAGGGCGGGGCCGAGCATTTCGGCAAGGTCATGGGTGATTTTCTGGTCAAGGAACTTGATGGCAAGGGCAACATCTGGGTGTTGCGCGGCCTGGCCGGTCATCCCGAGGACACCAACCGTTACAACGGTCTCACGCAGGCGCTCGAGGGGACTGACATCAAGATCATCGCCGAAGACAATGGCGACTGGCAGTATGACAAGACCAAGAAGCTGTGCGAGACCCTCTATCTCAACAACCCGCAAGTCGACGGCATCTGGTCTTCGGGCGCCGACATGACGCGTGCCTGCGTTGATGTTTTCAAGCAGTTCAGTGCCGAAATCCCGCCGATCACGGGGGAGGGCAACAATGGCTTCTTCGGCCAGTGGATCACCGATGGCTTCAAATCGGTCTCGTCCGAATATAGCCCGGCGCAGGGCGCCGCCGGCGTTCGTGCCGCCGTCGCGCTGCTGGAAGGCAAGGAGTTGAAGAAACACTACGACTACAACCCGGAAGGTTGGGATGTCGAGAAAGCCAAGACCTACTATCGCGATGACCTTTCGGCCAATGTCTGGTGGCCGTCGGAACTGAGCGAAGACAAGCTGCAGGAGCTTTACGGCAAGAAATAGTCCTCCCAGGACTTCCCGCCGGAATTCGCATCAAGGCAATTCCGGCGGGTTTTTGCGCTTCGCGTTGCGCCCGGTTTCCGGGCCCATATGTCCGGGGGACGTCGTGACAAACCTGATCAGAATGTCGAATATCTCGAAAGCGTTTGGCGGCAACGTCGCGCTCAAGGGTGTGTCGCTCGAACTTATGCCTGGCACTGTCCACGCTTTGATGGGCGAAAACGGGGCAGGGAAGTCCACGCTGATGAAAATACTGGCCGGCGTTCACCGGCCGGACAGCGGAGAGTTGTCCAGAAACGGCCAGAAAGTCGACTTCAACCACCCCAAGGATGCGCTGGATTTCGGCATTTCGACGGTTTTCCAGGAACTCTCGCTTCTCGCCAATCTCACGATTGCGGAAAATATGTTTCTGGGACGGGAGCCCACCAGCCGCTTCGGACGCATCGACTATGCAAAAATGGCGACGGAGACGACCAGGGCGCTGAACGAACTTGGCCTTGATCTCGATCCAGGCACACTGGTGTCTGAACTCAGCATCGCAGAACGGCAGTTCGTTGAAATCGCCCATGGCATAAAGGCCGATGCCAGCATTTTCATTCTCGATGAGCCCACTGCCGCGCTCAATGCTGCAGATGTGGAGGTGCTCAACACCAACATTCGCCGGCTCCGGGATGCGGGCAAGGTAATTGTCTATATCTCCCACAGGATGGACGAGATCTTCGAGATTTGTGACACCGTCACCGTGCTCAAGGACGGTGAGCTCGTCGCAACGCAATCGCTGTCCGAGATGACCCCGGATTCTCTGATTGCCATGATGGTCGGCCGGGAACTTGAGGATCTCTTTCCCGAACGGACTGCGCAGCCGGGCGATGTCTTGCTCACCGTTGAAAATTTCCGGATCAATCCCGATTCAAAGCCGTTCGATCTGGTTGTCCGCCGGGGTGAGATTGTGGCGCTGGCCGGACTGGAAGGGCAGGGCCAGCAGAAGCTGCTGCGCTCTCTGGTCGGTCAGCATACGCCAGCGGGCGGAACCGTGACGATTGACGGTCGACCTTTGAGGCTTCCCGTTCCCATCTCCACCGGGGTCCGCAAACTGCAAGCCATGGGCGCGGGGTTTGTGCCGGAAGACCGCAAGGAGGAGGGCTTGTTTCTGGGGCTTTCCATTGCTCACAATATTGCCATTGGTCTGCATGCTTCGCGCCCTGAAATGGCGATTGCAAAATCCTGTCGACAGGTTGTTGACGCGACGATGGGCAGCATGAATGTCAAGGCAGCCAATGCGGCGGTTCCGGTTGGTTCGCTTTCAGGCGGAAATCAACAGAAGGTGCTGCTCGGCAGATACCTTGCCGCCAACACCAACCTCCTGCTCATCGAAGAGCCGACCCGTGGGGTCGACATCGGGGCGAAGTCCGAAATCTACAAGCTTCTGCGCGATTTCACCGCAGGCGGCGGTGCCGTTCTTGTCCTGTCGAGGGAGACAATCGAGCTCATCGGCCTGTGCGACCGGATCTACATTGTTCACGACAACACCGTGGTTGACGAAATCCATGCCTCGGAAGCAACCGAACACAAAATACTCAACGCAGCCCTGAATGCGTGAGCTTTCTGTACGCGGCGCGACGATGAAAGAAGATAGAACACAATGAAACTGAGCGACCTCATCACAGGCAGAAATTCCCGCCAGGGCGTATGGGGCTTGGCATTGCTGATGGCCGTCGGCCTGACGGTCTGGCTCGGCGTGACCACCGACCAGTTTCTCAACCCCGAGAATCTGCAGAACCTGGTTGCCCAGGCCATGCCGCTGGTCATTACCGCGATCGGGCAGATGTTCGTGATCTTGCTGGGCGGACTTGATCTGTCGGTCGGCTCGGTGATCAGTTTCACCACAGCCATTCTGGCCCTTGACGGCCCCGGCTATGTTCTGATTCCGGCTGTCTTCGTGCTCGCCGGCCTGATCGGCTGGATCAACGGCTTCGTCATTACCCGCCTCAATGTTCACCCGATCATCGCAACCCTTTCCATGCAGTATATCGTGCTTGGCATCACCCGGGCGCTCCGGCCTGTCTCGGGAGGGACGGTTCCGGATGTGGTGATATCTTCTGTATCCGGTTCTTTCCTGGGCGTTCCGATGCCGGTGTTCTGGGGCATTTTGACCATCCTGCTCGCCATGAAGCTGCTCTATGGTTCGCGGTTCGGACTGCACCTTTTCGCAATCGGCGGCGGCATTGCATCGGGAGCCGATCAGGCCGCCCACAATTTCGGTATCTCCGACAAGCGCAACATCACGCTGGCTTATGTCATCTGTTCCTGCTTTGCCGCGCTGGCCGGAATTTTCCTCGCCGGACGCATTGTATCGGGAGACCCGAATGTGGGGCTGCTGTTCGAACTCGATGCGATCACTGCGGTGGCGATCGGGGGGACGCAGCTCTCGGGCGGTGCGGGAAGCCTCCACGGCACCGTGATCGGAGCAGTGGTGATGTCGTTGCTGGCCAACGGAATGAACCTCTCCAACGTCTCGCCATTCATTCAGACGGCAGTCAAGGGCACCATCTTGCTGTTCGTCGTCGGCCTTCAGTCGCGCAAGAAAATTGGACTTTGAGATGACGACGTCTTTCACACACTCGATGGTTCAAAGGATGGTTCGCATCCCTCCGTCCTATGTCC
>NZ_JBDWHW010000214.1:0-5321 GCF_039975035.1 Hoeflea sp. | reverse complement strand
CGACCTTCGCCTTGAACTCAGGCGCGTGCTGTTTGCGTTTCGACATCTCTGATCTCCTTTTCGTCGAAGACCAGCAGACTGCAAATCGTAGCTTATGTCAGTGTCCAAATTGCGGGGGGTAGCTCAAAAATCCTTCACCTGATCGTCGTCAGCGCTTATGGCACAGACTTCAGGTTGTGAATTAAGAGGGGTCGGCCTCTCGACATTTGCGAAGTAAAGCAAATGAATGCGAAGCAGACTGGTGTCAAACGGTCGACCGAACACGTGGTCAGGACATCCGCCGCACAATCCGGCAGAATTTTTGGCAGCAGACATCATCGCTGAGTTGTGCCGCAAGGAGGGAAGCGCCCAAATCCAGTATTTCATCCGGTCGAACGAAGTTCTGGACGTAGGCTTGCGGGCGAACTCATCATATGAAAGCTACATCATGTAATTTCGTGCACTGAGCGTCCGTACCTTGCCGCCCTTATCTGAAGCGATATCGAACCTGATCTTTTCAAGCCTCATAATAGCTTCAAAAATGGCAAGACGAGCGCCGGGATTATTCATTCGCCGTGCATCGTCAGTCATGAGTTCGAGAGCCCGATCAAACCAGCTTCGATAACCATGTCCGAATGCTTCGGGGTCTGTCAGATTGCTGACACCGAAGCAGGTCTGGAGATCACTTCGGAGAATGTATTCAGCTTTCTCGACTATGCGCAATGCAGGACTGCGATCCATCTTGAGCCGCATCAGCTCGATCGCAGAGGTCTTGGCGGCGACGTTGAGGGCCCAATGATCAATTGGGGAGCCGTAAGAGGATTGGCGTAGCGTTCGGTGGCATACTGAACATCCCGAAGCGCCAAGCAGTATCCCCGGAAGAACGGTCGTATGGACGTCATGAGCCACCTGCTGTATTTCTCGGTCATGCGGCGCGGTAAGAGATCGCACCCGCCACAGCACAAGCATTTGCGTGGCAATGCGTCGTCTTTACGTCCAGCCTCCGCTGTCAGGGCAAATGCAGGTGAAGTCATATTATATCCGGATGGTGATCGATCAAAATTGTGGAACCGTTACCGCCGCAGCATCTCGCCCAGCTTCTCCGCGATATCCCGCTCGCTGGTAAGCGTACCCGCCCTCATCTGGCCAAGGACGTCTTGGAGGACACGCATCATGTGCTCGACCCGCGGACCGGCTTCGCTCCAGGGCGGCAGGATCGCGCCTCGGGGCAAGGGCTGGCCAATCGCGGCCCATGCCATGCGCGTTGTCTTGAGCAATTCGCGCTTGGTCAGCCGCTGGTAACGCATGGTCTCGAACAAAAATCCGGTGACCGTTAGCTGGAACCGCTGTGGCAGGTTGTCATTAAGCAAGGTCGCGAAGACCTGTGAGGTGCTACCCGCGGTTTCTACAGCTGGCACATCGGACTCTCCCAATCGCGGAGCGTCAGACAGACGCTCCTCGAGCACCGACTGCAGCAGGAAGATATTGCGCATGGTGACGCGGCGGCGGATGGGTTTCAAATCCTCCTCATCCATCGGACCCGTCATGGTCCAGCCGTCCTCTTCATCGATGACAAGGTCGTCGGGATGGGGAACAACCCAGACCGGGTCAGCGCCTTCAAGGACAGCCTGGTCGAGGCGTTGTTGCAGCCGCTGCTTGATCCGCTCGCCCTCTGCCACTTTTTCGCGGATCAGCGCCTGATTGAGAGCCTGCGCGTCATTGAGGTTTCGCAGGACGTGGCCGAGCGCATGCGGCGAACCATTGGTTGCGACCTGGAATAATCTGCGGATGACGGCTTCGGAAAGCGTGGCTTCCTGGGAGCGACCGTCGCTGCGCAGCGTGATCGTGCGGTTGGCCTCTTTGAGAAGAGACTTTTCGAACTGCGTCAGTTCCCGGTTCTCACCATTCTTTCCGGTGGTGGGTCGGTTGCCTCTTTTTCTGGCCATTAGAGTTCTCCTTCGCCCGCGTTGACCGATGAACGGCAAAAGCCCGACAACTCAGAGGCGCCGATCTCTGTGGAAGCGCACAGGTCAGAGCCATTACCGCTATCCTGGGCGTCCATCCGTTTGATCGCCACTTTCGCAAACGTGGCACCGGTTTCCGCCAGCCGCGCCGGCTCCCCGGTGATGCGTTCAAAGCGGCTTATGATGGTGTCGCAGTAGAGTGGATCGATCTCGATCAGACGGGCGACACGGCCGCACTGGTCAGCGGCGATCAGAGTGGACCCGGATCCACCAAAGACGTCGAGCACGACATCGCCCCGCTTCGAGCAGTCGCGGATCGCATCGGCAATCAATGCCACCGGCTTGACCGTCGGATGCATCGCCAGCTCTTCATCCCGGGTGGCTCCAAGAGAACTGATGCCGGGATAATCCCAGACATTGGTGCGGTGGCGTCCGGTATCTCCCAGGCCAAAATTGTTGATGTGTTGCGCGCTGCCTTTCTTGAACACGAACACCAGTTCGTGCTTGGAGCGATAGAACGATCCCATGCCGCCATTGGTCTTGTTCCAGACGCAAAGGTTCTTCAGTTCATCAAAGACCGCATGTCCGGCCTCAAGTAGTTCACGCATATGGCGCCAATCCATGCAGACATAGGCGATCGCGCCATCTTTGAGTTGAGCGGATGCTGCACCCAGGGATTCCTTCAGGAAAGCCGTAAACGAAGTTTCGTCCATCTCGCCCGACGCCAGTGCAAACTCGCGGTGCTTGATCCTTCCCAATCCACTGACATGGCCATCAATGGCTATATTGTAAGGCGGATCGGTAAACAATAGCGCTGCGGGCTTTCCATCACACAGGCGTGCAACATCTTCGGTTGATCGGGCATCGCCGCAGAGAAGTCGGTGCGGCCCGAGATACCAGAGGTCTCCTGCCCGCGTCACCGCGGTACCTGATCCCACCGGCTCGATTGCATCGAGCGAACGATCGGATTCGGTGGTGCCGCTGATCTCTCCACCGATGGTCAGGTCAATCTCGGTGGTGGAGAAGCCGAGATCCTCGATATCAAAATCCAGATCCATGAGGCCCTGCATTTCAATCGCCAGCACATCCCGGTCCCAACCGGCATTCTCGGCCAACTTGTTGTCCGCCAGGATATAGGCGCGTACTTCATCTCGCGACAAATGCGAGAGCTTGCGCACAGGCACCTCTGCCGTCCCGATCAGCTTTGCGGCTTCGACGCGGCCATGACCGGCGATGATCGTATTGTCATCTGCAATCAGAACCGGGTTGCAGAAACCAAAGCGCCTTATGCTTTCAGCGATCTGTCTGATCTGTTTCTTCGAATGGGTTCGGGCATTGTTGGCATAAGGTACAAGACTGTCGATCGGGCATGTTTGTTCAAGGCATGAGTCATCGCTTGGCGGATGCATCTGCATTCTCCATTTTCTCAGCCACACGGCGGATGAGGTGTTTATGGTTTTGGCTACTCGGGAACTGAGTGAACAATACCGGAACGCGACCGGTCATCGCAACGGGGTGGTATGCAGTACGCAAAACTGTTTCGATTACGCAGAGCACCAAACAGTCCTGCAGATCAAACGGCCGCCTACGGACTTTGAAGCCGGTTCAAATTTGATTTGTTTCGAAATGGAGAGTTTCGACGCAAACCAAATCAAGAAGAATTGAAATAGTATTCCAATATATGACGTTTTCAAGTCTGATTTTAGAATGAAACGATTTCGTGTTCTTCGCACAAACTGGACCCAATTCACACGTTCTTATGTCGCGCGGATTTGATCCCGTTCCCGGACTGATCGTTTGCCAACACCTGATCCCACCTGGTCGCTGACCGTAGAGGCGACGTCTCGATTAAAAATGCAGATAAGTGCGAATTCGTGGATGGGGCCCACTACCAACTGACAATTCGAAATCACCAAACTGCAATCCGCGCCAAACCCACCCGCGTAACGCCATGGCGTTCCCGGGAACAGACGCACCAATCCCGCCCAACGACAATGCGATCCCACCTAACTGCAATCCGATCCCACGTAACGACAATCGGATCCCACCTAACGACAATGTCATCCCGCATAACTGCAAGGAGTTCGCCGTGATTTCCCGTTCAACAGCACACAAACCGCAAAAATTGACGGCTAAATTCCGAACCAAGATACCGAGGCCGATCGACGGGTTTCCTGCCAAGCCATTGAATTATCGGCTATTTCAACGACCCGACATGATCCTGCGCCGCGGAAACTCTCCAGTTTCGGCACATGACACCAGAGACTGGTTCGCCAAAGAAAAAATGCACAGCCAATCTCCCTCTTCAAGCTCTGAACAAGATTGATTTTCCACCGTTTTTTCGTTAGCTAGGGATACGTTTTGCCGTCTGGTGGACAGTACTGTCTTACACGAGTGTCCACCACGCGTGTCTGACATTGGTGCCCAGCAGACGGAAAAGTTGGCGAATCCGTCACCTCCAAACGGAGGTTGGCATGAGTGTACAATATGTGTTCCGGCGTGGAGCGGTCTATTGGTGGAGGCGGCGACTGCCGGTCCAGCCTCGGACCGGTTGCCGTTTGGGTATTGAAGTCAGCCTGCGGACAACGTCGCTGAACATTGCCCGTTCGATCGCCGCCGAGGTCACAAGGGCCAGCGAGCACCTAATCCACGGGATAAGACAATCCATGATCTCTGCTGATGACGCCCGCCGCATCCTGACCAAAGTGGCTATCACCCATAGTGCCAAGCTTGACCGTGTCGCGGCCGCTGAGCTGGCCTATGGCGAGAGCGCTGCGAGTGGGCGGACTTCGGACATTGTGACCGGCTGGGCATACCGTCTCTTCGCGGCCCAAGGCATCGATGCTGCGGTGGGCGAGATCGAGCACAAGGAAATGCTGGCCGCAGGACTTGAAACGCAGACGATCACGCTGGTAGCCCAGACGATTTCGAGCCTACGGGATATCGGAGCCATGCCGCCAAACCGCAACCGGATTGCGGGGCTGATGGCCGAGTTCAGCATTCCTGAAACAAGGGTCAATGTGCAGCAGGCCGAGCAGCTCTATCTTCGGGGAATGGCTGCAGCACTTCTCGACGCCGATCGCCGCTGGACCGGCCTTCGTCATGACGATGACCTGCTTCTCCAGTCGGGACTGCTGGAAGAAGCACGAAGGCCGATCGCTCAATCGGTTCCGGTTGATGTCGATACTGGATCGGCCTCCCCTGCTCCCGCCGCACCAATCAGCATTCCAGTGCCCGTAGCCGCGATGGATCAGCGCGCTTGGCCAGGTGGTCATAGAAAGTGGCAGGGGCAATCGGCAGCACACGGCAGATTGGCTCGACCCCATGATCAGCACGGTGATCCTCAATAAAGCGGATCATCGTTTGAACGGGCGGTCG
>NZ_JBDWHW010000213.1:0-2487 GCF_039975035.1 Hoeflea sp. | reverse complement strand
GTGCTCGACGCCGGACCGGCACGCCCGGAGGCCGAGCGACTGGTCGACCGCCCGGTGAGCCCGGAGCGCGGCGACCTTCTGACCATGCTGACGGCGAACTCCATTCTGGAGACCGAGGCGCTGACGGCCCTGGGCGCCGATTTTTCCTTCGCCGAGTTCCGCCGCGAACTGGCGGGCGGGCTGTCGATGCGCCACGCCCGGCTGGCGTTTGCGGATTTCTCCTGGACGCGAATGGTGCAATGCCAGTTTGGCGCGGCGCAGCTCGATCATGCCCGCATCGAGAATGCCGTGGTGCGCGCATCGGATTTTTCATCGCTTGCCGCAGGCGATGTGACGGAGCCGTTTTCAGCGGGTGATTTCGATTATCTGCCGACCAGTATGGCAGGCATCAGTTTTCGGGGCAGCGTGATCCACGACACCGGCTTTGCCCGGGTCAACGCAATCGCGCCGGTGTTTGACGGCGCGGTGGTGGCGATGGCGGATTTTAGCGGAGCATCGATTGGCGGGGCGAGCTTTCGCGACGCGATGATCATCGACAGCCGTTTCGACGGCGCAAGCCTCCAGTCGATGGATCTGGAAGGCGCCATCGTGTTCGACCAGACATTTCTCGAACAACTCAGACAGACCGCGGCGCCAGGCTCCTTCGTGGCCGAACGCTGGAAACTGTCGCCGATCCCGGCCGGCGAGGCGGCCGGTCATCACGGCTATTTCGAGATGACCAACCATGTGCCCGAATCCGCCTATGCCGGGGTTCAGGCCTGGCGCATCAGCCGGGTCGGGGCCGCTTCGGAATAGGCGGCTGACCGGGGATCTGGGGAGAGCGGCGTGCGCATCATTGCCCTTGGCGGCACTTTGCAATAGACAGCGCACAACAATCCAAATCATGTCTGGAGCGCAACGTGGCACGGCAGTTCATCTATCACATGGCGGGGCTCAACAAGTCCTTTGGCGCCAAGAAGGTTCTCGAAAACGTCCATCTGTCATTCTACCCGGATGCCAAGATCGGTATCCTCGGCCCCAACGGCGCCGGTAAATCGACGGTTCTCAAGGTCATGGCCGGGCTCGACACCGAGTTCACCGGCGAGGCCTGGCTGGCCGAAGGCGCAACCCTTGGCTACCTGCCGCAGGAGCCGAAGCTCGACCCGTCCAAGACAGTGCTCGAAAATGTCATGGAAGGCGTGGCCGAAAAGCAAGCGGTGCTCGACCGCTACAACGAGCTGATGATGAACTATTCCGACGAGACCGCCGACGAGGGCGCGCAACTCCAGGATGTCATCGACGCGCAGAATCTTTGGGATCTCGACAGCCAGGTCGAAATGGCCATGGAAGCGTTGCGCTGCCCTCCGCCTGAGGCCAGCGTTGAAAGCCTGTCGGGTGGTGAAATGCGCCGCGTGGCGCTGTGTGCGCTGCTTTTGCGTCAGCCCGATCTGCTGCTGCTTGACGAGCCGACCAACCATCTCGACGCCGAAAGCATCGCCTGGCTTGAAAAGCATCTGCGGGAATATCCCGGCGCCGTGATCATGATTACCCATGACCGCTACTTCCTCGACAATGTGACCGGCTGGATTCTCGAGCTCGACCGCGGCAAGGGCATTCCCTATGAGGGCAACTACACCGCCTACCTGGAAGCCAAGGCCAAGCGCATGAAGCAGGAAGGCCGCGAGGACGCCGCCCGGCAGAAGGCACTCAGCAGCGAGCAGGACTGGATTGCCTCGTCGCCGAAAGCCCGCCAGGCCAAATCCAAGGCGCGTATCCGGGCCTATGACGAGCTGGTCAAGGCCGCCAATGACCGCAGTCCCAGCAACGCCCAAATCATCATTCCGACCGGCGAGCGACTCGGCAATCAGGTGATCGATGTCGAAGGTATTTCCAAGGCCTATGGCGAGCGGCTGCTGATCGACGATCTCAGCTTCAAGCTGCCGGCAGGCGGCATTGTCGGCGTTATCGGCCCCAACGGTGCGGGTAAAACCACGCTGTTTAGGATGATCACCGGCCAGGAAGAGCCGGATAGCGGCAAGATCACAGTCGGTGAAACCGTGCAGCTCTCCTATGTCGACCAGAGCCGTGATTCACTTGATGGCAACAAGAGCGTCTGGGAAGAGATTTCCGGCGGCAATGACATCATCAAGCTCGGCCGTCACGAGATGAACTCTCGCGCCTATTGCTCGACCTTCAACTTCAAGGGCGGGGATCAGCAGCAGAAGGTCGGCACGCTTTCAGGCGGTCAGCGCAACCGGGTGCATCTGGCCAAACTTCTCAAATCCGGCGGCAATCTGCTGCTGCTCGATGAGCCGACCAACGATCTGGATACAGAAACGCTGGGTGCGCTTGAAGATGCGCTCGAGAATTTCGCCGGTTGCGCCGTTATCATTTCGCATGACCGCATGTTCCTTGACCGGCTGGCCACCCACATCCTGGCGTTTGAAGGCGACAGCCATGTGGAATGGTTCGAGGGCAATTTCGAGGATTACGAGCAGGACAAGATCC
>NZ_JBDWHW010000212.1:0-13129 GCF_039975035.1 Hoeflea sp. | reverse complement strand
CTTTTCGCGGTTCCGCTTGGCCTGCCGCCGCTGGTGGCGGCGCTGGGCCTGCTTGAAGTCTGGGGCCGCAATGGCGTCGCCAACAAGGGGTTGGCACTGTTTGGCCTCGAAACGCCGTTCTCCATCTATGGTCTGAGCGGAATTCTCATCGCCCATGTGTTTTTCAACATGCCGCTCGCAGCCCGGCTGATTCTGCCGGGGCTCGAACGGTTGCCACCGGAATACTGGAAAACCGCAGCCAATCTGGGCATGAGCGGCTTCAGCCTGTTCCGTCTGGTCGAGTGGCCGGCGATGCGCCGGTCCGCGGGCGCCGCTGCGGGACTGGTATTCATGCTCTGCGCCACCTCGTTCACGCTTGTGCTGGTGCTTGGCGGCGGACCGGCGGCGACCACGCTGGAAGTCGCCATCTATCAGGCACTGCGCTTTGATTTCGATCCAGGACGCGCGGTCTTGCTGTCTCTCATTCAGGTCGGTCTGACGCTCGCTGTAATGCTCGGGCTCAAACTGATGTCCATTCCCACCGAGACGGGCGACACCAAGGGCGGCGCGACCAGTCGTCCGGATGTGGCGCGCGGTGTGCGAAGCTTGCCCGATTTTGTCTTGATAGCTGTGGCCGGCCTGTTTGTCGGAGCGCCGCTTGTGGCCGTGGGTGTGTCCGGAATGGCTGCGGATCTCTCGCGGTTGCTGAGCGCCGCCCAGTTCTGGCGTGCTGCCGCAACCAGCCTTCTGATCGGCATTGCCGCAGCCACTGTTTCCGTCAGCCTCGCTGGCTTGATGGTGCGGGCCCGCCATTCGGCAGGTGCGCAACCCCGATCACCTGGCCTGGGTCTTTTGTCCGGGATGTCGGGCGCGGCGAGCTCGCTCACGCTGCTGGTTCCCCCCGTCGTGCTTGGCGCCGGCTGGTTCCTGATGCTTGGCGGCGGCGCCGGGCAATTGATCGCGCCGCTTTGCGTGATTGTCCTGATCAACGCGCTGATGGCCCTGCCCTTTGTCATGAGGGTGATTGAACCGGCACATATGAGCGCCATGGAACGCAATGGCAGGTTGGCGCTGTCGCTGGGGATTACCGGGATCAACCGCCTCTGGCAGGTCGACATTCCGGCCATGCTGACGCCGATGGCGACTGGCTTCGTCTTTGCCATGGCCTTGTCGCTGGGCGATCTGGGGGCGATCGCGCTGTTTGGCAGCAACCGCATCGTCACCCTGCCATGGCTGCTCTATCAGAAGCTTGGGAGTTACCGCACCGCCGACGCCGCCGGACTGGCGCTTCTGCTGGGCGTGACAACCATGGCGCTGATGGTGATCGGCGACAGGCTCGGCAACCGGCGAGGCCCGTAGATTGGTCAAGGAAAGAAAAACGATGGCAGGATCACCCGCAATCGAATTCGACAATATCGCCTACGGAATCGGGGACCTCAGCGCCGAGTTCGCGTTTCAGCGCGAAGCAGGCACCGTCACCGCGATCCTCGGACCATCCGGGGCGGGCAAATCGACCCTGCTCAATCTCGCCGCTGGTTTTCTCACCCCGCGCACCGGACGAATCCTGCAGGATGGCAAACCGATCAATGACCTGTCGCCCTCCGAACGTGGCGTTTCGATGGTCTTTCAGGACAACAACCTGTTTGCCCATCTCGATATCCGAACCAATATCGGCCTGGGCCTTGATCCCGCGTTGCGGCTTGACGCCAGCGCCTGGACCAGGGTTGAGACGGCGCTGGACCGGGTCGGCCTCGCCGGTTTCGGACGGCGGCAGCCGGCATCGCTGTCGGGCGGCGAGCGGCAGCGCGTGGCGCTTGCCCGTGCCTTTGTCCGTCGCCGGCCGCTGCTGTTGCTCGACGAACCGTTTGACGGGCTTGGTCCGGGCCTTGCGGCCGACATGCTTGGTCTGATGCTGGAAATCCGCGCCGAAGTTGGCGCGACCGTGCTGATGGTCACCCATGATCCGGATGAAGCCCGCGCCGCGGCCGATGAGATCCTGCTTGTCAGCAAAGGGCGGATTGCCGCCGATGCCTCGGCCGCAGGCTTCTTCGAACGTCACGACTTGCCCGAGCTCGAGGCCTATCTCGGCCGCAAATCCGGGGCGCAAGGCGTGTGACGTTGAAGTGACCGCAAATGAAGGATAACGTAACCGGAAGATAACAAAACGGTACAGCGCCACAATTTCGACGCGAGCGTTTGCCACTGGAGAACCGGCGCGAAGTGAGATAGACCGAAAGCCATTGTACCGGCTTACGAAGCTCTCAAGCCTCCGTCCCGGCATGAAACATCAGACCACACACCCGGACCATGGCAAACATCGCATCGCCCCAGTCGACCATGACAGCCTCAGGCAACAGAGCATTCCGGATCGCCGCCGCGATCCTGTGCGGCGTCCTTGCGTTGTCGGGTTGCCAAACCCTGGGCGTTGACGTCTACGAGACCAGTGTAAAGCCGTCCGATGCGCCTCAAACCGCAGAAAAGGCGGGCGCATCCGATCCGCGCACCCGTATTGGCGCAAATGAGCACCCGCGCATTATTGCAAGTTATGGCGGCGAATTCCGTGACGCCAAGACAGAGCGCCTGGTGGCGCGCATTGTCGGCGCCTTGACACTGGTTTCGGAAAACCCGCAACAGGCCTATCGCATAACCGTGTTGAATTCGCCTGCTGTCAACGCCTTCGCGCTGCCCGGCGGATTCCTCTACGTCACCCGGGGACTTCTGGCACTCGCCAATGATGCCTCGGAGGTCGCCGCCGTGCTGTCGCACGAGATGGCTCACGTCACCGCCAATCACGGGCTCGAGCGACAGCGCCGCGAAAAGGAAGTCGAGCTTGCAGGCCAGGTGGCCGAAGAGCTGTTTTCCAATTCCATTGCCGGACGCCAGGTCATCGCCCACGGCAAGCTCTCACTGGCCGCCTTCTCCCGCAATCAGGAACTTCAGGCCGATGTCATCGGAGTGAGAATGCTGGGCGAGGCCGGCTACGATCCCTATGCGGCAGCGCGGTTTCTTGACTCCATGAACGCCAACCAGCGTTTCGCCGCCATTGAACCCGGCGCCGATGCCAGCCTCGACTTTCTGGCCAGCCACCCCAATGCGCCGCAACGGGTCGAACTCGCCAAGAGCCATGCACGCGCCTTCGGGCCCGAGGGCGTTGGCGATCGCGGCCGGGATTACTATCTTGACGGGATTGATGGGCTGTTGTTCGGCGACAGCCCGAATGAGGGCTATGTCCGCGGGACCGAGTTTCTTCATCCCGTGCTCGGCGTGAAATTCTCCGTGCCGGACGGTTTTCGGATCGACAACAATGCCGAAGCGGTGCTTGCCACGGGACCGGGGGATCTGGCGATCCGTTTCGACGGGGTGACCGACAATGGCCGTCAATCGCTGACCAAATATATCGCAAGCGGCTGGGTCACCGGACTTGATGAAAGCTCGATCCGCGAAACCCGCGTCGATGGCTTGCCCGCAGCCACGGCTCGCGCCAGCGCCGACCGCTGGGATTTCGATATCACCGTCATCCGATTGAAGGACCGCATTTACCGGTTCCTGACAGCTGCGCCACGCGGCAGCGCCGAGCTTGGCGCTGCCGCATCGGTGGTTCGTGCCGGGTTCAAGAGGATGCCGCAAAACGAGATCAACGCGCTTCAACCGTTGCGTATCCGCATTGTCACGGTTGCATCGGGTGACACATTGGGCTCGCTGGCGGGCCGGATGCGAGGCGTCGAGCGCAAGGTCGAGCTGTTCAGGCTGCTCAATGCGATCTCACCGGGAGAGGTCCTCGCCCCGGGTAAAAAGGTCAAGATCGTCTCCGACCGCTAACGCATGTCAGTTGCTTGGCTTTGCATGTGGTTTTCGCAAAACCGCTACAGCGTGGCGCACAAACATGGTGTGGCTTTCCAACAATGACCCGCATCCATGCAGAACGATTGATCAGAAACCGGCGATTTCCGGGGACTGGGTGGTCAGAACCGCACGCAGCTTTTCCAGCGCCCGGTTTTCGATCTGCCGCACCCGTTCCTTGGAAATTCCCAGCGCCTTACCCAGTGATTCCAGAGTTGCGCCATCATCAGTCAGCCGGCGCTCTTTGATGATTCGCAGTTCACGCGGATTGAGCGTGGTAAGCGCGTCGCCAAGCCAGAGGTGTCGGCGTTCCTCATCGATCATGGTGGAGACCTGTTCATCAGGCAGCGGTTCATCGCTTTTGAGAAAATCCATCCGGTCCGACGAAGCGCCCGACTCCCCATCCGACATCGGAGCGTTCAGCGATGAATCCGATCCCGACAGGCGGGCATCCATCACCGCGACGTCCTTGGCATGCACTCCGAGCGTATTGGCTATCTGGGAATGGATCGCGCTGTCGGTAAGGGTCGGCTCATCTTGCGCGAGCCTCGCCCGAAGCCGCCGCAGATTGAAAAACAGGGCTTTCTGAGCGGAACTGGTGCCGCCGCGCACGATAGACCAGTTGCGCAGAATGTAGTCCTGGATGGAGGCGCGTATCCACCAGGTCGCATAGGTGGAAAAGCGCACTTCCCGCTCCGGATCGAAACGGGCCGCAGCTTCGAGCAAGCCGACATGGCCTTCCTGGATCAGGTCGCTCATCGGCAGACCGAAATTGCGAAATTTCGATGCCATAGAGATCACCAGCCGCATATGCGCCATGGTGATCTGGTGAAGCGCGTCCTGATCCTTGTTGTCTTTCCAGCGAACGGCGAGATCATGCTCCTGCTCGCGTTCAAGATACGGCGCCGCCATGGCGGTGCGCATCATCTGCCTGTCTGCCGAGATCGCATTCATGACACCCTCCTGTCATTGACGTCTTGTTATCCAGTTTCATGCCTTGAACAAAAATTACGCAATTGTATGGCAACTGGATCATCACACTCGATGACATCAGCGTGATTGGGTCGCCCAAGGCAACCATTCCCAAGCCAGCCGGACCCGGCGTGGCGCAAAGAGCCTGTAATGGATACAACGGCTTAAGGCCGTTTTGGTTCCTGTGAGAATGGATTTATTGCATGTCATTCGAGTACGGCGCGGCAATCATCAGCCGAAGACATGCAAGAACCAGGAACTGCCGGGTGACACTCATTGCAACGCGGTGCGTCTGACCCTCCCGAGTAGAGGGTGGAAGCTCCCGGTGTTGCCGCAGAGGCGTTTGAACCGGAACTGATGCAAGCAAGTTCGAAATGGTGTTATGCGTGCGGAGCTTTGCCATCTGAAAAAGCGCACGATGCAAAACGCCAAAGCCCGGGCGCGTAAAGCGACCCGGGCTTTGGTAGTCATTGTTCAGGCGGGCTGCCGATCAGGCAGCTTCTTCCTGCGCGCCTTCTTCATCATTGGCCTTGCCGCGCTTGGGACCCTTGTTGAGGTTAACCTCAATCAGGCGCACCGCCTCGGTGTCGGACATTTTGTTGACCGCACCGAGTTCGCGCGCCATCCGGTCGAGTGCCGCTTCATAAAGCTGG
The DNA here is from genome assembly GCF_039975035.1 of Hoeflea sp. Classification (GTDB taxonomy): domain Bacteria; phylum Pseudomonadota; class Alphaproteobacteria; order Rhizobiales; family Rhizobiaceae; genus Hoeflea. The sequence continues at coordinate 7,685 of NZ_JBDWHW010000212.1, read as the reverse complement.
CGCTCCGAATAGGACTGCTCAGGCTGGTTTTCAGCGCGATAGAGGTCACGAACAACCTCCGCAATCGAAATCAGATCGCCGGAATTGATCTTCGCATCATATTCCTGCGCACGACGCGACCACATGGTCCGCTTGACGCGGGCGCGACCCTGGACGACCTTCAATGCACGCTCGACGAAATCTGTTTCGGACAGTTTGCGCATGCCGATGGTTGACGCCTTGGCGACCGGCACCTTGAGGCGCATCTTGTCCTTCTCGAAATCAATCACAAACAGCTCGAGCTTGTGGCCCGCGACTTCCTGTTCTTCGATAGCGACAATCTGTCCCACGCCATGGGCGGGATAGACAATCGACTCACCGGTCTTGAAACCCTGTCTCTGTGAAGCCATTTTTTTCTGCTGGGTTGTCATGCGTTTTCAAAACTCCCTGTTACGGAAACGGACGCTGGGAGCCGGACATGGGTTGTCCGGACAGGTCCTGCGAGTGCCAGGAGGCGCTTCGCACTGACAAGGCATTTCTAAGCGAGAAGAGGCAAAACAACGCAGGCGTTCACCGCGCGGAGTATGGCATTCCGGCAGCTTCACGCTGCAAGGAGAGGGCCACCGCTGAAAGGGACGTTTGCTTCCGTTTGTGCTTCTTGTTTCGCCCTGACGGCGCCTTAAAGATGTCAGTAATAGGATGTGTATCACAAAAAATGGTGTAAATCAATGATTTGCGCGAATAGCGGCACACCTTGCGGCAAAATCCGTCAAGGTTTGGTTAACCATGTCGCGGCGCAACCATCAAATTGTTGCAATGCAACGGTTATTGACCGGCAACCAGCACTCAGTCGCCTTCGCCCGGCTCGGCGGAGAAGTACTTTTCGAACTTGCCTTCCTGTCCGTCAAACTCTTTTGCGTCATCCGGTGCTTCACGTTTGATGGTGATATTGGGCCATTTGTCGGCATACTCGGTGTTGACCTCGAGCCATTTTTCCATCCCCGGCTCCGTATCCGGGCTGATTGCCTCCGCAGGGCATTCCGGCTCGCAGACTCCGCAGTCGATGCACTCATCGGGATGAATGACCAGCATGTTCTCGCCCTCGTAGAAGCAATCCACCGGGCAGACCTCAACGCAATCCATGTATTTGCAACGGATGCAATTGTCAGTCACCACATAGGTCATTTGTCTCTCCTGAGGCTCCACGCATGTCATGCTCGGGCACTTTCGCCTCGAGCCGGGCCTGCATCATTTCAGAGCGCCATGGCGCCCCGCACGTTCGAATAAACGTCATTGCGCTATAGCGAACAACGGCGGTGAGGTACCGGCTTTGGCGGTGCTTTGCAAGACTTCAGATTTCGACAAAGCGCCGCACCTTGGTCCACCCGGTCAAACTGCGCGGCAGGATCAAGGATTTGCGGATGATTTTCTCGCGAGCCGGCCCGGTCAAGACAAAATCATGCGTCCGTATCCGAATTGCGAAATTGATCAATTTTTCTCCTGTCGCGCTTGGTTGGGCGACCCGAACCAGGTTCACGTTGCGGCACAACGGCTTTCGCCTCATCCGGGGCGGCGGGCTTGGGAGTGATGTCCTCATAAAGCAATTGCGCTTCCGGAGCCGGTCCGCGGCGATGGCCGCAGGCCACAACCTTCAGCACCACGATACGCCGCTCCAGACTGATGGTCAGCGCATCGCCCGGCTTGACCAGAAAACTCGCCTGATCAATCTTGTCCCGGTTGACCCGGACATTGCCTGCCGAGGCAAGCTTGCCCGCCAGAGTCCGGGATTTGGCGATGCGTGCGAAAAACAGCCATTTGTCGATGCGCTGTCGCTCCGGCTGTTCCACCAGACCGTGCCTATTTCTTCAGCTTGTCGCGCAAGGCTGCCAGCGCTGCGAAAGGCGAATCCGGATCGATCGGCTTTTCCTTGCGCACCGGCCGGTCATTGCGGCTACCGCTGCCGCCGGCTCCGCCCTTGTCCGGATTGCCTCTGCCACCAGAGCCGCCTTTGCCACCCTTGCCGTGATGATGTCCGGGCTTGCCACGATGTCCCTTGCCGGGCCGTGCCTCACCCTCTGCTCCGCCTTCACCCGCGGGCTTGTCCGCGGAGCGGTTGCCGCGCTCCCGCCGCCCACGGCCTTCGCCGGCGCCACCGGGAGCATTGCGCGCTCCGCGCTGCGGCCCGTCCTGCCTTCCGCCGGGCCGCCACAGCAGCACCGGACGCGGTGCCTCGGCTTCGTCCTTGGCCGCGGATTCGGTGTTCGCGCCGGTATCCACGGCCGTATCGGTCGTCGGTTCTTCGGCTGCAGGTGCCGCTTCGGCTACAGGTGCCGAGGCGTCCGCGACAGCTTCAGCATCCTTGGTTTCTTCCGCCTGTGCCGGAGCGTCCGCGGCAGCTTGTGCAGTATCGGCCGTCGGCGTGTCAGCCGCAGCAGACGAGGCACCGGATTCAGGTTTAGCTGTGTCGGCAGGCTTGAGCGGACGCTCTGCGGCCGAGCGCGTCACCACAACTTCGACCACCGGCCCGGCACCTGCCGGGTTCGCGGCTTCAGCCTGAGTGGCGTCAAGGCTCGCAATATGTGTCTGCGCTTCTTCAGCCGGCACCGTATCGGCGCGGTAACCCAGCCCCTTGAGGATCTCCTCGATATCATCCTGCGTCGCACCCAGGATCGACAGCATTCCGGTGGTGGTGATGAACCGGCGGCCGTCATAGGCTGCCTCCGGCCGGGCGCCCGGTGTACCAGGCTTCCATTGCAGCGCCGGGCGGATCAGATCGGCCAGCCGTTCGAGAATATCAACGCGCACGGCGCGCTTGCCCAGGAACCGGAACCCGGCGAGACGATAGAACTCGCGGTCAATTTCCGGATCCGTCGCCACGGATGTGCGTCCGGCGGCCAGCAGCGGAGTGACGTCGCCATAACCTGACTTGCCAAAACCATCATTGGCCAGCGCCCACAGCAAGGTCACCAGCTCGGCCGGAGCCGGCTTGAGCAGCGCCGGCATGAAGATGTGATAGGCGCCGAATCGAATGCCGTATTTGCGCAGGCTGGCGCGCGCCGATTGGTCGAGATCCTTGATCATCTCCGAAACGTCGCGGCGGAACAGGATGCCAAGGTTCTCCGCCAGACGGAATGCCAGTCCGCGCGCCAGACCATCGAGATCCTCTGCACGAGTCAGATCATCAAGCGGCTTGAGAATGGTGGCGATGTGATGGTTGACGAAGCGGTCGATGCGGGCAACGACAAAATCACGGGCTGCGCCGGACAATTGCTCGTCAGCCAGCACGATCGACCGCGGCTTGAGCACATGGTCGCCCGCCGCCAGCCGCGCCACCGGATCGCCGAGCCAGCGCACGGTGCCGTCAGCGCCGATGGCGAAGTCGGAATTGCCCGAGGCGTGCAGCCGTGCCGCTCGCGCCTCGAATTCCAGCGCCAGCGCTTTCTGCGCAGCGGCGATCACCGCCTTGGCGTCAGGCCCGTCCGCCGACGAGTCGGCGACAAACCGGAATCCGGCCAATTGTCCAATATGGTGACCTTCTACAAAGACATCACCGTTCACACTGATTTCAGCTTCGAGCATCGCGTTCTCTCTCAGGCGCCTCATGAGCACAGATGTCCTGCGGTCAACAAAGCGTTTCGTCAACCTTTCATGCAACGCATCGGACAATCGGTCCTCAATTTCACGCGTCTTTTCCTGCCAGTGTGTCGGATCGGCAAGCCATTCAGGTCTGTTGGAAATATAAGTCCATGTCCGGATCTGTGAAATCCTGGCCGACAAAGTGTCGATTTCTCCATCCGTGGAGTCGGTTCTGCGCACCTGTTCCGCCAGAAAATCCTCATTGACCGCCCCGGTGCGGATCAGATCCCTGTAGATCGTGGCGATCAGGTCTGCATGTTGTGCCGGCGCGATCCGCCGGTAATCGGGCAACGAGCAGACATCCCACAATGTGGCGACAGTTTTCGGTGTGCTGGCCAGATCGCGGACCTCGAAATCATTGACCAGGTGCTCGAGCGCGCGCTGATCGACAGCCGGCAACGCCCGGGTCAAACCCGGGATGGCCGGAATTTGTTCGAGGCTCGCTTGCAACGCCGTGAGACTGGAGAAATTCAGTTGCTTGGATCGCCATTGCAAAATCTTGACCGGTTCGAAGACATGGCTTTCCAGCCGCTGGACCAGATCTTCGGGCAAAGGTTGGGCCTGACCGGTCACCCCGAAGGTGCCGTCGCGCAAATGCCTGCCCGCGCGACCGGCGATCTGGCCGAACTCGGACGCCGTCAGTTGCCGGTAGGAATAGCCGTCGAATTTCCGGTCCTGGGCAAAAGCGACATGATCGACATCGAGATTAAGCCCCATCCCGATCGCGTCGGTGGCCACCAGATAATCGACATCACCGTTCTGATAGAGCTCGACCTGGGCGTTGCGGGTGCGCGGGCTCAGCGCCCCAAGCACCACCGCGGCGCCGCCGCGCTGTCGCCGTACAAGTTCGGCAATTGCATAAACCTCATCGGCAGAGAACGCCACGATCGCCGATCTTCGCGGCAGCCGGGTGATCTTTTTCGATCCGGCATAGTGCAGCTCAGACAGGCGCGGGCGTTCGACAACCGTGATCCCGGGCAGCAAGTGCTCCAGAATTCCGCGCACAGTCGAGGAACCGAGAAGCAACGTCTCCTCGCGTCCGCGCAACGACAGGATCCGGTCGGTAAACACATGTCCGCGCTCCAGATCGCCGGCAATCTGGACCTCGTCGATGGCGACAAACGCAGCATTGGTCTCCTGTGGCATCGCTTCCACGGTGCAGACCGAATAGCGCGCACCGGGCGGGGTGATCTTTTCCTCGCCGGTGACCAGCGAAACATGCTGCTCGCCAACCTTGTCGACCATCCGGCCATAGACTTCGCGCGCCAGAAGCCTGAGCGGCAGCCCGATCACCCCGGACGAATGCGCAGCCATCCGCTCGATGGCGTAGTGGGTTTTGCCGGTATTGGTCGGGCCGAGCACGGCTGTGACGCCACGTCCGGACAGGATCAAAGGTTTCGGGGGATGGTTGCGGGAAGCAGGCATCAGTGTCCGTATCATGCTCAAGACCGGTGTTACCTAACACATTGACGCATCTGGAAAAGGACAAAGTTCGGCGATCGCAAGAGCCGCGGAATTAACCATTGGAACAGTGACGGAACGAATCGGCGACGAATCGATGACTCACTCTGATTCTACTTTTGTTCACCCCAACATATGGCAAAATCAACTGTTCTTGCCACCACATGATGAATCGGCTCTCCGTAACCGCAGCCCAATCCGCCCCTGACCGTTAACCTTTGCGGATCGGCGCGGAACTGATGCCACACGCCCCCCTGCATCACATCGCCTCGGGTAAGGATTTGTTAAGACTTCCAAACACTTCCCTAATCGAATTGAGTGCATTTTACCTACCTGCGTTAACTTTCGGAACAGCCGTGGAACGAATCAGCGACGAATCACAGATCTGGCTTTGTTGGCTATTTGTTCTCCACAACATGTGGTTCCGCGAACCTGTCGGTGCCACTAAACTTGAGGCAGATGGCGCATCCCGTGTGCCGGTTTCACCACCGGAATTAACCTTCTCCCCGAGGTTTCGGCTTCAGGGCAGGCTTCTCGACGAGGTAATTCGCGCATTTTCTGCGTTTAAATTTCGTTAAGTATTCCAAACACTTCGTTAACGCAGTTGGTGGCATTTGAGCCGTTCTGTTAACTTCCGGAACAGCGACGGAACGAATCGGCGACGAATCAGCCTTTGACCATCTTTCCCGGTTTGTTCACCACCAGATCTTGTGCATCGGCGCACAGCACCGCCTATCCGGCAGCCCGACAGCGCCACATTTACCGGGTTGACAGCTCCGTTTGTTAACCAATTGGCCTTTTGCCATCCATAACCATCACAATCGCTGAAATGCCCCATCCGTTGACGGATCGTGGCTATAGCACTGCGCGAAGCGAGGCCTCGATCTGCCCACCACACCAGACGTCGCCATAAAGCGCCTCACTGCGCTTGCAGAGTTCAGCTTGGGATGGAAGCGCCATGATGCGATCAGACAGCCCCGCTATCGCTGGCGCATCTGTGTCGAGCATTTGCCTGAGCGGCGCCATCCTGTCAGTCATCGTGCCCCACAATGTCGCAGTCACGAGGTCGGCAAGGCTGGGCGATTCCGTCCCCAGGACAAACCCCGATCCGGCTGTCAGGCCGTTGCGTAGGCCCGTCTCTTCGAAAATTTCCATCCAGCGTTGAAGTCTGGGTCGAAATGCCTCCCAGTCCGTGTCTGTCCAGAATTGCGCGCCATTGTAACGGGTCATCTCGTAAAGCACATCATTGGCATCAGCGACGACCTTGTGACACATCGCTTTCAACACCGGGTCATCGGTCATCAACCGGTATTTGTCGCCCAGATACGCGAGAATTGCGGGCATCTGGGACAGATGGACGCCTTGTCTGTGATCAGTCAGCACGGGTGGCCCCATATGCGGGATCAACTGCCCGCTTGGCTTTAAGGCCCTTTGGATGGATGTGGCATCAAATCCTGCCTCCTCCCACGAGCAACCGGCGTAACTGAGAACCGCCCGGACAAATTGCCCGCGGAACGGAGCAGGCCAATAATAGAGGGTGTAGTCAGTCATGATACGCTTTCAGGATTGAAGAGCTTGCAACGCAAACGCCCGGCAGTTTCCCGCCGGGCGCAAATTTTGTCGGTCACCCGGCGCGATCAGCAGAAATGCTGACCGCCATTGGCCGAAATCGTCGATCCGGTGATGAAGCCTGCATCATCTGCTGCCAGAAACACCACGGCGCGAGCAATTTCCTCGGGCTCGCCGAGACGTCCGACCGGGATCTGCGGGATGATGCGATCTTTGAGCACCTTTTCGTCGATCGCCTTGACCATGTCGGTGCCGATATAGCCCGGGCAGATGGCGTTGACGGTGATGCCGGCGCGGGCGCCTTCCTGGGCCAGAGCCCGGGTAAAGCCGATGTCGCCGGCCTTGGCCGCCGAGTAGTTGACCTGCCCGGCCTGACCCTTCTGGCCGTTGATCGAGGAGATGTTGATCACGCGGCCGAACTTGCGCTCGCGCATGCCGCCCCAGACCGGGTTGGTCATGTTGAACAGGCCGGTGAGGTTGGTGTTGATCACCTCGCTCCACATCTGCGGCGTCATCTTGTGGAACATCCCGTCACGGGTGATGCCGGCATTGTTGACCAGCACCGCAACCGGACCGAGATCGGCTTCCACCTGGGCGATACCGGCGACGCATGCGTCGTAATCGGCGACCGACCACTTGTAGGTCTTGATACCGGTTTCGCCGGTGAATTTCGCCGCCGCCTCGTCATTGCCGGCATAGTTGGCGGCGACCGTATATCCGGCTGCCTTCAAGGCGATCGAAATCGCTGCCCCGATGCCGCGTGACCCTCCAGTCACGATTGCCACTTTGCTCATGCTGTTCCTCCCAATTGAACTCTACTTCCGGATCAACCGCGCTCGACGCAGAGCGCAACTCCCATGCCGCCACCGATGCACAGCGTCGCAAGGCCCTTCTTGGCGTCGCGGCGGGCCATTTCGAACAACAGCGTGTTGAGAATGCGCGCACCCGATGCACCGACCGGGTGGCCGATGGCAATCGCGCCGCCATTGACGTTGACGATCGCCGGATCCCAGCCCATGTCCTTGTTGACCGCGCAGGCC
>NZ_JBDWHW010000211.1:0-7824 GCF_039975035.1 Hoeflea sp. | reverse complement strand
TTTTTCTACGGCGGCCTGAAACAAATCCGGTTCGATGCCGCACGGTCAGCCGACGCGGGAGGCCTCGAAGATGCTGTCGATCGTGGCCGCGAGTGTCGCATTGAATTCGCTGTCGGTCTGACCCTGCGACAGGCCTTCGGTCATGGCGCGCGAGAACGAGGCGATCACCCCGCTGTTGGCGCTGAGCAGGCGATTGGCCTCATCGCGGGAATAGCCGCCCGACAGTGCAACGACGCGCATGATGCGGGGGTCGTCAACCAGCGGCTTGTAGAGATTTGCCACGGTGGGCAGCGACAGCTTGAGCATCACCCGCTGGCCTGCGGGCATGGTGTCGAGATGCCGCTGGATTGCCGCCAGCAACAGCTCTTCAGCCTCGGCCTTGTCGTCGATCTTGATGTTTACTTCCGGCTCGAGGATCGGCATCAGCCCGTGACCGAGGATCTGCATGCCGATTTCGAACTGCTGGGCGACGATTGCCTCGATACCGTCCTTGTCGGCGGCATTGATGACCGAACGCATCTTGGTGCCGAAGATATTCTTGGCGAGCGCCCTTTCCAGAAGAGCGTCAAGATCGCCCATCGGCTTCATCAGCTGAACGCCGTTTTCTTGCTCCATCAGGCCCTTGTCGACCTTCAGAAACGGTACGATTCCGCGTTTGTCCCAGAGATAATCGGCGGTCGGAATTCCGTCAATCTCGCCATCCATGGTGCGCTCGAACAGGATCGCGCCGATCACCTTCTCGCCGGTGAAGGCGGGGGATTTGATGATGCGGGCGCGCATGGCGTGGATCAGTGCGTACATCTCCTGCTCGCTCGAATAGGCGTCTTCGGCTACACCGTAGATTTTCAGCGCTTTCGGTGTTGAGCCGCCCGACTGGTCGAGTGCGGCGATGAAGCCGTCCTTTTCCGCCATCTGTTTCGCCATTGTTGCATTCATCATGCCTGGTCCCCTGTTCAACTGCGTCTTGGGGGCTGCTTTAACAGATGCCGCAACGGGAAGAAAATAGGCATGCGGATGCTTGAATCGATTGAAATGCATTCAATCGATTGAAAATAAACACGTTTTCCAAACATGCCTAACGGCATTCGACTCGTCGGGGAGCCTTGCCGGCCGGATCAGGTCTTGAGAACGTCGACGCCGGGCAATGGCTTGCCTTCCATCCATTCCAGGAAGGCGCCGCCCGCGGTGGAGACATAGGTGAAGTCCTCAACCACGCCGGCATGGTTGAGTGCCGAGACGGTATCGCCGCCGCCGGCAACGGAAACCAGAAGTCCTTCCCGGGTGCGGCTGGCGGCATGCTGGGCAGCCGACACTGTGGCCGCGTCGAAGGGCGGGATTTCAAAGGCGCCGAGCGGGCCGTTCCAGACCAGCGTGTCGGCCTTGGAAATCCAGGCGTCGACTGAAGCGATGGATTTTGGTCCGACATCGAGCATCATCGCATCAGCGGGGATGGCCGTGACATCGACAGTCTCGTTTTCGGCGCCTGCCTTGAATTCGCGCGCCACCACACCGTCAACAGGCAAAACCAATGCGCAGCCTGCGGCGGTGGCCTGGGCTTCGATCTCGTTGACGGTCGCGGCGAGATCGTGTTCGCACAGGGATTTGCCGACATCGATGCCGCGGGCGGCCAGGAAAGTGTTGGCCATGCCGCCGCCGATCACCAGCGCATCGACCTTTTTCACCAGGTTCTTGAGCAAGTCGATCTTGGACGAGACCTTTGCCCCGCCGACGATGGCCACCACCGGCCGGGCCGGCTTGCCGAGACCTTTTTCCAGCGCGATCAGTTCTGCCTGCATAGTGCGCCCGGCATAGGCGGGCAGCAGATGCGCCAGGCCTTCTGTCGAGGCGTGGGCGCGATGGGCCGCGGAAAACGCGTCGTTGACGAAAATGTCACCGTTTTGCGCCAGCGCCTTGGCGAATTCCGGATCGTTCTTTTCCTCGCCCTTATGGAAGCGGGTATTCTCCAGGAGCAGCACATCGCCGTCGACCATGGCGTCAACGGCCTTTTGCGCGGTTTCGCCGATGCAATCGGCCGCAAAGTGGACGCGATGATCGAGAACATTTTCGACAATGCCGGCGATCGGGTCAAGCGACATCGAAGGGACGGCCTCGCCCTTGGGGCGGCCAAAATGTGCCAGCAGTATCACCCGTGCGCCCTTGCCCGACAGTTCCATGATGGTGGGCGCAACCCGTTCGATCCGGGTGGTGTCGGTAACCTTGCCATCCTTGACCGGCACATTGAGATCGACGCGCAAAAGTACGCGCTTGCCGGAAAGGTCGGTTAGGTCATCGAGGGTCTTGAAGGCGCTCATTGCATATTCCGATCGTCAGTTTGTGTCCTGCGGGATTTCGGCGCGGAGATTACACCGCCCGCGCCGCGACGCAAGCCGATGAAGGGGAAAACCCGTTGCGGCTTCACGCCTCAGTCCCGGCGTTTTCTGGCGTAATCCCGTGTCATCTGAATGATACCGCGCAAGTTCAGGAACAAGGGCAGCCGGGTTGCGGGAGCAACCGGTTCAAGCGAAATTCCGACCGTTTTGATCTGACCGTGTTCGTCGGTCTGGCGGACGATAAGAACGATGCGTCCGATCTTGACCCGGTCGGCGTAGTCCGGCTTGCCGCCCAGGCGCTGTTCCATCAGTTCGGCAATGGTCAACGCCTTCTCGGCGGCGTTGAGCAATCCCGGGCCATAAGCGCTGTCGAGTTCCTCGCTGCTTCTGGATGGATCAATCGTGAACGTGCCGAAAAACTCGTTGTCATCCTCGCCGACGGCCACTTTGGAAGCAAACAGCCGGTCGAGCAGGCGGGAAAATCCGGGGGCGATGAACAGATAGACCTGGTCGTTTTCGCGCAGCCGTCCGGCATATTGATAGCGCATGGATTTGCCATCGCGAATGACCAGCGACGGACGAGCCCAGCGGGGGATCCTCTCGCCGCGCAGAACCGGGCTGTCGGCGACCACCCGGTAGGCCAGGAGTTCGTGACTGGCGGTGCCGGGCAGATCCAGTTCGAGCTTGTCGATGGCGCCGATCTGCGGAGGAACGATCAATCCCAGCCGGTTCGCCATTGGTTTGACCGTCCAGCCCTGTATGCCGAGTGAAACCATCACCACGATGAAGGTGGTGTTGAAGTAGAGTTGCCCGTTCTCGAGATTGCCGAGAATGGGCAGGATTGCCAGCAGGATGGAAACCGCGCCACGCAAGCCCACCCAGGCGACAAATCCGGTTTCGCGCTGCGTGAAGTCAAATGGCAGCAGGCACAGCCAGACCGCCAGAGGGCGGGCAATGAAGACAAGAAAGATGGCGAGGCCGATGGCGGGAAGAATGATCTGCGGAAATTGCGATGGCGTCGCCAGCAGCCCAAGCACGAGGAACATGATGATCTGCGCCAGCCAGGTCATGCCTTCCTGAAAACGCATGATTGAAGCCTTGGGCTGGATCTTCTTGTTGCCGGCATAGATGCCTGCCACATACACCGCCAGAAATCCGCTGCCACCGATTGCCGAGGTGTAGGCGAAGACAAGCAGCGCCAGCGCCAGAACGAAGATCGGAGCCAGCCCTCGCTCAACCGGAGCCCGGCGAATGATCTGGACAATCAGAACCCCGCCAAGGAAGCCCATTACCAGGCCGAGGCCGATTTGCTTGACGAACAAGATCAGGAGATCGAGACTTGCTCCATCGAGGCTGTCGCCGCTCGCCAAAAGGCCGACCAGAGCGGTGGTCAGGAATATCGCCATCGGGTCGTTGGTTCCGGATTCGACCTCCAGCGTGGATCTGACCCGGTCATGGATATTGATGCCGCCGGTGCGCAGCAGGAAAAACACCGCGGCGGCATCGGTGGAGGCAACGATTGATCCGAGCAGAAGCCCTTCCAGCCAGGAAAAACCGAGCAGGAAGCGGGCTGCGACCCCGAACAGGATGGCTGTCAGCAATACGCCGGCGGTCGCCAGCGTCAGTGCCGGTATGGCCGACTGCCTGAAGGAGTGCATCGAAGTGCCGTAGCCTGAATCAAACAGGATGATCGCCAACGCGATCGACCCGAGCATATAGGCGGCGGAGTTGTTGGAGAAATCGATGCCGAGGCCATCGACGCCCGCAAGCAATCCGATGAGCAGAAAGAGCAGCAGCAGCGGGGCTCCGAAGCGTTCGGCCAGAAGACTTGAAAATGCAGCGATGAGAATGAGCGACATTGAGGCCAGTGTCACTATGTAGAACGTGTCCAATCATCGCCCTTTCTTCAGGTAGTCGCCATCGGCCTGCCGGTTTTGTTCAGGTCCAGAGTATGGAAGGAGGTTGCATTGGGATCAATGATTCCGGTGGTGCAGAAACTGCAATTTCAACAAAACAAGGTGAGATTTGGGCCGAATCGGTCACCTTGTTGAATAGAACCCGACGCCGATTGTGCTCTCGCCGGAATCAACATCGCCACCGTTCTTTCGAGCGGTGGCGATGCGATGTTCAAGTGACTTTCCGGTTGCCGCTATCGGACAATCCGCTGGCCGGCTTCAGATCAGCTTCGCCATGGCGACGGCGGTGTCGCCCATCCGGTTGGAAAAGCCCCATTCATTGTCATACCAGGTCAGGATGGAGCAGAAGGTTCCGTCCATCACCTTGGTCTGGTCCATGTGGAATACGGACGAATGCGGGTTGTGGTTGAAGTCGATCGAGACATTCGGCTCGTCGGTGAAGCCGAGAACGCCCTTGAGCGGGCCATTGGCGGCTTCGCGGATCGCCTTGTTGATCTCCTCAACAGAGGTTGAGCGCTTGGCGATGAACTTCAGGTCAACGACCGAGACATTCGGGGTCGGCACGCGGATGGACATGCCATCGAGCTTGCCGTTGAGTTCGGGCAGCACCAGGCCGACAGCCTTGGCCGCACCCGTGGAGGTCGGGATCATCGACATCGCAGCAGCACGGGCCCGGTAGAGGTCCTTGTGCATGGTGTCGAGCGTCGGTTGATCGCCCGTGTAGGAGTGGATCGTCGTCATCATACCTTTTTCAATGCCGATGGCATTGTTGAGCACAAAAGCGACCGGCGCCAGGCAGTTGGTCGTGCACGATGCGTTGGAGACAACGAGGTCTTCCTTGGTCAGCACATCGGTGTTGACGCCATAAACGATGGTCTTGTCAGCGCCAGCCGAAGGCGCGGAGACCAGAACCCGCTTGGCGCCCGCTTCGAGATGCAGCGCGGCCTTGTCGCGGGCGGTGAAGATGCCGGTGCATTCCATCACGATGTCGATGCCGAGGTCGCCCCAGGGCAGGTTCTTCGGATCGCGCTCGGCGAAGACCTTGAACGAATCGCCGCCTTCGATGCGGATGGTGTCGCCATCGACGTCGACGGTCTTGGGGAATTTGCCGTGGACTGAATCCCAGCGCATCAGATGAGCGTTGGTCTCCACCGGGCCAAGGTCGTTGATCGCCACGACGTCGATATCCTGGCGGCCTGATTCATAAATCGCACGCACAACATTGCGGCCGATGCGGCCAAATCCGTTAATGGCAATCCTGGTCTTCATGCTATTCCTCCGTCCTGGGTCCGAGTGCGCCTGTATCTGTCAGATATCAGGCTTCGTCATGTAAGCGGGCTTCGACCGCGGCCACAGCGGCCTCGGCGGTGATGCCGAAATGCTCGTAGAGTTCCTTGTAGGGTCCGGAAGCACCGAACCCGGTCATGCCGATGAACAGGCCGTCCGAGCCGATAAACCGGTCCCATCCCTGACGGATGCCCGCCTCGATGGCGATCTTGATCCTGGAATCCCCGATAACCGCGCGTTTATACTCCATGGTCTGCTCTTCGAACAACTCGAAGCATGGCACGGAAACCACACGCGTGGTGTGACCATTCGCCTCAAGCATCTGGCGCGCCTCCAGCGCGATCTCGATCTCCGAGCCTGTGGCGAAGATTGTTACCTCGGCTTCGCTGGCGGACACAAGATCATAGGCGCCGTAGGCACAGAGGTTTTCCTCGGTGAAATCGGTGCGGATGGTGGGCAGGTTCTGACGGGTCAGCGCAAGGCCGCTGGGACGCTTCTGCTGTTGCAGGGCGATATGCCAGCATTCGGCGGTCTCGACTGCGTCCGCGGGGCGGAACATCAGAAGATTGGGGATGGCGCGCAAGGCGGCCATCTGTTCGACCGGCTGATGCGTGGGGCCATCCTCGCCAAGGCCGATGGAATCATGGGTCAGCACATGGATGACACGAATGCCCATCAGTGCCGCCAGGCGGATGGACGGCCGGCAGTAGTCGGAAAAGATCAGGAAGCCGCCCGAATAAGGGATCAGGCCGCCATGCAGCGCGATCCCGTTCATCATTGCGGCCATGCCATGTTCACGAATGCCGTAATGAATGAACCGGCCGGAAAAATCATCCGGCGTGATCGCCTTGGTCTGGCTGGTGCGGGTGTTGTTGGAACCGGTGAGGTCGGCCGACCCGCCAAGGGTTTCAGGCACCACGCCATTGATGACTTCGAGCGCCATTTCCGAGGATTTGCGGGTGGCGACCGCCGGCAGGTCTTCGGTGAGCTTCCGTTTGTAGGCGATGATTGCCGGGTCCAGGCCGCCCGGAAGTTCGCCGCTCATGCGGCGTTCGAAGGCGACGCGGACATCGTTTTCGGCCTCTGCAAGGCGGGATTCCCAGGCCTTGCGGTCCTTGACCGAGCGGAGGCCGGCCAAACGCCAGGCGTCAAGGATATCGGAAGGCACCACGAAAGGCTCTTCATCCCAGCCCAGGGCTTTGCGAGCGCCGGCGATTTCCTTGTCGCCGAGCGGCGAGCCATGGGCGCCACTGGTTCCCGCCTTGGAAGGCGCACCAAAGCCGATCACTGTCTTGGCGGCGATCAGCGTTGGACGGTCGGACTTCTGCGCGGCCTCAATGGCCTGGGAAATGGCGTCTGGATCATGTCCGTCAATATCGAGCGTGTTCCAGCCCGAAGCCGCAAAACGCGCCAGCTGGTCGGTGGAATCCGTCAGCGATACCGGCCCGTCGATGGAAATCGAATTGTTGTCCCAGAACAGGATCAGCTTGTTGAGCTTGAGATGGCCAGCCAGAGAAATAGCTTCCTGGCTGATGCCTTCCATCAGGCAGCCATCGCCGGCGAGCACGTAGGTGTAATGCTCGACCAGACCGGATCCGAATTCGGCAGCGAGCTTGCGCTCGGCGATGGCCATACCGACTGCGTTGCCGATACCCTGACCCAGCGGTCCCGTGGTGGTTTCAATGCCCGCCGCATGGCCATATTCCGGATGGCCGGCGGTCGGGGATCCCAGCTGCCGGAAATTCTTGATGTCATCAAGCGAGATGTCGTCATATCCAAGCAGATACAACAGGGAATAGATCAGCATCGAGCCGTGGCCGGCGGACAGGACAAAACGGTCGCGGTCGGGCCAGTCGGGCTTTTTCGGGTCGAATGTCAGATAGCGCGAGAACAGCACTGTGGCCACGTCGGCTGCGCCCATTGGCAATCCCGGGTGCCCGGACTTGGCTTTTTCAACAGCATCCATGGATAGAAACCGGATTGCATTGGCCATCCGGTCGTGTTTTTCGCGTGAAATCATGATGGTTCCGCTCAGTCGCGTTCAGTCAGTTCCGGACCCCTAAGGGGACCGGATCGATGGCCGCGCACACATAGCACTTGCTTCGCCGGAGTCAACAAAGGCGTCGGTCGCAGACGGTTGGGGATGCGGTGCCAGGGGAATCGGGTGAAGCAATCATCTGGCGATGATGCTTGCAAGGAAATCGTCGTCCCAAGCGGCGACTTTTCGTCTGAGGCGCAGCGAGTCCTTTCCGGGGGTCATTCGGATGAGGTTGTGGGCCATGTGCTTGAGC
>NZ_JBDWHW010000210.1:0-46323 GCF_039975035.1 Hoeflea sp. | reverse complement strand
ATGTCAGCCATCGCAATCGCAACCACTGTCATCTTCTGGATCAATCAATGTATCCTGAGTCTAGCAAACGCGGTCCTGCGACAGAACCGGATGTGCGAGCCAAAATTGGCCTGATCAAGACGGAAACCTTATGCCGGAGTGAAAATCGCGGTTGCCGGATTGCATGTATAGGCTGCCACATGCTGACTTGCACTATCGGCGAGTTCCAGTACGGATTTCAGGATGGTTTCAACCTCAAAATCGGTGGCAAGAAAACTGAAGTTCAGGCGCACGAAGCCGGGCTTCTCGATCTCTCGGCCCGCAAGAATTGCCGCGCGCATTTGCTCTGAACCATCATGGTCTATATCCAGCACGCGGTGCACATAAGGACCGGCACAGGCACAGCCGCCGCGTGCCTGAATGCCAAAACAATCCGACAGCAGCCGCGTCACGAGTTGTTGATGAACATAGCCACCTTTGCCATCCCGTAACCGGAATGAAAAAATCGGAAGCCGGTCGCAGGTGAGATTTCCGAGCAATTCGATGTTGGGGTGCATACCCCAGGCCTGCATTGCCTTCTGGCAATTCTCATGGTTTCGGCGGGTGATGTAATCCTGGCCGATCTCGGCCTTGACCAGAAAGCAAAGTGCAGCGCGAATGTCGCCTATGACATTCGGAGTGCCGGCTTCTTCGCGGGCCTCGACATTGCGGGAATAGTCGTGGGCAGTGGGTGATACAAACCGCACCGTGCCGCCACCTGGCATCGTGGGCCTTTCGGACCGCACCACGTCATGGCGCAGGATCAGCACGCCCGATGCCTGGGGGCCGCCGACAAACTTGTGCGGAGACAGCACCACCGCATCAATCAATGCGTCCGGCTCCGGGCACAGATCAATTGGGAGGTATGGCGCGCCACCGGCATAGTCCCAGACCACTGTCGCGCCAGACGCCTTGAGAACGCGGCTGACTTCGGTCACATCGGTCATGATCCCCGAGACGTTGGAGGCGGCAGAGAATGCGCCGATGACGGGCCGCCCCTCAACGCTTGCCAGCGTCTTGCGCAGTGTCGGCATGCACGGTCCGCCGGTTTCGGCTTCCGGTACTTCGATCACCTCGGCCCCGCTTTCGCGCCAGGGCAGGATATTCGAGTGGTGCTCGTAGGGGCCGATCAGAACCACTGGTGATTTGCCCTGCGCGACCATATCGGTCAGCCCCAAAAGATGCACAAGCCGGTTGATGCCTGCGGTTGCGCCCGATCCGGTAAAGATCACTGCGTGATCCCTGGACGCATTGCATTCTGCCCGAATAATGTCCCGGGCTTGCCGGCGCAGGCGGGTCATCATGCCGCCGACATAAGACGCTTCAGTGTGGCTGTTGGCATAAAACGGCAGCAGCTCGGTGAGCACGAATTCTTCAATCTGGCGCAGCGCACGGCCTGAGGCGACGTAATCAGCATAGATCAACGGTTTCCTGCCCAACGGTCCGTCAATCATCGCATTGTGCCCGATCAGGCCTTCGGTCAGGCTTGCCACCATGTGGTCTGTTCGGATGCTGGACCGAAAACGGTTAAAAAGGCTCTCGTCAAGCGGCTTGTTCATCACGGCACTCTCGTTTGATTGTGTCGAGCAGTTTAGGCGTTTAAAGGTGAAAATATTCACTTGATTTTGCAGATTATATAAGAATATTGGGTCATATGATCGAACTTGATGCCTTAGATCGCAAAATTCTTGCCGTCCTCCAAAAGGACGGGGCGCTTTCGCAGCGTGACGTGGCCGCAGCCGTCGGGCTTTCGCAAAATGCGTGCTGGCGGCGGACCAAGCGCCTGACGGAACTTGGCGTGATCGAAGGGTTCCATGCCCGTCTGAATGCCGACCTGGTAGGTCTGAATTTGACCGTGTTCATGATGATCCGCACCCGTCAGCACAGCGAAGGCTGGATGCGGGAATTTCGCAAACACCTCGCCGGCATTCCGGAAATTGTCGACGTGCACAGGATCGGCGGCGATTGGGACTATCTGATCAAGGTCGTCACAACCTCGATGTCGGGATATGACCGGGTTTACAAAAAGCTGACCGCGAAGGTCGATCTGGAAACGGTGACGGGACTGTTCTCGATGGAAACGATCCTGAAAGATCAGCCACTGCATCTGCCTTGAAACTCATGGACAACTCAACCGGCGATCCCCCCGAGCTTTCTTGAGAGGCTGGTCTGGGCATCGAAGGTCGCGGCAATCCGTAGATTGCTGCTGAAAAGCTTCATTTGTCGGTTAGGGAGATGAATTGCGGGCGAGGACATAACCAAACTGAATGCCCCTAGTATGAATTGTCATTTGACGTAATAGGCTCGCTTCGTATCTTTGACCCATGCGGTGTCTTTGAGGTGCGTTCCTTTCAGGCCCGAAACCCTGAAAATGCCGAGGCTGTCCCATTTTCACGATTCACAGATCCATTGAACCGCAGACCAGCATCGCGCTGAACTGCATCGGCGCGGGCCCTGCGGTTTTCCTGCTGCATGGCATCGGTGGACACCGCGGCCAATGGGCAACCCAGGTGGAGGCGCTCTCGACGGAGTTTGCCACCTTTGCTTGGGACGCGCGCGGCTACGGGCAGAGCCACGGACCGCAAGTGACGTCGATGCGCGATTTCGCCGAAGACCTGTTGCGCGTGCTTGACAGCCTGGAGCTGGACCGGGTGATCGCTGTTGGCCATTCCATGGGCGGACGCATCCTGATGGAAGTCTGCGCGCTCAACCCTGATCGTCTGGGGGCGATTGTGCTTTCGGGTGCGCAGGCCAGTTTTCTGACGCATCTCGATGCCGCGCAGCGCCATGACTATGTTCTCAGCCGCCAATCGCTTTTCGTTGATGGCGAGGTTTCACCGGAAGCTGCTCGCCGTGTGGCGCGACAAGTCCTGCCTCAGGACGCGACAGACGCGATGATTGCCCGTCTCGTCTCCGACTTCGGTCATCTCGGACGTGACGGGTATCTTGCGGCGCTGTATGCCTCTGCGGGCTGGGACCGAAGCGACATCCTGAGCGGGTTGAAGATGCCGGTGGCCGTCATGGGCGGCGCCCTGGATACTGTTTGTCCGCCCGCAGAATGCAACAGGATTGCCGGGCTGGTGCGGCAGGGGCCCGCAACCATTCTCGATGGCATTGGTCATATGCCGCAGATCGAGGCGCCCGGGAGGGTGACTGAATATCTGTCCGGCTTCATCAAAAAACATGCGCATCTGGCGAGCCGGATCGATACACAGGCACTTGCCGGAGAGACCATATGACTGACACATCGCTTGCTTCCATGTCCGCAGTCGAAATGGTCCGCGGCTTCTCCACAAAGACACTGAGCCCGAAAGAGGCTCTTGGCGCGGTGCTGGACCGGCTCGACCAGGTTGAACCGATGATCAATGCATTCGTCCATGTGGACCGTGAAGGAGCGATGAGGGCTGCAGATGCCGCCGAGGCACGCTATCAAGCAGGGGCACCGCTGGGTCCGCTGGATGGTGTGCCGGTGTCGGTAAAGGACATGCTGCTGACCAAAGGCATGCCAACCCGCAAGGGGTCGCTGACCACCGATCCGGACGCGCCGCAGGATGTTGATGCGCCCGCAGTGGCCCGTGCCCGCGCCGCCGGAGCGGTGCTCTATGGCAAGTCCACGACAACCGAGTTTGGTGGCAGCCCCTATTCCAGCAGCCCGCTGACCGGAGATACGCATTCACCCTGGAACTTGAAATATGGCTGTGCAGGCTCCTCGATGGGGGCGGCAGCACATCTGGCTGCAGGCGTCGGGACGCTGGCCATCGGCAACGATGCTTCCGGGTCAATCCGGATGCCTGCCAGCTTTGGCGGCGTCTATGGCATCAAGCCGACCTTCGGCATGATCGCCAACTGGCCGCCCAGCTCGGCAGGTATTCTGGGCCACACCGGGCCAATGGGCTGGACGGTAGAGGATACCACGCTGTTGCTGCGTGTGCTGGCCGGGCCGGATGTGCGCGATCCCTATGGATTGCCCCGGCAGGATGCTGTTCTGGCAGCCGATCCGAAAGCTGGCGTGGCGGGGCTGCGCATCGCCTATAGCCCCGGTCTGGGGCTGGTGGATCCCGATGCGGATGTGCGGGCCGCCACGGATGCCGCAGCGAAGAGTTTTGCCGATATGGGAGCCGAGGTCGAACTGGTGGACCCGGATTTTTCCGGTCTGTTCGACGCCTACAACTGCCTGCGCATCTGCAACCGGGCAGCCAGCTACCGCGCCAGCGGGGCAGGGAATGCGCGCGAAAAGATGGACGAACTGGTGGCACGGGTGCTGGATCAGGCCAAGGCTTATGATGCGGATGATCTGATCGCCGCGATGCGTCACCGTGAAACGCTGGTCTCGCGGATGAAGGCCTTCCATGAAACCTACGATATTCTGCTGACGCCCACCGTGGCGGTTGCCCCTTTCCCGCTCGGGACCGGACCGCAGCCGCAGGATGATCACTGGTTCCAGATCGAAGGGCGCATCTGGTCGCCCTATACTTTTGCCTTCAACATGACCCATCAGCCTGCCGCCTCGATCCCTTGCGGTCTGACCGGATCCGACAGCAAAGAGGCTGCGGGCCTGCCCATCGGGCTGCAGATTGTTGCCGCACCCTTCCGCGACGATCTTGTGCTGCGGGCGTCGCAAGCCTTCGAGGCAAGCAGGCCGTGGCATCATCCGGTACTGGAACCTGCGTCATGAGGATTGCACTCGCCGGTCTTCAGCATGAGACCAATACATTCGCCCCGGGTCTGACCGAAGCTGAAGATTTCCTCGCGCCCGGCGGCTGGCCGAAGCAAAGCCGGGGCGACGAGATCAGGACGGTGCTGGCGGGGACTTCGGTTCCGATGGCGGGGGCCTTGCGGGTTCTAAATGAAACTGACGTCACGGCGACACCGTTGCTGTGGACCATGGCCCTGCCATCGGGCCGAGTGCGCCACGCAGCCTTCGAGGCCCTGGCAGACGAGATCGCCGGACGGCTGCAGGATCAGCTGCCGGTGGACGGCCTGTTTCTGGAGCTTCACGGCGCCATGGCGACGACGGAGGATGACGATGCCGAAGGCGCGCTTCTCGAAAAACTGCGGGCACTGGTGGGCCCGGACCTGCCGATCGTCGTGGCGCTTGATCTGCACACCAACCTGTCCGCGCGCATGGTCGCGGCGGCAGACCAGATGTTTGCCTATCTGACCTATCCTCATATCGACATGGCCGATACCGGCGCGCGGGCGATGCAACGGCTGCTGGAATTCGTACAAGGAGCGCCCCGTCCGGCCAAGGCGTTCCGACAGATGCCTTATCTGCTGCCGCTGGTCGCGCAGGGCACGGGCTCGTCGCCTGTCGATGGGCTATACCGCACCGCCGCGGCCCGGTCCGGTGTTGACACGATGATCACCCTTGGCTTTCCGCTTGCCGATGTACCCGACGCTGGCCCTGCCCTGGTGGTCTATGCCGAAAATCAGGATGTCGCCGATGCGGCTGCGGACGAAACACTGCAACAATGGACGCAAGCCGAACCGCATTTTCAAGCCCGCCTTTGCACGGCAGCTCAGGGAGTGGCTCAGGCGATGCAGAGCGGCAAGCCCCCGGTTGTCATCGCCGACGTTCAGGACAATCCGGGCGGCGGAGGCAGCAACGACACCACTGGTCTGCTGCGCGCATTGATCGAGGCGAAGGCCACAGGCGCGCTTATGGTGCATATTGCTGATGGCGCGGCGGCGAAGTCGGCGGTCGATGCCGGTGTCGGCGCTGTTCTGGATATCGACGTGGGTGGCCGAACCGACCCCGGAACCGGCGCCCCTGTCCCGGGGCCGTGGCGCGTTGCTGCCGTCGGTGACGGGCAGTTTACCGGTGTCGGCCCGATGTATGCAGGCGCCAGCATCGAGATGGGGCCAGTGGCGTTGCTCGAGCAACAGGGCGTGCGGGTCATCGTGGCGGAAAAGCGCATGCAGGCATCTGAACCTGCGCTGATCCATCATCTCGGCCTCGACCCCGCAGAACTGCCAATTCTGTGCGTCAAAAGCTCCGTCCACTTTCGCGGTGCCTACGAGAAAATGGCAAGCCAGATCATCCTCGTCGCGGCCCCCGGGCGTGTGACGATGGATCTTGCCTCACTGAAATACACCAGGTCCCGGCGCAGGCCGGCGAGTGCATGAACCGATCAACCAAAGCCAACCAAAAGGGGAATAAAATGAACCTGATCGACAAACGAAACCAGCTCATCACGGCAGCCGCCGCGCTTGTGCTTTCTGCGGGCAGTGCGCTGGCAGGCCCCGCCGACAGCAGCCTGACCATCGGTATCGGCGAAGAACCACCCGGCTTTGACGGCTATATCTCCACCGCGCGCGACGGTGTGATGATGACCCGGCACCTGTTCGACATGCTGGTCTATCGAAACCCGGAAACCTTCGAATACGAGCCGCTTCTGTCCACTTCGTGGACCCGGATCGACGACCTGACATGGGAATTCAAGCTGCGCGAGGGAGTCACCTTCCATGACGGCTCCGCCTTCGACGCAGAAGACGTGGTCTGGACCCTGACAACTTACGCGGACCCCGAAACCGGCGCTCGTAGCCAGGCTTCTGTCAACTGGATCGACAAGGTTGAGGCGGTCGATCCGATGACCGTGCGCATCGTGTCCAAGACACCTTTCCCGGCTGCGATGGAGTTCATCGCGGGCTCCCTGCCGATCTACCCTTCCGACTATGCCCAAGAGGTCGGCTTGCAGGCGTTTGGCCAGGCTCCCATTGGCACCGGCCCATACAAATACGCTTCGGGCGACAGCGGCCAGTTCACGCTGGAAGCCTATGACGGTTACTATGCCGATGGTGGCAAGGGCACGCCGGCCATCGAAACCCTGAACGTGCGGATCATCCCGGATACGGCAACGCGGATCGCCGAAGTCATCGGCGGCAACGTCGACTGGATCTGGAACGTGCCGGAAGACCAGGTGGCACAGCTTGACGGTCTGCCGAGTGTGACGGCCGAGCTGGGATCGACGATGCGGATCGCAATGGTTGGCATGGATGCGGCCAAGCGAGCCAATCCCGAAAGCCCGATGGCTGACCTGAAGGTTCGCCAGGCCATCAACCATGCCATCGACCGCAACGCCATCGTCTCCAACCTTGTCGGTGGTGACGGCGAAGTGATCAACGTGCCCTGCTATCCAATGCAGTTCGGCTGCGACACCTCGGCTGCTGTGACCTATGACTACGACCCGGAAAAAGCCAAGGCCCTGCTGGCCGAAGCGGGATATCCGGATGGGTTCAAGGTCAAGATGTCGAGCTACCGTGACCGTTCACGGGCAGAGGCCGTGCAGAGCTATCTTGCCGCTGTCGGCATTGAGGCCGATCTCGAGATGGTTCAGGCGCGCGCATCGTTTTCGGCCTGGCGCGAGGGTGACGTGGACATCTGGTATGGCGACTGGGGCTCGTTCTCGATCGCCGATGCTTCCGCGTCACTCGGTAACTTCTTCAACGGCAGCACAAATGATGGCGCGCGCGACCAGGCCGTGATGGATCTGGTTGCCAAGGCTGGAAGCTCCGTGGATGAGGACGACCGGAAAGCTGCCTATTCCGAAGCTATCAAGGCGATTACAGAGAAGGCATACTGGGTGCCGATGCACACCATCGTGATGGGCTATGCCTATACCACGGGGCTTGAGTTCACGCCCAATGTCGACGAACTGCCGCGGTTCTTCCTGGCCTCCTGGGCAGACTGACCGACATCTGATCTGCAGGCGGGCATGTCCCGCCTGCAGAGACGCCTTTTCTATGAAACGCCCCTGCGGCGCCAAGCATGACGGACCAGCTTGATGGCCAGACTGATACTAAGACGCAGCGCGTTGGCCCTCTTTGTGGTCTTTGCGATTTCCATTATCTGCTTTCTGCTGAGCCATGTCGCCGTGGATCCGGCCGCAGGCGTGGCGGGCGACAGCGCGACCGATGAGGATCTGGCGGCAATCCGCGTGCAATACGGTTTCGATCAGCCTTTGATCGTCCAGTATGGCGATTATCTGGCCGGAGTTGTACGCGGCGATCTGGGAAATTCCTATCTCTCGGGCGAACCGGTTTCCAAGCTTATCACCGAACGGATACCGGCAACCGCGCTGCTGGCCTGCTTGTCCATAGGCTTTGCCCTTGCGCTGGCGGTGCCGCTTGGCGTGCTGGCGGCCTTGCGCCCGAACTCATGGCTCGACCGGCTGGCGCTGACCCTGGCAGTGGTGGGGCAGGCGGTGCCGAACTTCTGGGCCGGTCTGCTCTTGATCCTGCTCTTCGGGGTCAAACTGGGCTGGCTGCCGATCTCGGGGTCCGCCACGCTGGCGCATTTCGTGCTGCCTGCGATCACACTGGGGTCTTTCGCGATGCCTGCACTCATGCGCCTGATCCGGGCGGGCATGATCGAGGTGCTGGAAGCCGACTATATCCGCACCGCCCGCGCCATGGGACTTTCCAAACGCAAGATCCTGTTTCGCTATGCCCTGCGCAATGCCATCCTGCCGGTGATCTCTCTGACCGCGGTTCAGTTCGGTTTCATGCTGGGCGGATCGATCATCGTGGAATCGGTCTTTGCGATCCAGGGGGTGGGTTATCTTGCATGGCAGTCGATGAGCCGCTCGGACATGCCGGTGATTCAGGCAATCGTGCTGTTCATTTCACTGGTCTATATCCTGCTCACATTGTTTGCCGACCTGCTCAATGCTGTGCTTGATCCTCGCATCCGGGAGCATGCCTGATGCTTGATCCCGTCACACAAATAAAGCCGCCGCGTATATCCCCGATCCTCAGACACGGTGGTTTTGCCATCGGTGGTGGTGTGCTTCTACTGCTGGTGCTGATCGCGATTTTTGCACCGCTGCTGGCTCCCCATGATCCCTTCGTGCAGTCATTGGGTGAGCGGATGAAACCGCCATTCTGGCATGACGGCATGGGTCCCGGCCACTGGCTTGGCACAGACCAGCTGGGCCGCGATTATCTCAGTCGTCTGATCTATGGCACGCAGATCTCTCTCGTCATCGGCTTTGGGGCGGTGCTTATCTCGGGCTTCATCGGCATCTCGCTCGGGATTGCGGCGGGATATTTCGGCGGGTGGGTGGATACCTGCATCAATGCAGTGATCACCACGCGTCTGTCGCTCCCGGTGGTTCTGGTGGCGCTGGCAATTGTCGCCGTGGTCGGCGGATCGCTGACAGTCGTGTTGCTGGTGATAGGCCTGCTGCTCTGGGATCAGTTTGCCGTGGTGGCACGCACGGCCACGCAGCAACTGCGCAATGCGGAGTATGTCTCCGCCGCGCGGGCCATGGGCACCACCCACATGCATGTCATGATCCGCGAGATCCTGCCCAATATTCGTGCTTCGCTGATCGTGGTGGCGACGGTCGAGATGGCCAACGCGGTGCTGATCGAGGCGGCGCTGTCCTTTCTCGGTCTCGGGGTACAGGCGCCGCTGCCGTCCTGGGGGCTGATGCTGTCGGAAGCCAAGAACTTCATGTTCTTCAACCCCTGGCTCATCACCTTGCCGGGGCTTTGCCTGTTTGCACTGGCGCTTTCCATTAACCTTCTGGGCGACGGCCTGCGCGACATTCAGGGGGAAAAGCGATGAGCGCCTTGCTGAAGCTGCGCAACCTGTCCGTTACCATTGCAGGCAACGAAATCGTGCACGGTATAGACCTCAATGTGGCGCGCGGTGAAACGCTGGCGCTGGTCGGAGAAAGTGGATCGGGAAAGTCGATGACGGCGATGGCGCTGATGGGCATCTCGCCTCCGGGTGCTGTTGTGAGGGCCGATGAAATCTCCTTTGACAGCGGCAAGAGCCCGGCGGCTCTGCGCGGCGACCGGCTGTCGATGGTGTTTCAGGAGCCGATGACCGCGCTGAACCCTGTTTTTACCATCGCGGATCAGTTGATGACGGTCTATCGGCAGCACACTGGCAGCGGGTCCGCAGAGGCCCGTGATCGGGCGCTTCACCTGCTTGACCGGGTCGGACTGCCCGACCCCGTCGCGCAGATGCGCAAGTTTCCCCATCAACTGTCGGGCGGTCAGCGCCAGCGCGTGCTGATTGCCATGGCTTTGATGTGCGGCCCGGACCTTCTGATCGCCGACGAGCCGACGACTGCGCTTGATGTCACGACACAGATCAAGCTGCTCGATCTGCTGGGTGATTTACAGGCTGAGCTTGGGCTGGGAATGCTCTTCATCACTCACGATCTTGGTGTGGTCGAACGTGTTTCCCACCGGGTTGCAGTCATGCAGGAGGGTCGCATTGTCGAAACCGGCAATACGCAACAGGTGTTGCGTACACCTGCGCATGCTTATACCCGCAAGCTGATCGACAGCCTGCCAAGGCCCAGGACCCCGCCGGCCCGCGCCGCTGCTGCAACCGTGTTGCAGGCGCGAGGCGTGGGACGCACCTACACCAGCAGCAGTTGGGGCAAAGCCCGGTCTTTTCGGGCGCTTGATGAGGTCTCGCTTGATCTCGAAGAGGGTGAAATCCTTGGCATTGTCGGCGAAAGCGGCTGCGGCAAGAGTACGCTTGCGCGTATCCTCATCGGGCTTGATCGCCCCGACACGGGCAGCGTGGAGATTGCCGGCGAGGCCGCGACTTCTCTGCCGCAGCGGAGCCTGGCCAAGTTGATCCAGCCGGTGTTCCAGGATCCTTTCGGATCGCTCAATCCGCGCTGGACCATCGGCAGCATCCTTGAACTGCCTTTGAAACTGCACACCGATCTGGACGCTTCGGCGCGGCGGGCGCGAGTGGCTAATCTGTTGCATTCCGTGGATCTACCTGCCGCCAGCGCCGAGGTCACACCGCGCGCCTTGTCCGGCGGGCAGCGGCAGCGGGTCGCGATTGCACGGGCGCTGGCGGTAGAGCCGCGGGTGATCGTCTGTGATGAACCGACCTCGGCGCTTGATGTGTCCGTTCAGGCGCAGATCCTGGCCTTGCTGCGCGACCTGCGCCGCGACCGGGGGCTTTCGCTGATCTTCATCAGCCATGATCTGGCGGTGATCGAAAATCTGTGCGACCGGGTGATGGTCATGCACCGGGGCGAGGTGGTTGAAGAGGGTGCGGCTGACAGTATCTTTGCCAACCCCCGCCACCCACACACACAAGCATTGAAAGACGCGATCCTGCGGGTTGAACCCTTGCAGCTAGACGGTCTGGCGACCGGGGAGAATTGACGATGGATATGGGGTTGAAGGGGCGCAAGGCGCTGTTGAGCGGCGCAAGCAAGGGAATGGGGCGCGCTTGCGCACTGGCCCTGTCGCGCGAAGGTGTCGATGTCACCTTGGTGGCGCGTGGTCTGGAAGCGTTGAACCAAACTGCGGATGCGATCCGCGCCGAAACCGGCGGTAAAGTGCAGACGGTCGCAGCCGACATCACGACCGACGCGGGGCGTGCCGCAGCACTCGAAGCCTGTCCGGAGCCGGATATTTTGCTGAACAATGCAGGAGGCAAGAAGCCGGGCGATTTCCGCGACTGGGACCGGGACGAATGGATCTCTGCGCTCGATCTGATGATGCTGGCGCCGATCCAGATGATGCGACTGACTTTCGACGGGATGGTCGAACGCGGTTTCGGCCGGATCGTCAACATCGCTGCGCGCGGAGTGAAGATCCCGCAGGTGGAGTTGGGCCTGTCCAACGGCGCACGCACCGGGTTGGTCGGGTTTTCCGCCGGACTTGCGCGGGAGGGCGTGGCCCGCAACGTGACGATCAATACCATCCTGCCGGGCATTATCGACAGCGAAGCGCAGCGCCAGCATGTCCAGTCGCTGGTCACCGAAGGTGGCCCGAGCTTTGACGAGATATGGAATGCGCGCGCAGCCAAGAGCCCGGCCAGACGCTATGGTCGCCCCGACGAGATTGGCGCACTCTTCGCGTTCCTGGCCTCCGACCATGCCGGGCTGATGACCGGGCAGTCGATCCTGATGGATGGCGGGGATTATCCCGGCACGCTCTGATCACGTCACCAATACCCACCGCCGGAGGTCTCCCCGATGATGACAGAACGACAGATCACGGCGTTTCGCCAGGTCATGCGACTCGGATCGGTCACCGCCGCGGCGAAGGCGCTGTCGGTCAGCCAGCCGGCGATCAGCCGTGTGATCTCGGAACTGGAAATGGACCTCGGCTTTTCCCTCTTTGAACGGCGTGCCGGCAAGCTTTTTCCGACCCCGGATGCTCATTGTCTGGCGAGCGAAGTGGAGCGGATGTTCTATGGTCTTGGCAGGCTGGATCAGTTTGCCCGCGAGATGCGCGGGCTGCAGCACTCCACCCTTGCCATCGCCTCTCTGCCGATGGTCAGCTTCCGGATCGTCCCGCGGGCGCTCTCGCAATTCCTGAAAACGCACAATGGCATCCGCGTGACCCACAATGTGCACAACTCACCCCGCATTGTCGATCTGGTCGCCGCCGGGCAGGCGGATCTGGGCGTGGCGCAACTGGCGCCGGGGCGCACCGACGTCCTGCGCCTGGCATCCTGGAGAACCTATTGCGTCGTCGTGCTGCCAGCGGAGCATCCTCTTGCGGAGCGCGAAGTCCTGGGGCCCAAGGACCTCAAGGACATCCCTCTTGTGGTGCTGTCGTCGCAGACCGTGACCGCCGGATATGTAACCGAACGTTTCGACCGGGCAGGGATCACGCCGAATGTGGCGGTGGAAAGCCAGCCATCCTACAGCGCCTGTGGTCTTGTGGCGGAAGGAGCCGGGCTTTCGATCATCGACCCTTTCACGCCCGCGATTTTTCCCGACACGGTGTTGCGGTCCGTTCGCTTTGAACCAGCCATCCCGTTTGATGTGCATCTACTGGCCCATGCCGACAAGGCGTTGTCGCGTTCGGCGCAGATGTTTGCGGATACTTTCCAGGAAGTGATGGATGGGATGGAGATTGCGACCCGCATCAATCCGCAAGTTTAAGTATACCGCATAGGGTCATTGCCGATTGGTATTGGGCAAGGTGCCCCCCGGCATTGTAGACAAGATGCGGAACAGGCCACCGAAACCGCTCGGGTCCGGGGGGCACTATGGAGGACTATCTGATGGCACATATTCAACCTCGCGGCTCGTTCGTCGCCCTCGTTACCCCGATGAACAATGACGGTTCGATCGACTTTGAAGGGTTCCGTACGCTTCTCAACTGGCATCATGAGAATGGCACCGAAGCCGTGCTGATCATGGGATCGACCGGCGAGGTCTCGATGCTGTCGCCGGAAGAACGCAAGGCGATCATCACCGAAACGGCGAAGATGAAACCGGGCAACATGCTGATGTATTATGGCATTACCGGCAACAATACGCAGACGACGATCGATTATGCCCGCTATGCCAAGGCCGAAGGCGCTGACGGAGCGATCCTTGCCGCTCCCGCCTATATCTGCGCGGACAATGACGCCATTACCGATTATGCGATGGAAGTGCTCGACAGCACCGATCTGGCCATGGGATTTTACAACAATCCACCGCGGGTGAAGACCGATCTGCACTGGAGTGATCTGCTGAAACTGGCCAAGCACCCGAACATGGTTGTGCTGAAGGAATCGACCACGCGCGTCGGTCAGGTGGCGCAGGTCTGTGCCGCCAAACCCGACATGGCAATCATGTGCTGCTGCTCGCCCAATCTCGGTCTGGTCGTGCCGACCATGGCGCTGGGAGGCCACGGCACCGCGAATATGACCGGCAACATCATCCCGCAGGAAATGGCGGTGATCTCCAAACCCTGGGAGACCGGTGAAGACGCTTTCAATCATCGCGCGGCCTGGCTGGACAACCTGCCAATGCTGCATTTCGCCTATTCCGCCATCAACCCGGTTGCGGTGAAGACCCTGATGCGGGTTCTCGGCATGCCGTCAGGCCCGCTGCGCAAACCGCTAAAGCCGCTGGATGGCGCCAGGCTGCAGGCCGGCGTCGAGGCATTTCGGCGTCTCGGATTGCCGGAGCGTTACGGCTTCGAGGTCAATTTCGCTGCCGCGGCCGAGTAACCTTGAGGTCCGGGAACAAGATAAGCCTCTGTCATTGGGGCGCCTTCCTGTGCAGCGACAAGGCCGGGTTTGTCACGGCGCAAAACCTGTTGATTGACGGCGGCGGATATCCGGGAACCTACTGACGGCGCCAAGACAGCAAGGCAATGACACACGACATGAAGATCATCGTCATAGGCGCGGGCGTTGTCGGTGTGACAACCGCCTGGTATCTGACCGAGCTGGGGCATGAAGTGACAGTTATCGAGCGGCTGTCGGCGCCGGCAGGCGAGGCGAGTTTCGGCAATGCCGGCGGCATATGCCCGAGTTTCGCCGGTCCCTGGGCCGCGCCGGGCATGCCGTTGAAGGCGCTGAGATGGCTCTTCGATGACTTTCCGCCGCTCAAGATACGGCCGCGTTTCGATCTTGCGCAATGGCGCTGGCTTGCCGCTTTTGTCGCAAATTGCAATGCACGGAGCTTTGCCGAAAACAAGGCGCGCATGCAGCGTGTCGCCCATTACAGCCGGCATTGCCTGACTGAGCTCAGCGCCCAGACAGGCATCGCATTCGATCTGTCGGATAAAGGCGTGTTGCAGGTGTTTCAGACCGAGGAAGAGGCCGAGGGCGGGCGTCGTTCGGCCAAGGTTCTCGCGGAGCTTGGTATTGCCCACCGCTTTGTCGAGGCGAGTGAACTCGCCGGAATCGAACCCGCACTGAAGGATTCCAATGCCAGCTTTGCAGCAGGTCTGCACTTGCCTGATGACGGTACCGGAGACAGCCATATCTTCACGCGTTCGCTCGCCGCCCTTTTGGTGAAAAAGGGGTGCCGTTTCGAGTTCGATACGATAGTCAGTGCGATTGAGACCGATGCAAACCGCATCATCGGCCTGCGCACCCATGCGGGGAAATTATCCGCTGATGCCTTCGTTGTTGCAGCCGGTGCATTTGCCCCCGCCTTGTTAAAGCCACTCGGCATTAATTTGCCAGTCTATCCGGTCAAGGGCTATTCCATCACTTGCCCAATCCACACGGATGCCGGAGCTCCGCTGTCCTCGGTCATGGATGAGCATTCCAAGGTCATGGTCACTCGTCTCGGCAACCGCCTGCGGGCAGCGGGCGTCGCCGAGATTGCCGGTTATGACCGCGCGCTCCGGCCGGAGGCGCGCCTCGGTCTCATCGATCGGGTCAGAAATCTGTTCCCGGCAGCCTGCGATTATGCCGCTGCCGAATTCTGGTGCGGCTTCCGGCCGATGACACCTGCCGGACCTGCAATCGTCGGGCCGACGGAATTTTCCAATCTGTATCTCAATGCCGGTCATGGCTCGAACGGTTGGACGCAGGCTTGTGGAACAGCACGTATCCTTGCTGATATGATATCGGGCCGCACCCCGGATATAGAGCCGTAAGGTCAGCCTGTCAGAATCAGAGGTCCCTCAAGATCAAGGAAACGATTTCATCGAGGGGGTGATGTCTGACATCAGCCATCCAAAACCCGCTGGAGGCGGAACGCTGTCACCCGCAGGGCCCGAGAGGTAGCGAGAACGGGGTCCAGTGAGCAGGGAAAGCTGCGGGGCATTCTTTGGTTGGCTCTGGATTCTCTGACAACGCCCGCTGCGGTTCAACTGTATCGCATGATCTTCCGTTCCGCTAAAACGACAAGCAGAAACAAGACAATGGCCATCGATGACGACAACACAATTGCCGCATATAATTGGCCCGAGCGATAGTTGAATGTTGCCTGGATAATAAGAGCGCCGATGCCTTTGTCGGAGCCGATCCACTCACCGACGATTGCGCCTATCACCGATGTCGTGGCTGCAATCCGCAGCGATGAGAACAGCATCGGAAGCGATCGCGGCAGTCTCAAGCGCCAGAATGTCTCCCATCGCGTCGCCGAGAGAATACGTAACAATTCCTGCTCGTTTTGGCTTGCAGAACCAAGTCCACGGATCATGTTGACCAAGGTAGGAAAGAAGCAGATTACCGCGGCAATTATGATCTTCGGCGTCATGCCCAAGCCAAAAATCAGCACGATTATCGGAGCCAAGGCGAGGATGGGGATCGTGTTGAAGAACAAGATGACGGGAAAATAGGCGGCCTGCACAATCCGCGCATACACAAATAGCACGGCGACCAAAACCGCCATGGAATTGCCGATGAGGAATCCGGCAACGCTTTCAACCGCGGTTGGCCAAAGATTGGAAAGCAGCAAAGGCCACTGTTTTTGAAAGACACCTGCGATGGCGGTCGGCGTCGGAACAATGTAGGCAGGAATTCCAGCCCACGGCACGAGAAACTGCCAGATCACCAGGATCGACAGACCGCCGAGAACTGACAAAGTCACAGAAGCGCTTTGGGACAATGGACGTTCGATCATGATGCCGCCTCGAGTGCTACGCGCATTTCCGCCATGGCAGAGATGATTTTCGGATCTTCCCGGCTGCAGCTGTTGTCTGCGTTTTTGGCGTCCCGAAGATCCGTGATGCTGAGGACGCGACCAGGATTGGAAGCCATCACCATGACGCGTTCACCAAGATAAACAGCCTCCATGATGGAGTGAGTAACAAACAGAATTGTGGTGCCGGTGCGCCGCCAGATGGACAGCAACTCACTGTTGAGGCGGTCACGGGTGATTTCATCCAGAGCGCCGAATGGTTCGTCCATCAACAACAGTTTAGGCTCTTCAATCAAAGCCCTTGCTATGGCAACCCGCTGTCGTTGACCGCCGGACAATTGGCTTGGGAAACGATCGCCCAAGCCTTCCAGCCCCAGCATGACGAGCAAGGCATCGGTTTTTTCGGTCGAGACCACCCGCTTGTTGGCGCCGCCGACAACGGCTGGCAACTCTATGTTCTGCCTTACGCTGCGCCATGGCAACAGAGTTGAATCCTGAAAGACAAAGCCGATCTGTCTCGTCATCCGTGCCTGTCGAGGGCTGGTGCCGAGAACCGCAATCGATCCGCTTAGTGGTTCAAGAAGATCAGCAACAACACGCAGAAGTGTGGATTTTCCACAACCTGACGGCCCCAGTATTGTCAGGAACTCCCCGGCCGTGACCGTTAGGTCAAGGCCGGAGACGACAGTAATATCGGTATCAGCATTTCGATAGCCGATGTCCAGCTTCTCGCAATCGATCGCAACACTCATATGAGCTATTTGACCGGTGCACCAAGCTTCGGACGGTCCGAAGCGGTCATTTCAAGAATTGCAGGGGTGTAGACATCTTCAAGCTCGGGCCGCCCGTCAGGGTATTGTTTGATCATGTCATAGAGCGCGATTTGCTCCTCAAGGGACGCAGGATCAAAGGTCCCCCAGCCATCTTTCGCCGTCGATTCGTCAAAACTCAAGCGAAGCACAAGATCAATTGTCTTGAGCTCCCATTCAAGGTCCATGTTCGGAAAGGCGGCAACAGCTTTCTTGACGGCTTCCTCGGGGTTTTCGTGTGTCCATCCCCAACCTTTGGCGGCTGCTCCAATGAACTTGGCCAAAATATCCGCATTTTTCTCAACCGCTTCGTCCGTGGCAAAATATACATTCGCATAGGATGCCAGTCCCAGGTCGCTCAACAGCAGATCAACCCGGTCATCGCCGACCACACTCAATGACTGCGTGTTCGTGATCCAGCCGCCAATTGCATCCACCTCGCCACGGATCAAGGGTGCCTTGTCGAAGCCGACATTGACAATATCCAACTCGTCGAGCGGAATGCCGTTCTTGGCGGCAATGGCGTCCATTACAAAACGTGCGGTCGGCTGAACCCCGATTTTCATGCCCCGCAGATCTTCGACAGATCGAAGCGGCTTGTCCGGCTTGGATGTCAAGGCATACGGCCCGGTTCGAAACCCGCATGCGATTATTTTCACCGGAACGCCGCTAGCGCGGGCATTGAAAAGCTGAGGTGTTTCGGAGAATTGACCAAGAGCCGCAGCCCCGGAAATAACCGGAGGGACCGTTGCGGAATTCGGACCACCCGGGCTGAACTCCACTTCCAGGCCGGCATCGGCAAAATAACCGTTTTCGGCGGCGATGATATCCCCAATCTGTCCGTTGGACATCAGCCAGTCATATTTCACAATGACCTTTGCTGCGGCGTGCGCATCCTCCGGCAGAATGAGCTGGATTCCGGTCCCGAACGCAGCAACTCCCACTGCGGAAGTCTTGAGGAAAGTTCTTCTATTGATCCGGTTTGTGCGGTTTCTCATTGAATTTGTACCCCTTTTTCCAATGGTTGATAGCATTTCCTGCTTCTGAGCGATTTGTTGTCACCGCTCTTGATCGGTCTTGTGATAATCATCGGGCCCGCCGGTGTTCCAGGCGTAAAGCTCCCACAGCGTGCCATCGGGATCGGTGAAATACGCACAATGCGCGTTCCACTCATAGCTGGCCGGTGCGCCGCAAAAATGGACCCCACGCTCACTTAGCTCTTTGTAAAGTTCATCGACGGAGGCCGGGCTTTCAAGCTCGACGGCGACGCATGCCTTGTGCGCATGCTTGGGAGAGCGAGTGTTGGAAACACCGGTATGGCGATTGATGTGATCTATTTCCCAAGCCGCCAGTGTAACTCCGTGAGCGTGGAAGTCGGCGAACCCTTCCGCTCGTCTGCGAAGTTCAAAATCAAGCTTTTCGGTATAAAACTCGACTGTGCGCTCCACGTTCTCGACCAATATGCAGATATCGGTGATCTTTTTGAGTTTATCCAGAATCATGGTCTCAATCCCGCGTCTTTGAGTTTTCTGATGACTTGCCAGGCATTGCGCCGGCGCGTTCTCCGGCTCCCCTTATATGCTCGCGCATACTGATCCTTGCTGCCTGGGCGTCGCCTCTCTCCAACGCCTCGTAAATTCGCCTGTGTTCGGCGACGTTGATTTCCACAAGTTCAGGAAGCGGGTTCGTAAAGCGTGCAATATAGATCGAGCGTCGTATCTGCTCGCAGATGAAGCACACGAAGGTATAAATGTAATCGTTTCCGGTCCCTCGGGCGATCTCGCGGTGGAATTCCAGATCCGCGTCGATGCTGCCCTTTTCCCAGCGTTCTTCACCAGCCATTCGCTCAAGCGACTGCTTCACCCGATGGAGAGTGTCGATGCTCCGCCGTTCTGCGGCCAGACCCGCTGCTTCGGTCTCCAGAATTCCACGCAGTTCGAACAGGCGCTCCATTGAGCCATCGGCCTTGAGAGCTTCGCTATCGAGCCGTATTGCGGATCGGCGCTCCGGCTCCATCACAAATGCGCCGATACCTTGCCGCGCCAGCACGATTCCGTCGGCCCGTAGTTGTGAAACCGCCTCCCGCACGACATTGCGGCTCACGCCCAACATATCGGCGAGGCTATGCTCTGACGGAAGCTGCTCTCCCGGCCGCAGGTTTCCGGCCGCGATTTCCCGGGTTATATAGGATGCGACCTTGCTCGGCAGGTGCTCCACAGCACCCAGCTTGGTTGATACTTGCCTCATTGGAGCAAACCTTCTTCATTGAGCATGCAGCCGGGGTTCATAAGGTTTCGCGGATCAAAAATCTTCTTGACCTTATGCATCAGTAATTTGTGGGTGGGGTCAGTTGACAAGGCAAACCTTTCGCGTTTGGTTCGACCGAGCCCGTGCTCTGCGCTGATTGACCCGCCAAACTCATCCACAATCCGATAGATATCTGCCTCGATCTTGCGGCCGGTCTCGCGCATCTCGTTCTCGCTGAGATCAAGCGAAGGCAGAGCATTGAAATGCACATTGCCATCTCCCGCGTGGCCATAGCTTTGAGATATCCACGCAGGAAAACGCGTCGCGAGCATGTCACGCAACGCCTCAACCAGGCCTGCAACCTGGGGAAGCCTGACCGATATGTCACTGCGGACATGAAAGCCCCGGCGGGCTTGTCCCTCGACAAGACCTTCGCGGATTTTCCAGAATGATCGTGCTTGCTCATGGCTATTTGCCAAGACCGCGTCGATGACGAGTCCGCGATCCATGGAGTCTGACAGAAACCGCTCAAGCAAATCACGAAGATTAACGTACCTGCTGGCAGACGTCTCCAGCAGGATGTGGACCGGGAGGTCCCTGTTGAGCGGACTGCGCAGAGCTGGATGGATTTGCATTGCCAGTGGCAAGCATTCCGCCCCGATCATTTCAAAACCGGTAAGCAAATCTCCGCATGCGCGACGCGCTGCTTCGTAAAAATCGCAGGCATCCCGATAGGACCCGACGCCGATATAAGCGGTCTCCACCTTTTCGGGCGCCGGATACAACTTGAGGCAGGCAGCCGTAACAATCCCGATCGTTCCTTCGGCCCCGATAAACAACTGTTTCAAATCAAAGCCCCGGTTATCCTTGCGCAGGCCGCCAAGCCCGTTCCACAAGCTGCCGTCAGGAAGCACGACTTCCAGCCCCAAAACCAGCTCCCGCATCATTCCGTAGCGCAATACGTTCACGCCGCCGGCGTTGGCGGCGACATTGCCACCTATCTGACAGCTCCCTTCCGAACCCAACGAGAGCGGGAATATCAGTTGTCTTGCCTCTGCCGCCTCCTTGACGGTTCGCAGCAGACACCCTGCATCAACATTCATCGAGAAGTTCTTCTCATCAATCTCGCGAACCTGGTTAAGCAGTTCCAGATTGATGACAACACAAGCCGTTTTGGCGTTTACGGATCCAGAGACCAAGCCTGTATTGCCGCCCTGCGGGATAACGGGAATTGCATTATTAAAACAGTAAGCCACTGTTTTCTGGACTTCAGCAATGCTTCGCGGCCTCACAATCGCGAGCGCAATCCCGTGATGATCCCTGGACCAGTCCGTCAGATATCGGCTGTCCGGCTCAAGTGGTGTTAACACGCTCACCGGACCGAGCGCGTCCTTCATCGAGCCAATGATTTCGGCCTGGTTTGCGATGCTTTGCGTTTGCGGTCTCGTGCTCACTTGTCATCCGATAATCAATTGCAGCCTGTTGGCGAAAGCAACGCTAACAAATGTTTAGTTGTCCTACAAGTGGACATGTTAAGATTGCGTCGCTGAAATTGCGACGCACGTATTTTCGGAGACGGGGTAACGGATATGAATTCCCGGCAGGTTTCGTGTGTTTCTCCTACCCTGGGGCGACGGGAGAGTGGATTGAACTCGACCAGTGAGAAGGCTCATGATCGGTTTTCGACATATGCGAAATCTGCGGAAATTCACTGCGGTCCATGTTTGCGTGCGCAGTCATTTTACCCAAGGGCATCACCAGTCCAGCCGGGAAGGTTGCAAACGCAAACCCGCCAGGGCGTTGAGTGAAGGGCGTCAGTCCGCAAGTTGAATCGTGCGGGTACCGGTCTTTGTTCGGCTGGCGTTGGGTTGTCCGGCAACGCTCCCCCGCTCATTTGCCCCGGTCGTAAATTGCCTTCGTCCCGGGTGGCGGAGTTGCGCCGAAGCTTCCCCGGCCGATCACGCTATCGCGTCCGCCGTGGCGATCGACGAGGGCGACCTGTGCCTGTTTCGCCCGCCTGTCGACCTCCTCGGGATCCAGACGCGCGCGGAGCCTGCGTTCGCCTTCTGCCAGCACCCCTGAAACCGATGGGTCAGACGCGCGATTGTGACGTTCCTCGGGGTCGGTGGGCAGGTGGAACAACTGCGCCGGGTATCCGACATAATGAACATACTTCCAGTCTCCAAAGCGGAGCATGTAGGCCCCGCTAGGAGAGCCGCCGCCGTGGAACTGCGACAAGACCTCTGACGGAGGCTCTGCCCGGTCTTGCGCCAGCGCAAGCAGGCTGGTTCCGGCTGGACCTGAACCGTTAACATTCAGGGCATCGCGCACTGTGGCGTCAAGATCGGTCAGGCTTACGGGTGCAGGGATCCGGCGCGCGGGAACATCGGGCCCGGCCAGGATCAGCGGTATGCCCGCAGACTCCTCATAGAGCGTCGACTTGCCCCATAGATCGCGCTTCCCCAGTGCCTCACCATGGTCGGACATGTAGATCACACGGGTGTTCTCCGAAAGGCCTGCTGCATCGAGCGCGTCCAGCACGCGGCCCACATTGGCGTCCATGAAGCTGGTCAGTGCGAAATAGGCTGCTACCGCCTTTCGTCGAGTTTCATCGTCAAACCCGTCATCCCAGTTCAGGCTCTTGCGCATGCCTGCGAACCAGGGATGCTCGCGCTCTTCCTGCGTGGCAACAGCCGGCAGGGGCATGTCGTCGGGATTATAGAGGGCGGCGAATTCTTCCGGTGCGGTCAATGGAAAATGCGGGGCGACAAAGGAGACGAACATGAGCCAGCGTCCATCGTCGGCCTTGTCTTTGGTCCGCAGGGCGAGCTCGGCGCAGGCGGTCTCGGCGATGGACCGGTCATAGTGGGTTGTGGAGGTCTCGCCGATGCCCACACCCGCGGCCAGAGAACGTCCTTTGGAAAGCTGGGGCAGTGGATTGCGAACGGAGCCCAGAATATCCCCGCGCGCCTCGACGACATGCATCGGCAACAGGCTTCGCTTGAAACCGGTGGCTACGTTCTCCGAGCGGTAATGCAGTTTTCCGATGGAGGTCGTGTTTACCCCTGCTGCAGTCGCGGCATGGGCCCAGCCTTCAGGGGTGCCCTCGTAAGGATGGGCATTGTCCCAGGCGCCTATCTCGTGGACGTCCCGTCCGGTTGCAATGGCGGCACGGGCGGGCACACAGAGTGGCGAGGGTGAATAGGCCGAAGTGAAACAAGTCCCGCGACTGGCCAGCCGGTCAATGTTGGGCGTTCGAACCAACGGATGCCCAAGAAAGCTCAGGGCATCGGGAGCGTGCTGGTCGGCCATAAGGATAAGCAGGTTCATTGTGTCGTTCATCGGTCGGAGCCTTTTTGAGCAGTGCGTCGGGTAAAGAAGCGCACGCCATCGTTTCCGACAGGGCCGGGGCACCGGGCAAGGCGCGGCGAGGCGTTGTTAAGGCGAAGCGGCACCGTAGGAAGGCCCGGATCGCCAGCCAGGAAGGGCGAGCCGCTTTTGCGCGTTTCCGCAACGGCTTCCGGGAGACTGCGAACCCGCGCAGCCGGGACGCCCGCGCAGTTAAGCCGTTCCTCCCATTCTTCGGCGCTGTGGGCTGCAAGTGCTTCTTCCAGCAACTCGCCAAGAACGGAGGCATGTTTGCGTCGCGCGTCATCGTCAGCAAAGCGCGGATCTTGCATCAACCCGGAGATGCCCAGAACCTCCAGCAGTGCTGTGAATTGATGCGCCTCGTTGGCGCCGATGGCCAGCGTCCCATTCGCGGTTTCGAAACATCCCGACGCAGGCATGCCGCTGCCGGCTGCATTGCCTTTCGCAGCCGGTTGGGATCCTGTAGCCAAATGGTCCGCGATGACGGATCCCATCATGGCCTGCGCGGTTTCCTGCATCGAGATTTGCAGATTTTGCCCGCCCTGCGTGCCTTGGGCACGCGCGTAGAGCGCCGATGTGATCGAGAAGGCCATCATCATGCCGCTTGCGTAATCCACGATTGGCGCCCCGCTTTTCAGGGGCCCCGTGTCCTTTGTGCCCGAGAGCGCCATTAGCCCGCTGGCGGCCTGGATGACGTTGTCATAGGCGGGCCAGTCAGCGCGCCGGTCCTCGGGCGCATAGCCGCTCAGGCTGCAATGTATCAGATCGGGGCGACGAGCCAGCAGGGTGGGCGTGCTAAGTCCCATTCGGTCCATCACGCCGGGACGGAAATTGTCCACTAGAACATCGGCATCGGCCAGCAGATCGAGGAATTCAGCTCGTCCCTCGGCCTGGTTCAGATCCAGAAAGAGGCAGGTTTTGTTGCCCCCCTGAGCCTGGAAACCGGTGCCCATCCCTGCTGCGCGGAGCGCGGCATCCGATCCACTCCTGTGGCGCAGTGAATCGCCTCCCAAAGGTTCTATGCGGATGACCTCTGCGCCCAAGGTGGCCAGAAGATAAGTGGCATAGGGCCCGGCGATCACATGGGTCAGGTCGAGCACATGAAGGCCTTCGAGAGGGCGTAGTGCCTGCATGATTTGGCTCCTGTGGTTTTTTCGCCGTCAATGGCACGGGCAATATTGCCGTGCAGTCAGAGGCATGATAGGTCATCAGGTAAGAGTAGTCCAGAATAGACTACTAAAACTGAAAGTCCGGGAGAGTAAGGCTTGATGCCCGGGGAGGTCTACCTGCATGACGATCAGCCTTTGGGATTCCGCGCTGTTTCGCGACATGGTGTCGACCGCTCAGATGCGTGCGGTGTTCTGTGATGAATCTCGAATTCGCGCTTGGCTGGAAGTACTGTCCGCCCAGGCCGAAATTCAGGGTATGGCCGGGATTATCCCGAGCGAGAGCGCTGCCGAGATCGTCGCGGCGGCCACTTGCCTGCAACTCGATCCCGAAGAAACAGTCAAGGAAATCGCCGAAGAGGCCGCCCGTGTTGGCCGGCCCGTTCTGCCGCTGGTCCGTCGCCTTTCTGCGGCGTGTCCGGGGCAGGCGGGTGAATGGGTCCATTTTCACGGCACGACGCAGGACATCCTCGATACCGGGGCGGCTCTGCAGCAGGCGCGAGCCATGGCGCTGGTGCAGGCCGAGCTGATTGGGGTGACGGCAGCACTTTGTGATTTGGCGGAGCTCCATGCCACCACGGCCATGGCGGGCCGGACCAACGGGCGCCATGCGCGGCCAGTTACCTTCGGCTTCAAGGTGGCCGGCTGGGCAGTGGAGCTTTGGCGGGCCTCCGAGCGTCTGTCGGAAATCTCCGAGCGGGCGCTCTGCGGCCAGTTCGGTGGCGCCGTGGGAAGCTTTGCACCGCCTGCGCCGGGCGGTCCCAGGGAGCGGAGCGCGCTGATGATGGCTTTGGGGCTTTCCGAGCCCGGCATCGCTTGGCAAGCGGCGCGTGACCGTCCTGCGGAACTGGTTTCGGGACTGGCGTTGCTCTGTGCCGCGCTGGGGCGTCTGGGTTCCGATATCGGGCGAATGTCTGCTGAAGAAATGGGTGAACTGGACATAGTCGATCCCGATGGGGCGTCCGGCCTCTCAAGCGCGATGCCGCACAAGCGCAATCCCCGGGATCTCGAAATCCTCGGCGCGGTTGCTACCATGTCAGCGGGGCTGCCCTCCATCATGCTGAACGCGATGAGTCGACAGGTGGATGAGCGTCATGGCGCGGGATGGATCCCGGAATGGGAGGTTGTGCCACAGGCATTCTTGCTTGCTTCAGGCGGGCTGGCCGCCGCGCAGCGGGTTCTGTCGCATCTTGTGGTGAATGCAGAGCGGATGCGGCAGAATTTGGAGCGCGGGCACCTTGGTGTCGAGGCGGATCGGCTCATGACCTCACTCGCTCCGGTGATCGGCGAGCGTGCGGCGCATGATCTGGTGCAGGCGGCCTGTGCCGATGAGGCGGTGCGCCGATCGCCGAAGTTGCTGCTGACCGCAGTCCAGGCTTGCGCGGCGGACAGGGGAATTGAGCTGGGCGATGTCCCAAATCCTGAAGCAGGGCCC
This sequence comes from Hoeflea sp., assembly GCF_039975035.1. GTDB lineage: Bacteria > Pseudomonadota > Alphaproteobacteria > Rhizobiales > Rhizobiaceae > Hoeflea. The sequence goes on along the minus strand of NZ_JBDWHW010000210.1, from coordinate 20,960 downwards.
CCGCAGACAGGACTCGCGGAGCAGGAGTGTCTGAATGTTCTGCGCTGCCTGCGGCAGACAATGATGAAAGCCGACCATGTCTGATCCGGTAATTCTTTCCGTCCATCCGCGTACAGTCGATGTTTCCCCGAAAACGAGCTGGAGTTTTGTGGAGATTGCCACTGACGACGGTCTGGTTGGCACCGGCGAAGCGACGGTAAACGGAAGTGCTGACGACTTGAAAAAGGCGGCGTGGGCGATGCAGGACATCCTCAAAGGTCGCCCGGCGTCACAGATCACGGTTGCTGCCGCTACGGCAGCGGGGTCGCTTGACGGGTTTACCGGGCGCGCCATGTCCTGTGCGTCCGAGCAGGCGCTTTGGGATATTGCGGCGCAACGCGCCGGTCGTCCGCTATACGATCTGCTGGGTGGTGCGGTGCGCCAGCGGATTCCGATGTATGCAAACATCAACCGCGCTCCACGCGAGCGCACCCCACAGGCGTTTGCCCAGGCAGCGCGCAAGGCAGTCGACGCAGGTTATCGATACATCAAGATGGCGCCGTTCGACGAGGTCGATGTCAGGCAGGATCCTGCGGGATGCGTGACCTCGATGCAGCCGGGACTCGATCGGCTCGCGGCGGTTCAGCAGATCATCGGTGGCGAAGCACAGCTTATGGTCGATGCGCACTGGCGCTTCGACGCGGCGTCGGCCATGCGGCTGATTGCAGCTGCCGCGGAGCTGGGGTTGGTCTGGGTGGAATGCCCGATCCCGGAAACCGCCGCGGCGATCGAGACGATTCGTCGCCTTCGGGCGGAGGCGAACCGTCGCGGCATGTGGCTGGCCGGCTGCGAACGCGAAACCTCGTTGGCGAATCTGTTGCCCTACCTTCAGGGCGGTTGCTACGACGTCGTCATGCCGGATGTGAAGTATGTCGGCGGCGTGACGGCCCTTCTGGCTTCCGTACGCCTTGCTGCCGCCTTCGGGGCCCGTGTCGCTCCGCACAATCCGACGGGGCCCGTCTGTCACATGGCCAGCCTGCATGTCAGCGCTGCCGCGCCACAGGACGGATTTCTGATGCTTGAACATCAACTGGGTGAAAGCCCGCTGTTCTTTGATGCGGTCACGGGGAGTGTGCCCGCTGCGACCGGCCTGTCACAGGGGACTTGCGATCTGCCGTCCGGGCCGGGTCTGGGCGTAGCACTACGGGAGGAGTTTTGTAGATGACAGCTTCTAAAACCAACGCTGATATGATAGTAGTACAATTATGACTACCAAAATTGAAAGCGAATCCGTTTCTGCAGGCAGGTGGCACCTCGGAAGGCGCGCGCGGGACATCCTGTCTGGCGCAGTGGTGACCTTGTTTGCAGTGGTGATCTATCTCCAGGCAGGCGGTCTGCCCAAAGGTGCTGCCAGCTTTCCCCGAGGTATCGCGATCGTTCTGGGGCTCAGCGGGTTGCTGCTTATTCTTCGCAGTTTGCGCATGGCGCGAACCGGCAAGGCCGAGGTCTCCGGTTATTCCTGGAAATTGTTCGCGATCGCGGTTCCGCTCTGGTGTGCAACCGTCTGGCTGATCCGTCCGCTCGATTTCTTTATCGTTGCGCCAGTCTTCATGGCGATCCTGTCCTGGGTCATGTCAGGCGTACCGCGCACGGCAGTCGGCGTGCTGCGTGCCGTAGCGTTCGGAATCGTAATGAGCGCGGGAATATGGGCGGTCTTCGTCCAGGTGCTCGGGGTGTCGCTGCCGTGACGTGAACGGTCTTATCAACAATCAACGAAGGGAGAGAGAATATGACTGGTATACTTCAGAAAATGACAAGGCGCGCATTCAGTGCCGGATTGGGAGCCGCCGCGTTGGGTGCGGTGAGCTTTGCCGCCCCTGCCACCGCGCAGGATTACTCGGACTATCCATCCAAGCCTATCACAGTGGTGGTTGGCTGGAACGCCGGGGGTGGATCCGACATTTTCGCCCGTGTCGTCGCGAAATATTCGGAGAAATATCTTGGCGAGCGTTTCGTCATCGTCAACAAGCCCGGTGGCGGCGGACAGGTTGCGCTCAACGAACTGGTGAGCCGGACCGAACCCGACGGCTATACGCTGGCCGTGGCCATCGCGCCCAACATGATCTACCAGCCGCAATTGCGTCCTGAAGGTCAGGAGGGCTACCAGTTTGACGATCTTGTCCAGATCGGTACGCCGGTGCGCGTTCCTTCTGGCTTCATGGTGCGAAACGACAGCCCATTCCAGACTTTTGACGATCTGGTCAAATACGCCAAGGAGCATCCGGGAGAAGTCCTGGTTGGAATGAATGGCGCCCGCTCGGGCGGCAACGGTCTGCTTCTGATGGTCGAGAAAGCTGCCGGTATTGATCTCACCGAGGTCAGCTACCAGGGCGGGTCCCAGCAGTTGAAGGCGGTTCTTGGGGCTGAGGTCCAGGTGCTCAACACCAATGCGATGCATCAGGTCTCCCATAAAGATCAGTTGCGCCCGTTGGGCTTTGCTGGCCAGAAGCGATATCCGCTCGCCGAGGACGCCCCCACGTTTCTTGAGCAGGGCTACGACATCATCGACTATGTCACCCGCGGTCTCGTTGCGCCTCCAGGCACGCCCGAGCCCATCGTCGAGCATCTGCGCGCAGGCATGATCGAGATGGCAAAGGATCCCGAATTCAAGGACGATCTTGCAAACAACGGACTGGCGCTGGACTTCATGACAGCCGAGGACGTCAAGGCCTATGTCGACAGCTTCATCAAGAACCAGTCATGGGTTTTCGACATCTTCAGGCAACAGGGCTGAGGGACGGCTTTGATGGGAGATTTTCTGCCGGAAGGACTTCCCGCGTTGATGGCCGGGCTTCTGACTTTTCAGAAGCTTGGCCTCATCGTACTCGGTGTCGCTGTCGGCTTGATCGGCGGCGCACTTCCGGGGATCAGCGCCTCGGTCGCGATCGCGCTGGTTCTGCCGTTGACGTTCACGCTTGATCCAACCTCGGCGCTGATCTTGCTGGGGGCCATCTATATGGCGGCGGAATACGGTGGTTCGGTCTCAGCCATCCTTATCAACACACCAGGCACTCCCGCGGCGATCTGTACGGCACTTGATGGCCATCCAATGGCAGTCGAGGGCCGCGCCCGGGAAGCGCTTTATGTGGCCGTGATAGCCTCCTCCATCGGCGGGCTTTTCGGGGTTGCCATCCTGCTGCTGTTCACGCCACCGCTTGCGGCCTTTTCTCTGGTATTCGGCGCACCCGAGATGTTCTGGCTGGCTGTGGCGGGGCTTGCCGTAGTCTGCAACCTGGCCGCCGACAATTTCCTCAAGGGCGTGATTGCTGCCGGCATCGGCCTCTGGATAGCAACCATCGGCCAGGATCCTGCGACGGGTTTTTATCGCTACACGTTTGGCAGCTACGATCTGGAGGGCGGGGTCGAACTGGTCCCTGCGCTGCTCGGCTTTTTCGCCGTTGCGCAGATGCTGACGCTTTTGGGTACAAAGGAAGGAACCATAGCAAAGGTCGTTTCGCAAGCTGGTGCATTGCGAAAGGCCATCGCACTTCCTTTCAATCAGCCGTTCCTTGTGCTCAGATCGAGCCTGATCGGCGTCATCGTTGGCATCCTGCCGGGGGCAGGGGCTTCAATCGCGAGCTTTGTCTCTTATGGGGAGGCGAAGCGCTTCTCCCGCAATTCCGAGAAATTTGGCAAAGGCGCGGCGGAGGGCATTTTCGCCTCCGAATCCGCCAACAACGCAATGGTGGGCGGATCGCTCGTGCCGCTTTTGGCGCTCGGCATCCCCGGCTCGGCAAGCGCGGCAATTCTCTTCGGCGCGCTGACGATGAACGGCCTCGTACCGGGGCCGCAACTCTTCGCAGAGCGGGGCGATATCGCCTATAGCTTCATCCTGAGTTTCATCCCCATCGTGCTGGTCATGTTGCTTATGGGCCTGTTCTCCTCGCGCATCTACGCCGCAGTGCTGCGGGTCAAGGTCAACATGATCGTTCCGGCAGTACTGGTCCTGGCGATCATTGGCTCCTATGCGGTCCGAAACAGCCTGTTTGATGTCTGGATCACGGGTATCTGCGGGTTGGGCGGGTTCTTCTTGATGCGCTTCGGCTTTTCGCTGCCACCGCTGATCTTGGGCATGGTGCTGGGACCTCTTGCGGAAGACAATTTTCGCCGCGCCCTGGTGCTTTCCAGCGTCAGCGATTCCACGATGGAATACTTCGTGACGCGACCGATCAGCCTCGTGCTGATGGTGGTAACATTGCTGATGGTCGTCTCGGCGTTCTGGCAGGAAATCCGGCGCCGCCGCAGCATCAGGGACAACGCGGTGACGATGGAGAGTTCTGATGGATGACTCGCTGTCAATCGCTCGACTGGAAGCTTTCGTCTTTCGCGCCCCGATTGCCGAACCCAGGAAAAATGCGTTCGGCGCCCAGACGGACCGCCCCGCCGTCTTGATCCGGCTTGTCGATACCGATGGTGTGGAGGGCTGGGGCGAAGTCTTCTGCAATTGGCCCTCCGTCGCCGCCGAACACCGGGCGCGTCTGACCCATTCACTCTTCCGGCCTCTCGTCGAACACCGGCGGTTTGCTGATCCTGCCGCAATGTTCCGCGAGTTGACGCAGCGCACCGCGCGCATGCGGCTGCAATCGGATGAGCGAGGTCCATTCGATCAGACCATCGCGGGTATCGACATTGCCGCGTGGGATCTTCTGGCACGCCGCAAGGCCCAGCCACTGTGGCGGGTCCTGGCTGCGGATGATGCAGCCAAGGGCGCACCGGCGGGGTTGGAAGTATATGCCAGCGGACTTGCCCCGGCCACTGCGGAGTTTCTGGCGGAAGCCGCAAGTGCCAAAGGGTTTAAAGCGGTGAAGCTCAAGGTGGGCTTTTCCCTCAAAGAGGACATTGACTGCCTCAATCGACTTCGCCGCCGGCATGGGGCCGACTTTGGTCTGATGGCCGATTCAAATCAGGCATGGAGCGTGGATGAGGCCGTCAAGTGGCTCGATGCGGCCGAGGGGGTGGGCCTCCAATTCATGGAAGAGCCCATTGCCGCTGATTCTCCCTTCACGGACTGGAGAGAGCTTAGCCGTCGCAGCGCCACCCCACTGGCCACAGGAGAGAACCTGCGGGGCGAGGAAATGTTTCAGGGCGTGATCGAACAAGGCGGCGTCCGCGTAATCCAGCCCGATGTCATAAAATGGGGTGGATTCAGCCTTCTGCGCGGAGTGATCTGCCGCGGCCGCGCTGCCGGTGCGCAGATAGCGCCGCACTACCTTGCAGGCGGTATCGGGCTGTTGGCCACCGCGCATCTGATGGCCGCCTGCGCGCCCGATGGACGGCTGGAGGTCGATGTGAGTGACAATCCCCTGCGCGACGGCATGACTGCCGCGCCGCCCGATTTGCGGGACGGCAGACTTTACTTGCCCGAGGGGCCGGGCCTGGGCGCAGTGCCGGAACTGGCGTCGCTGAAGGCATACAGAGTGGCGGCTTGACATGGTATGCTGACCTTTCTTGAGGCCTATGACGCCGTTCCTTTCGCCGGCATGCCAGGCTGGACCGTAGCTGCGGTGATAGGCATATATGTTTTTTCCTTTTTCGTTCGCGGCGCTGCGGGATTCGGTTCAGCGATGCCCGCGGTGCTGCTGTCCTCCTGGCTGATGCCTGCGCATCACGCGGTCATCCTGGCGCTGCTGGCGGGGCTCGTCTCTCAGGCGCAGTTTCTGGCACAAGGCGTCCGGGGCGCGGACTGGGTGGTGGCTCGCTCGGTGGTGTTTTCGCTGATGATCAGCATCACCGCAGGTGTGCTGCTTTTCGAACGGCTCGACGCTGACTGGTTGTTGCTCTTGCTGGGGCTGATCTGTATGGCGCTCGTCACTGTCGTCCGGCCACCAATGGTGGACAGGTTTGTTACCGTGTGGGGACCGGGCGCCGGGATTGTCGCCGGCGCGATATCAGGTTTTGTCGGCACCGTGGTGGGGGCAGGCGGGATGTATCTCCTGGTCGTATACCTCCGCCACGTGTGCACGCTGCCGGCCCGTTTGCGGGCAACCAATATCGTGGTCAGCGCCGTGTTTTTGGCATGGCGCGCATTTGTCGCGGCACTGGCAGGTCTCATCTCCCTGCAGTTTCTCTCAGAGGTCGTGTTACTGGTTCCCGCGATCGTGTTTGGGGGCTGGCTCGGAGGGCGCTGGTTCCGTAGTCTCGACCCGGTGAGGTTCGCACAGTTTCTGCAGGTGATTCTTTCGATCGCTTCCCTCGGACTTGTCGTCAGGGGCGGACTGCGCATACTTTCGAACGCCGGATAGGGTATTCGCTCGCAATCGGTCGAATGTCCAATACCTGAGGAATCTATGAATGGCGAGAAAAGGCAAACCTGTCGTTAGCAAGGCTGCGCGCCCCGAGGACGCGGCTTCGGGTGATCTCGTCTTCATGCTCGAACGGCTGAACTTCACCGACGTCGAAGCCAAGGCCTATGTGGCGCTTTCCTCCAATAGTCCGGCCACAGCCTATCAGATTGCCCAGATGACGGGCCTGCCCAGACCCAATGTCTACAACGCTGTGGGCGGGCTGGTTGCCAAAGGCGCGTTGCAGCAGATCTCGGACAGCCCGGTGCGCTACATCCCGCGCGACCCTGGTGAATTCTTCACCAATATTTCGCGATCAACGTTCGAACTTTGCGAGGATGTCGTTACCGAACTGCGTGACATCACGGTCGATGACGGAACCGATTACGTGGCGACGTATATCGGCCAGGTCGCCGTGGATGCAAAAGTTAGCAAGATGGTCTCGTCCGCCTATGCACGTATCTATATCAAGTCTTCGTCCCGCCTTTTGTTGCCCTATTGCGATGTGCTGCTGGAGGCCGCCGCGCGGGGCGTCGTCATTTATATCGTCGCCGCAGATCCAGGCATTTCAGAGCTGCCAGGGCACGACAATATCGTCATCATCCCGCATGAGGGAACGGGCGTGGCAACAGGAACGGCTGTGCACCACCTCCTGACTGTCTCCGCAGATTCGGACGGTATGCTGATCGCCGCATTCAATGGCGAACCGACCGCCTCCTATACCCGAAACGATGCGATCGTTTACACGATTCATACAATGATCCTGCACGAGATCTACCTGGCGGAAATTTACAAGGCTCTGGGTCCGGATCTCGAGCAACGTTTTGGTGCAAATCTTGCAGGGTTACGGCGCATCTACAGGCCCGAGAATTTGGAAAACCGCGTGCTGGAGAGATCTCGAAGACAGTGGAAGACAAAACCCTCTTGAGCGAGGTTCTGTTGCGAATTTCTCGCTACTCAGGGACCAATTTCGTCTCTCGGTGCTTTCGGGGACGGCAATGTTCAAACACCGCCAATTCGACCCAGACGGACAAGGTAATTCCAGCCCCGCCCGATAATCTTCAAGTAGGTGAAGTCCCTCTGCCGCATCTCGTTGATGGCGGTGGTTTTGTCCTTGAACTCATTGGCAGGCGTTTCGAATCCACCTGACGATAATCCATCAGTGGAAACAGGCTTTACTCAAGGGAACGTGCGGCGTGTCCGTGCGCGATAGGGGCAACCCGCCGTTCAACCGTGGTCCAGGCGGGCTGAAACATCACACCACTTTGACGGTGAGCGGGGCAAGTCCCGCAATATTGGCCACCATGACATCGCCCTTGACGATTGGCCCCACACCCGAGGGTGTGCCGGACATGATGACATCACCAGGCTGAAGTTCAAAATACTCAGAAAGGTAGGAAATCATCTCGGGAACCTTCCAGATCATCTGGTTGAGATCACCCTCCTGCCGAACTTTGCCATTGACCTGTAGCTCCACGCGTCCGTTGGAGGGGTGACCGACCTGGGCAACGGTTTGCAATGGTCCAATTGGTCCGGAGCGTTCGAAAGCCTTTCCTATTTCCCACGGGCGCCCCTTGTTCTTGGCGTCTGTCTGGAGGTCGCGCCGCGTCATGTCGAGGCAAGGCGCATAACCGTAGACGTGATCAAGCGCCTCAGCCACAGGAATATTTGTTCCGCCGGTCTTCAGTGCGACGGCCATTTCGATTTCGTAGTGCACGTCCGACGTTTTTGTCGGGTAGAGAAAATCTCCCGAACTGTCCAGATTGTCCGGGTTCTTCTGGAAAAAGAACGGTGGATCGCGGTCCGGATCGTCACCCATCTCGATGGAATGGGCGGCATAATTCCGGCCAATGCAATAGACGCGCCTGACGGGAAACTCCCCGCCACCCTGTACAGGAATTGTCGGAACTTTCGGTGCAGGTATCACGTAATCGGGCATTGAAGTCTCCCAGCTGAAATGCGTTGTCGCAATCGACATATTGCACAGATCGGAGAAAATCAATCTCAACCAATATGGATTATATGGTTGCGATTTTCGAACCAATTTGTAGTTTGGTGCCGATTGATTGGAGAAATGGTCAGCCAATGCGGAGGTCTGAATGCTCAACAGAGACGGTTTTGTTGCGGACCGCGAGGCAGCGGTCGCCGACTTGCGTGACTACATCACGTCAAGCGGTCTGAAGCCCGGCGAGAGACTGCCGGCCGAAAGAACGCTGACTGCTGAATTGGGCGTGACACGAAATACGTTGCGCAAGGCGCTCGCGGCTCTGGAGCGTGATGGCACGATTTGGCGGCATGTCGGCAAGGGTACGTTTGTCGCCGCAACCGCCGATGATCTTGACAAGATGACCCAATCGCCTGCCGAGCTTGGACAACAGCTTACGCCTTTTCGGATGATGCGGGCGCGGTTGGCGATTGAGCCTGCGATTGCGCGGGAAGCCGCAATTAATGCTTCCGGTGATGTGCTCGCGCGGCTAAGCGCCACAATACAGCGCATGCGCGGGGCGACGAGTTGGCAGCAGTACGAAGCCGAGGACGATGTGTTTCACCGTGAAGTCGCCGAAGCGAGTGACAATCTGTTGCTGCTTTCGGTGTTTGATCAACTCAACATGGTTCGGCGCGCCGTTGCCTGGGGGGCGGTCACGAGGGACTCGGCCCAGCCACCGGCGGATCACGGAAGTTTCGCCGAACACGAAGAGATCGTGCTGGCGATCACCAGCCGGGATCAGGCTGGCGCCCATGAGGCAATGCGCAAGCATTTGCGTTCGGTGGCCGAGCGGCTTTTTGGTGAAATATGAGCCGGAAAAGGGTTGGTCGGGCGACTTCGGCCTGAAATCAAATGTTCCGGGAGGGGCATGTGCCCCTGCACTTTGGCAGGAGAACCGATGAAACAGTTGTTGATGCTGCAGGCAACACCGCTTGAAATCGGCATGGCAGCCATCAGCGGGCTGGTCGGCGTGTTTTGGTGGCCGCGGGCGTGGTGGGATATTTCAGGCTGTCACTCGCGGTCTGGCAGCGGGTTGTCATCTTCGGCTCAGGCGTTGCATTGATGGATCAGGGAATTGAGTCAAATCTGTCAGGTGCGGCAGGCATCGCCATTGTCTGGGTCACCGGTTCAATCGCACTCAAGCGTGCGGCTCCGATAATTGGTTCTATGAGGAAAAATGACGATGGCATTTGAAGCCAGAAAATTCCGCCGCGTGGTCACCGGACATGATGCAAACGGTGTCGCCAAAGTGATACGCGACGATACCGCCTCATGTATCCTCCAGCGCCCGACACGGCCCGGCGTGACGCTGACCAATTTCGGGCAGCACAGCCAGTCGCCGGCACCGATGGAGAGCCATGATGATCCGGTCGAAGGCCCGCTGGTTCTGCATCCGCCAAAAAACGGTGCAGTTTTCCGGATGATGCAGTTTGATCCCGAAGATCCTGAGGTCATCGCCAACATTGACGGCAAGAAGGCATTCGCGGCGATGGGCGCCGGCGCAAATGTAGTCGAGAACGCCCGCCACCCCTATATGCACCGTACGGATTCGCTGGATTATTCCATCGTGCTGCAAGGCGAGATCTGGATGCTGATGGATGAGGAGGACGTACTGCTGAAGCAGGGCGATGTGATCATCCAGCAGGGAACCAATCACGCCTGGGCCAACCGCGGCACGGAACCCCGCATCATCATGTTTGTTCTCAATGATGCAGTGATGTAGCACGTCCATGTCTCCGCAGATCTCGTTTACTGATACCTGGGGGCTGGCAGCCATTGCGCTTGCCATGATCCTCGGCGGTATCTTGAAGGGCGCGACCGGTGCCGGAATTCCCATCATAGCCGTGCCGGTCATTGCTGCAGTCTACGATGTCAGAGTTGCGGTCGCCGTGATGGTCATCCCGAACCTGATTTCCAATCTTTGGCAGATTTTCAAGTTTCGCAAAAATCCGACAGACAAGGGGTTTTGCTGGCAATTGGCGGCTTTCGGAGCGACCGGTGCGGGTATTGGTACTGTTGCACTGGCGGAGCTGTCACCCAGCTTTTTGAGCCTTTGCATGGCCGGAATCATCATCGCCTATATTCTGCTGCGTGTTGTCAAACCAAGTGTTCAGCTTTCCATGGCCAGCGCCAAGAAATCGGTTGCGGTCGTCTCGTTGATGGGCGGCATATTGCAAGGGGCTGTCGGTGTGTCCGCACCTGCAATCGTCACGTTTCTCAACGCCATGAAACTTGCCCGTCCGGCCTTCATTTTTACCGTTTCTATCTTCTTTGCGTCGATGGCGGTGGTGCAAATTCCAACTCAGATCTACTACGGGCTTTTGACTCGTGACATCGCGACACTCGGGCTTCTTGCCTTCATCCCGCTGTTTGGTGCGCTGCCGGTTGGCGACTGGATTGGCAGGCGCATAAGCCCGAAAATATTCGACGCGCTGATCCTTACGTTTCTCGCGATCCTGGCGCTTCGCCTGATTTGCGTGGAAATATCGTGACCGTCAGCGCTCGACTGGAATACGCCGGTGGAAATCAGCGCGGTTCACCTGTCACGCGCTGACAGCTTCTGGGTATTGTGTCTTCAGGCCGGGCAAAAGCTATCGGTGTCCCGGGGCAGGATTTTCCAGAATTACGTCACCCATCCTGAAAGCAATGTCCGCTCTTCCCACATGGCTGCCTTCGTTCGTGAACATGCCTTTCCGATAGCATGGTTCAGACGCGGCGGTTTTGACATTCGTCAACGTCCATCCAACCGAAGTTCTGTAACAATTTAACCAGCGCGGCAGTGCACCAATTATTCAAAGCTGTCGGTAGAACGACTGGTGGGCCGGGGCGCGTGCGCCGGCCACAAATTGGCAATATTGTCATGCCAGTACGAGAACATCCCTGGAATTGTTGGAGGCTACCTAATGACAGCTGATTCCTCAAAGCCAGTCCGATCAGGTTCACAGGATGAGCGAATATCTGATGGAAAACCATGTGTCCTGGTGTGTATCGATCTGGCAAAGGAAACGCGGGAAATCATTCCGCCCGCCAAGGCTATTGCCAGGGCGTTGAATGCCGAGCTGGCGTTTGTCCATGTTATCAAGGCGCACGGTCGCGCCGAGGACGGATCACCCATCGATCCGGTCGAATGGGAGATCATGCGCCGTGAGGCCAAAGCCCATATGGAACGGTTTGCTCAAGAACACGCAGACGGTGACGAAACCCTGACCACACACTTGTTCGAGGGAAACTGCACCGACCAGATATGCGAGGTGATGGCAAGCAGGCCACAGGATATTGCTGTACTCGGACGGGGGCATGACGAAACCGGCGCGCATATTGGCGAAACGGCGCGTGAGATGTTGGAAAGCGGACATAATTCCCTTTTTCTGGTGCCGTTCGGTGTCGAGCCAAAGCGGAAATTTTCCAGAATCCTCGTACCGCTCGACTGTTCCAGGCGATCAGAACGCATCCTGCCGTTGGTTGAAAAGATCGCCCGGTCAGAAAGTGCCGAGGTGGTGTTGGTTCATGCCGTTCCGGAGCCGGTGCTCACCGACGCAGGGCCTAGCGAGCCCAGTGACAAGGAGCTGATTTCACAGCTCAACAAGCGCAATGAACGTGTCGCCAAGACGTATCTTGATCATCTGTCTGCACGCATTGGCGCGGGCGGAGTGCGTGTCAGGAGCCTCCTTCTCAGAGGAGGCGACATTCGCCGTCAATTGGCTGCTACAATCGAGGAGCAGGCGATAGACCTTCTGGTCCTGGCCTCACATGGACAGAGCGGTTTCGCCGATGTGGCATTCGGCGATGTCGCCAACTACCTGATCAGAACTTCGAACGTTCCGACCATGGTCATTCGGTTTGGCGGAAATACCACTGAGAAGCATGCCTTTTCGCAAGCCCGGTCGAAGGGCGCTCGCAGTCCCGGTACGCTCGCGCAATGAAACAGGAGGAACCACAGTCTCAGCCTGATTCTCTGGTTCTGGAGGCCCACGCTTTGGCCAGGTCCACTGGATATGGGCCGCCACCGCCGATGCCGCTTGATCTCCTGCAAAAGATCGATGCGCTTCCGGACTGGCTGGAAAACCTCAGACGCTTCTGCGCAGAGCCCAAGCCCGATCAGGCCCGTGCCGCTGACTGGTTGCTCGATAATGATTACCAGATTTCACGGGCCATCCGCGCAATAGGTAAGGATATGCCTGCGGCTTTTTACAACCGGCTGCATGTCATGGCAGATGGCGAATCTGCGCTTCCGCGCATCTTCAGGATTGCATATGCGATCCTCGCGGCCACGCGGTTTCAGCTCTCCGTTCCAGATGTTGTCGATTTTCTCGTCGCATACCAGAAAACCGTACCGCTGACGACGGCTGAACTCTGGGCACTGCCCTCGATGTTACGCATTGCCGGTCTGGAAATACTGGCGAATGGCTTCAAAGCGCTTGACGAGAGCCTCGAACCGCCATTCGAATCCAGTCGTTTCGTTGCAGAAAACCGGCCACCGGATCCAACTGGCAGCATATCCCAGGCGATCACCGCGATCATCGCGGTGCGCGGGATTGAATGGCGCGATGTTGTCGACAAGGCCAGCATGTCCGAGGCGCTGTTGCGCTCGGATCCGGCCAATGTTTACGCACGGATGGATTTCGAGACACGCGACAGGTACCGGCAGGCTGTCGAAATGCTCAGCACCGGCACGGGCATGGACGAAATCGCGATTATTGAAGCGGCCCTCGGGCTTGCACGAGCGGCATCCGATGATCCCCGCCGGTTTCATGTGGGATACTGGCTGATTGATGACGGTCGCCCTGAGCTTGAACGCAAGCTTGGCTTTCGCGTTTCCATTGATGAACGGTTCCGCCGTTTCGCCTTGCGACATGCTGGCAAGGCTTACGCGACCACTCTCGCGGTCTTTGTGGCGATGGCGTTGGTGTGGCCTGTGTTGCTAACGGGCAGCGGCCTGCTGGCGCAAACAGGGGGCGTGGTGTTGTCGTTGCTGCCAGCAACGCTTCTCAGCGTTACAGTCCTGCACTGGTTCATCACGCGCATCACGCAGCCTCGCCTTCTTCCAATGATGGATTTTAGCAAGAAAATCCCCGAGGACTGTCCGACCTGTGTCGTGGTGCCGGTTATCGTCAAACAGGCCGAAGAGATTGCTGACATCGTCGAACGGCTGGAAATCCGCTTCCTTTCCAACCGCGACCCGATGCTCCGCTTTGCCCTGCTTTCTGACTATGCTGACGCGCCAACCGAGCACCTTCCGCAAGATGAAGACATCAGGAACGTGCTGATAGACGCGATCCGGACGCTGAATGCACGGTACGCAGATGAGCAGGGTGATTCATTCTTCTTGCTGCATCGGTCTCGCCAGTACAATGCATCGGAAAACTGCTGGATGGGATGGGAAAGAAAGCGCGGCAAGCTGGAGCAGTTCAATGCATTCCTTCTCGATGGCAAGGCAGATGCGTTCGAATGCCTGGAAGGTGAGATCAGTCGGCTCCAGGATACGCGTTTTGTGATCACGCTCGATGCGGACACCACCTTGCCTCCGGGCTCCGCAGCCAAACTGATTGGCACGCTTGCGCATCCGCTGAACCAGGCCGTGTTTGATCCCCACACAGGCAAGGTCGTCTCCGGATACGCCATTGTCCAGCCAAGAATCGAGATCTTGCCGATCAAGGGCCCAGCTACACTGTTTTGCCGTCTCTATGCCGGCGATACGGCAATTGACATTTATTCCCGGGCCGTCTCGGACGTCTATCAGGATCTGTTTGGGACTGGGATTTTTGTCGGCAAAGGCATCTATGATGTTGCGGCTTTCAGGGAGAGCCTTGCCGGCCGTGTGCCAGAAAACGCTGTGCTCAGTCACGATCTTTTCGAAGGACTTTACGGACGTTCGGCGCTGGTAACCAATATTGTCCTCTATGAGGAATTTCCCGCGACCTATACCGAATATTCAGTCCGCCAGCACCGCTGGATCCGCGGCGACTGGCAGCTATTACCCTGGCTTGGGCGCAAGGTGCCAAGTGCGGACGGACAATCGGTTCCCAATGTTCTCTCCAGCCTCGACCGCTGGAAGATCATCGACAATCTTCGCCGCAGCCTGATTCCGCCGGCGCTGCTTCTTTTCTTCGTTGCCGGATGGTTGCTGCTGCCGGGCAGTGCCTGGGTGTGGACGGCGTTGGCAACACTGGCGCCAGGCGCCTACCTCATCGGCCAATTGCAATCGATCGTCATGGGTGATCCGCGGCGGGGATTTTTTGACGATCTCGCATTCCGCTTCGGAGAACGCTTCGGCCGCTGGTTTCTCGCAATTGTCTTCCTGGTCAGCGATACGCTGATTTCGCTCGATGCGATCGGGCGAACACTCTGGCGACTGGGTGTGAAACGGGGCCGCTTGCTGGAATGGCGGTCTGCCGCGCACGCCAGGTCCTTGCTCGGGAACGGCAGTTTGCGACTTAACACCTGGCGCATGATGTGGCCATCGACCGCTGTTGCCGCGTTACTTGCCTTGGATCTGGCAATTTACAAGACATCTGCTCTACTTCCGGCGGCGCCGATCCTGCTGCTTTGGATGCTCGCGCCGGAGATCGCGGTATGGATCGGCAAACCGCGCAAGTTCCGTCAGGAAACCTTGCACGACCGAGACCGGACCTTTCTCAGACACATCGCCCGTCGCACCTGGTTGTTTTTCGAGACCTTTGCAGGCCCGGAGGACAACTGGCTGCCGCCGGATAATTTTCAGGAAACGCCAAAGAGCGAAATAGCTCATCGGACCTCACCGACCAATATCGGGCTCTATCTCATCTCGGCAAATGCCGCGCTTGATTTAGGGTTCGTGGGGAAGTCCGATTTCGCTGTCCGTGTCCGCAACGCGATTGCAACGACCGAGAGGTTGGAATCCTATCGCGGTCACATCCTCAACTGGTTTGACACACGCAACTTGGCGCCGCTTGAACCGCGCTATGTCTCGACCGTCGACAGTGGCAATCTCGCTGTCAGCCTGATCGCGTTACGCAAGGGATGTTACGAAGCTGCAGAAGCGCCGGCGGTCAGCAAAGTGGTCTGGGATGGACTGAAATGCACTTTTGAATTGCTCTTCGAATCCGTCCGGGCGCTGCCGACGTCCAAACTGAGTGCAATCGACCGATGCGAAGCAGAAATTGAACGCGAGCTTGATCGTGCAAGCGGCCTGGAAACGAACTGGTACACCTCTCTCAGGCTTCTCGCGGATACCCACTGGCCTGCTCTCGAACGGTCGGTCGCTGCATGCATTTCTGCTTCCCCTGATGCAACTGACAGGCGTCTTGGAGAGGTCCATGCCTGGCTTGAGCGCACCCACCATCATATCCGGGCATTGACGCGCGAGGTTGAAACTCTTCTGCCTTGGAGTGCTGCAGCAGCGGAGGCACCGCAAGGAATGGAAATGGTTGGCACGGATCTGCTTGCCGTGCTGTCGCCGTTGATGCCGATGACAGAGCTTGCAGGACATAAACAGAGTGCCCTCTCGCTTATCGAGAAAGCTGGTGCGGACGAATCTTTGAGCAAACTCCACCGCGACTGGCTTGAGCGGGCAGGTGTCGCAATCGAGAGCGGTGTCGGGGCGCAACAGGCCCTTCGTGCCGACTTGCTGGACCTCGCCTCACGATGTGAGGCAATCGCCTACCGCATGGATTTCACGTTTCTCTATGATCCCGAAGCGCGATTGCTCCGGATTGGCTACAATGTCAGCACCGGCCATCTTGATGCCAATCATTATGATCTTCTGGCGACCGAAGCCCGCATTGCCAGCTACTTCGCCATCGCAAAGCACGACGTACCGATCGAACACTGGTTCGCGCTTGGTCGGCCCGTCACGCGTCTGAAGAACCGTCCGGCGGTGTTGTCCTGGAACGGCTCGATGTTTGAATACCTGATGCCGCCGATATTCTTGCCCGGGCAGCCGGATACCTTGCTGGGCGAAAGCGAGATAGCGGCAGTCGCATTCCAGCGCGGCTATTCGCGCGAGCGCGGCGTGCCGTGGGGAATATCGGAATCGGCATTCGCCACCACGGATTCGGCAGGCAACTACCAGTATCGTGCCTTTGGCGTTCCCGGGCTCGGGCTGCGCCGTGGCCTGACCGATGACCTGGTAATTGCCTCCTATGCCAGCGCCTTGGCATTGTGCTGCTGGCCCGGTGCCGCCGTGCAGAACATGCGGCATCTGCAAGAACTCGGCGCCGTCGGCCTCTACGGTTTCCATGACGCGATCGACTATACGCCAAGCCGGGTAGCTGAGGGGAGGAGCTTCAGCATTGTCGGCAATTACATGGCGCATCACCACGGCATGACCATGGCCGCGATCGGCAACGCACTTTATGGCGACATCTTTGTGCACCGGACGTTGTCGGGACGACGCATGCAAACGGTTGAACAGCTGTTGCTCGAACGTGTGCCCTGGGATGCTCCGGTTGAAAAGGGACGCCTCGATGAGGAGCGGTTTGCAGCCAAAAAGGAACACGTGGTGCATGCGCTTCCTTCCTGGGTGCCATCACGTCGGGCCATGGTGCCGCAGATGCAGATGCTCGGCAACGGGCGGATGGCGTCCTGGATAACGGCGTCCGGAGCTGGTGGCTTGATGCTGACCGACACCAGTCTGACCCGTTGGCGGCCTGATACCACCAGCTGCGGCTACGGCTACTGGATCTACATTCATGACACGCAGACCGGTGACCTCTGGTCTGCAGGGCGGTTGCCGACCGGTGTGAGAAGTCCGGATTCGACGGTCATATTCCATCAGCACATGATCGAATTCTTTCAGCGCACCCACGACATTGCCGTGCGCATGGAGGTGTCGGTATCGCCCGCCGACGATGCCGACATTCGCGAGATATCGGTCACCAACGAGAGCGGCAGGCCGCGCGTGATCGCGTTCACAAGCTATGCAGAAGTCGTTCTGGCCCCGCCGCTCGACGATGAACGTCATCCCGCTTTCAGCAAGCTCTTTGTTGCGAGCGAATATCTTGGACCGCAGCGCGGCCTGTTGTTCACACGGCGGCCGCGACGGCCGGAAATGAAGCCGCCGGTTCTGTTGCACACGCTGGTGAGCGATGGTCCGGATATCGCCATTACCGGACATGAAACCGACCGGGCGCGCTTCATTGGACGTCTGGGCAACCAGCGCAGTCCGGCAGGGCTGGAAGTCGGATTAAGCGGAACAGAGGGATCCACGCTCGATCCGGTGATGAGCCTGCAAACCGAGGTTACTCTCAAGCCGGGTGAAACCAGGCGCTTTGCATTTGTCACGATCGCCGGAACCGCGCGCGGTGAAGTCCTCGACATCGCCCAGCGCCATGCGATGGGGGCTCTCGAGCCGATCAAGCGCGATGCCGCGCGGGCGATGGCACGTGAGGTCGATCGTCTCGGCATCGCGCCGGAACGCTTGGCGGAGCTGCAGGTGCTTGCATCGCTGCTGCAGACGCCCCACCCGAATTTCCGAGAGACGCCTGCTGAAATCGACGGCAACGATGCGTGCCAGCCAGATCTTTGGCAGTTCGGTATTTCCGGCGACCATCCCATTTTGCTGTTGCGCATCACCGGCGAGACGCCCTCGCAACTGCTCGAACTGCTGGTCAAGGCGCAAACTCTATGGCTGCGAAGCGCCATGCGGTGCGATCTGGTGGTGCTGCGCAGCGAACCGGCGGGCTATGAAGCGCCGCTGCGCGAGCGGATCATGGCAATTTTACGCGAAACCGGGACTTACGCCAATCTGGGGGCGGCCGGTGGCATTCACCTGCTCAGCACGGCTGCCATGACATCCGCAACGCTTCAACGTCTGGCCGCCGCGGCAACGGTTATCCTCAACGATGATGATGTCGCGCTTGCAAGCAAGCTCGACATGGTTCTCGAGCGCCGCGCCGTGCCGCCGCAGTTCATGCCGGCCGACGCGATCCGCTATCCCGAAATTCCACAAATCGCCCGGCCGGATGAGCTGATCTTCGACAACGGAATCGGCGGTTTCGATCCGGAAAACAGCGACTACGTCATCCATCTCGGTGCAGGCGAGAAAACGCCAGCGCCATGGTGCAACGTGATCGCCAACGAGGGGTTCGGCACCATCGTCAGTGAAGCCGGACTCGGCTTCACCTGGGCTCTCAACAGCGGCGAAAATCGGGTAACACCATGGTCAAACGACCCTGTCAGCGACACGCCCGGAGAAGTCCTGTACCTGCGCGACGAACAGGATGGCGCGGTGTGGACGCCAACACCTGCGCCGCTGGGGAGTGACAGCGCTTGTCAGGTCCGCCACGGCGCGGGATGGACTGAGTGGAAACGCAACAGCCGCGGTCTCGAACAGACCGTTCGGACATTTGTACCGAATGATGATCCAGTGAAAATTGTCACCTTGAAACTGGTCAACCGCACCAGTGCTGTCCGGCGCATCACGGCGACATATTACGCAGAATGGTTGCTGGGTGCGATGGCGAGCCGCGCCAAACCTTTCACCACCTGCATCTATGACACGGAAAGCCAGGCCTTCCTGGCCGATAACGGATGGAACCCGGAATTCGCCGGCCGCGTGGCGTTCCTGACCGCCACCCTGCCAGCGCACAGCGTCACCGGCAGCCGCTATGATTTTCTTGGCAGTGAGGGGGATGTCGCTGACCCCGCGGGATTGCGGCACTGGGATCTGGGCGGACGTTTCGCGCCCGGCGGCGATGCCTGCGCGGCCTATCAGGTCCATCTCGATATCGAACCAGGGGCGACCAGCGAAGTCACCTTCGTGCTCGGGCAGGGCGCGAGCCACGCAAAGACGCTCGAGCTGGTCAAGAAGTGGCGCGTGCCCGCGCAAGCCACCCAGGCCTTTGCCGATGTTGAAGCGCTTTGGGACAAACGCCTCCACGCGGTGCAGGTCAAGACGCCTGATGCGGCGTTCGATCTGATGGTGAACCGCTGGCTGCTCTACCAGACAACCGCTTCGCGGCTGCTGGCGCGCGCCGGGTTCTATCAGGCGGGTGGTGCGTTTGGCTATCGCGACCAGCTTCAGGATGTGCTGTCGCTTCTGGTGAGCGAGCCGGAGCGGGCCCGCGCTCAGATCCTGCATGCGGCTGCGCATCAGTTCGAGGATGGAGATTCCCAGCATTGGTGGCATCCGCCTTTGGGGCGTGGCGTGCGCACGCGCTGCTCGGACGACTTCATCTGGCTCGCCTTTGTCACGGCCCGCTATATCGAGGTGACCGGTGACGATGCGATCCTGAGCGAAGCGGTGCCCTTCCTCAAGGCAGAACCGCTGAAGCCGGAAGAACAGGACCGCTACGCGCTTTTTGATGCCGGGGTGACGGCCACGCTGCTCGAGCACTGCAAGCGCGCGCTCGATAGGATGAGGAAAACCGGTTCGCATGGATTGCCGCTTATTGGCACCGGTGACTGGAACGACGGCATGGACCGGGTGGGCGACGAGGGGCGCGGCGAAAGCGTGTGGCTGGCATGGTTCCAGATCGCAACGATCAAGCGCTTCGCACCGCTTCTGGAAAAACATGGCGACAAGCGCCATGCGGCGGAGCTGGAAGCCTATGCCGACAGCCTTGCACAAGCAGTTGAGGCCAGTGCCTGGGACGGCAACTGGTATGTCCGGGCCTTTGATGATGACGGCATTCCCTGGGGCTCGCACCAGAACGATGAATGCCAGATCGACTCCATCGCGCAATCCTGGTCGGTCATCTCGGGTGCTGCGCCGGACGACCGGGCGAGGACCGCAATGGCCTCGGCCAGCTCACGGCTGGTGCATCAGGACACACGGCTGGTACAACTGCTTGATCCGCCTTTCCATGTCACCCCGCGCGACCCCGGTTACATTCGGGCCTATCCGCCTGGAATCCGCGAAAACGGTGGGCAATATACCCATTCGGCCGCATGGTTCGGGCATGCCCTGGCGGGGCTCGGCGATGGTGATGGAGCTTGGCAGGTGTTCGATATCATCAACCCTGTCCGCCGCACCCAGAGCAACAGCGGTGCACTCCATTATGAGCGCGAGCCCTATGTGCTGCCCGGCGATGTTTACGGCCCGGGACAAAATCTCGGGCTTGGCGGCTGGTCCTGGTACACAGGTGCGGCCGGCTGGACCTGGCAACTCGGCGTCGAAGCCATCCTTGGTTTGCGGGTCATGAATGGGCGCTTGGCGATTGATCCTTGCCTGCCGCGTGGGTGGGGAGGATTTACGGCGACACTCCGCACCGCAAAAGGCAGCATCGAAGTGACGGTGGAAGACCCCGACAGGCTGGGTCACGCAGACCTGGAGCTTTCCGTCGATGGCCGATCACGCAAGACGCTGGCCCCGATCCCGTTCCCGGGCGCTGGCAAAACACGGATGGTCACGGCAAGGATGCGTCAGAGAAAACTCGGCTGAGCCGGGAAGGATGGCAATAATCGTTGATGATGCAGACGCCCGCGACGATCCCAGTGTGTGGCAGAATGCGCGCTCGATGCATGGAAAACTGCGGCCTGTATCGCCTATAATTCCAGAGCCGCTGGCCTTTCCCGGCCTGGCAAACTTAATCTGATGTAGTGGATGGCGCCCTCCGACGGCATCGAGTGTGCCAAAACAGGTTTTGCTGAACCTTGAGAGGAGCCACCCACCATGGATAAGATTACGACAATTGGACTCGATATCGCAAAGAATGTCTTCCAGCTTCATGGAA
>NZ_JBDWHW010000209.1:0-2745 GCF_039975035.1 Hoeflea sp. | reverse complement strand
CCAAGCGTGAGTGCCTTGAACCGCTTCAGATCGGACGACAACTTCCACGGCATGTCGTTATCCGCCCCGATGACACCGTTTCTGGCAACCGCAGCAATCATAATTATATCCGGCAAATGCGCCTCCGAATCCGGTTTCTTTCCTTGTCCCTGCCTCCTAGCATGGCTTGGCTCAGAAATCGAAATCCGGATTTTATTGCTGCTCATTGTCGGAAAAGAGCATGCTCAACCGTCCTGGACAGGAATAGGGTATTCTTCGAGGGAGAAATGATCGATGGCAGAATTGATGGAAGATGTTCTGATTGAGCGTATTAGGGCGCTTATCCCGGACAAGGACGTCGTTCAAAAGCGCATGTTCGGCGGCACCTGTTTCATGGTGAATGGCAACATGCTTGTCTGCGCATCCAAACGAAACTTGATGGCCCGCGTCGGCAAGGATCAGGAACCCGAAGCCCTCACCAAACCCTTTGCATCGCAATGCCGACCAACAGGCCGCCCCATGCCCGGCTTCATCCGAATAGAGCCCGAAGGCTATGAAAGCGATGAGGAACTTGGCAGCTGGGTCGAGATGGCCCGGACATATGTCTGTGCGCTGCCACCCAAGCAGCCCAAAATCAAAAAGGCAAAAGCTGAGAGGACAGCATGACTTCCCTCCCCGCGTCTTTTTCCAGAGACAGCATCGATTTTTTGAAGCAACTGGCGGCGAACAATTCCAAAGACTGGTTCGACGCCAATAGGAAGGCCTATCTGGACCACATCAAAGCTCCGGCAGATTCCTTGAAAACGGAACTGGCGAAAAGCGTGTCTGAGCTCACAGGACAGCCGATGACGGGCAAACTGTTCCGCGTCAATCGGGACCTACGATTTTCCAAGGACAAGACGCCTTACAACACGCATGTGCGGATGGCTTTCTGGCCTGATAGGGATGCTTTTCAAGGCAGACAGGCCCAACCGCCAAGTTTTTTTCTGTCGATTGAAGCTGATCATATTCGCTTGGGTGCAGGTTGTATGGCGTTCTCCAAACCTGCGCATGGACAGTATTTGCATCTTCTGGAAACCGGCTCAGGCAAAGAAATCACAAAACTCCTTGAATCTCTGACAACCAAAGGTTTCGAGCAATCCGAGCCTGACCTTGTCAAACCACCGCGTGGATTTCCGAAGGACAATATTTTCGCCGATCTTACCCGCTACAAGGGGCTGGCTGTCTGGACAACACTCCCCGATGTTGCTCCAGCCCTTGGTGAAAAAGCACCGGCAGTTTTGACGAACGCTCTTGCACCAACGCTGCCGTTCTGGAACTGGCTGGTGAAGTTGCACGAATAAACTTGATCCAAAGCGCTTTGGAATTTAAGACGAGGCCACTTTTCTGTTCTGAAAGATGAGATCTGATGGCTTCGATCAAAGACCTGGCGGCACGTTTCCCCAAAGATTTCCAGTTCGGTGTGGCAACCGCTGCCTACCAGATCGAAGGCGCAACGGACGAAGATGGCCGCAAGCCCTGCATCTGGGACGCATTCGCCAAGATGCCGGGCCGGGTCTACAATCAGCACTCCGGTGAGATTGCCTGCGATCATTACCATCGCTGGGAGAGCGATCTGGACATGATCCAGTCGCTCGGAGTCGACACCTATCGGCTATCCATCGCCTGGCCGCGGATTATTCCCGATGGCCGCGGCGCCGTGAATGAAAAAGGCCTCGATTTTTATGACCGCCTGTTTGATGGCCTGGTCGAGCGCGGTATCAAGATATTTCCAACGCTCTATCACTGGGACCTGCCGCTGATGCTGGCTGGTGATGGCGGCTGGGCAGCACGCAGCACAGCGGAAGCCTTTGCCGATTATGCCGAAGTGGTCGTCAAACGCCTGGGTGACCGGATGACTGCACTGGCCACGATCAACGAACCCTGGTGCATTTGCCACCTGAGCCACCTTTACGGAATTCATGCGCCGGGAGAAAAAAGCGTCGAGGCCTTTGCCGCTGTCACGCACAATGTGAACCTTGCTCATGGTCTGGGTGTTCAGGCCGCCCGATCCGTCAGACCCGATCTACCGATGGGAACAGTCCTCAACCTGCATTCCGTCTATTCAGCCACCGATGAACCGCAAGACCAAGCCGCGGCCGAGCGCGCTTTTGTCTTCAACAACGATATCTTCTTCGGACCAGTCTTCAATGGCAGCTATCACCCGGACATTCTGGACGCCTTTGGTGAGCATATGGATATCCGCGACGGAGATCTGGAGACCATCAACCAGCCGCTCGACTGGTGGGGCTTCAACTATTATACACCAATGCGAGTCAAACATGATCCGGCCAATGACGTCACCTATCCGCAAGCGGTAACAATACCGCCCAAACCGGGGCCCGAGCTGACCGATATCGGTTGGGAAGTCTATGAAGACGGCATGTCGGACCTATTGGCGAAGCTATATCAGCGTTACGATTTGCCACCGGTCTACATCACCGAGAATGGTGCCTGCTACAATGACGATGTCGAAAACAGCACCATCAACGATCAGCGCCGCATCGACTATCTGGAAAAGCATTTTTCAGCGATGACAAAGTCGATTGAGGCAGGTATTCCGCTCAAAGGCTATTTTCTCTGGAGTCTGATGGACAATTACGAGTGGGCGGAGGGTTACAAGATGCGTTTCGGCATCGTTCACGTCGATTACGACACGCAGGTCCGCACCCTGAAAAACAGCGCGCTTTGGTACAAGGAACTGATCGGTCTGCACAACGCTGGCCG
>NZ_JBDWHW010000208.1:0-16646 GCF_039975035.1 Hoeflea sp. | reverse complement strand
TTCGGCACGTCGATGCCGGAATTGCTGGTGTCGCTCAGCGCGGCGCTGGACGAGGCGCCGGCCATCGCCATCGGCAATGTGGTCGGATCGAACACCGCCAATATCCTGCTCATTCTCGGCCTCGCATCGGTGATCTCGCCGATCGCCGCGCGCATCGCCAATCTCAAGCGGGATCTGGCGATGATGATGATCGCGGCGGGTGTCATGCTTGGCCTGGGAGCCTGGGGCGTGATCAAAGCCTGGCTCGGTCTGGCCATGTTTGGCGGGCTCGCCGCCTATCTCGGCTGGGTCACCCACAGCGATCGCCGGCGCTTGACCACCGAGGAAGCCGATCTGGCGGTCAGGACCGAGGGCTGGAAGGAAGTACTGTTCATCGTGGGCGGTCTCGGCGCGCTGTTTATCGGCGCCGGCATGCTGATTGACGCGGCGACCGCCATCGCGCGGGAATTCGGCATATCCGAGGCGGTCATCGGGCTCACCATCGTGGCCGTCGGCACCAGCCTGCCCGAACTCGCAACCTCCGTTGTCGCGGCCTTTCGCCGTCATGCCGAAGTGGCGCTTGGCAATGTCGTCGGCTCCAACATCTTCAATGTTCTGGGCATTCTGGGCATCACCGGAATGGTCACGCCTGTTCCTGTCGATGCCGCGATGGCGCGATTCGACATTCCGTTCATGGCTCTGGTTTCACTGGCGCTGATCGGCCTGATCCTGCTTGCCGGACGAATCAGCCGTTTGACCGGATTTGTGATGCTCGGTGTCTATGCGGGCTACATGATCTGGCTGTTTTAGACCAGCCGCGCCGGTGCACGCCGCCTCCGGATTGTTTGCAGGACGAATGGCTTGCACCGGGCGGCGCGGTGGGTATTGTGCGCCCAACTTCGACAGGTGCCCGCAAGCTAAAGGGCCGGAATAAACAGGATGGCCCGCATGAAATTGAATCCGCTCGGACGCACCGGCATGACCGTAAGCGAGATTTGCCTCGGGACCATGACATGGGGTGAACAAAACTCCGAGGCAGAAGCGCATGCCCAGATGGATTACGCGCTGACCCAGGGTGTCAATTTCTTCGATGCCGCGGAAATGTATCCGACCCAGCCGACACGGGCCGAAACCCAGGGACGGACCGAAGAATTCATCGGAAGCTGGTTTCGCAGTTCCGGCAAACGCGACCAGGTGATTCTGGCAACCAAGATGGGGGGCGACGGGGTCAGCTGGATTCGCGACGGTCAGGGCTTTACCCGTGCTTCGGTGATGGAAGCTGTCGACGGCAGCCTCGCGCGCCTCGGCGTCGACCATATCGACCTCTATCAGCTGCATTGGCCAAACCGCGGCTCCTATCATTTTCGCAAGCACTGGGCATTTGATGCAAGCAAACAGGACAAGGACGCCGCGGTTGCCGACATCCGCGAGACGCTGGAAGGTCTGGGAGATGCGGTCAAGGCCGGCAAGATCCGCGCCATCGGCCTGTCCAACGAAAGCGCCTGGGGCACCATGCAATTTGTCAGGCTCGCCGAGCAGCACAACCTGCCCCGCGTCGCCTCGATCCAGAATGAATACAGTCTGATCTGCCGCATGTTCGACACCGACCTGGCAGAGGTGGCACATCACGAGGATGTGGGGTTGTTGGCGTTTTCACCGCTGGCGACAGGCATCCTGACCGGCAAGTACCAGGGTGATGTCACGCCGGAAGGCTCACGCCGTTCCCGCGTGCCCACTCTGGGCGGACGTTGGGGACCGGGAACGGAAGCCGCGACCGCGGCCTATCTCGACGTCGCCAGCAAGCACGGCCTCGACCCCTCGCAGATGGCCATCGGCTTCTGCCTGACGCGACCTTTCATGACCGCGACGATCATCGGGGCGACGACCATGGAGCAGCTCAAGACCGCAATCGGGGCGAAGGACGTGAAACTGTCTGATGCCGTACTCGACGACATCGCCACCGCGCGGCGGGCGCATCCGATGCCGATCTGAGACAGGCTCGGAGGGCGCCTGCCTCGATGCAGACTGCTCTGTCATCGGCAGGCGCCCATCCGAACTGCTTACTTGCGCAGAGTATGGCTGCGCTTCATGCTGATGAGCAACCTGATGAAGGTTAGCTCCGAATGGAGCTCGTCTCTCAATTTAAGATGATCCTGGACACCCTTTTTGCTCCCGACTTTTGGCGCCTTCGAATCTGTGGCCGCCTTTTCGGCAAGGCTTGCCTTTATCAGATCCGTCTCGTCTTTCAGGATGCGGGTTTCCAGCGCCTTGTGTCGCTTTTTCGCGGCTCTCAAAAGCCCACGAATGATCGCCTCTCTTTCGACGTCGGTCCGCGCATTCTCAATTCGTTCAATCAACCTCCTCGTCCGATCGGGGGTGAAGCGCAAAGCCTTGAGCAGGCGGAACCTGTTGTAGCGCCCCATCTCTCCCTCTACCCTGACGTTACGTTCCGCAGCGAGCGTCTGCAGCGCGTTGTCGTTCAAACGTTGAAGCGTGTAGGTGGAAACCGTACGGATACCCGGGGCTTCGCCGCGCCCGCTTTCTCCTTTGGTCGCCAATGCTTCAATTGGCATACCCGCCACGCCCGCGACCAGCGCAAGCATCGCCAGGTGTCCGGTCAGGGGCTTGATCAGTTTCCTTGTCGTTTGTGCAATAGTCATCTGTTCATCCTTCCGGTTCAATCTGACCATCCGGACATGCTGGCATTGATCACCAAAGCTCACCGACCTGTCCGGTCCCGACCATGATCTGCGGGCCGCGATCCGCTGTAATCATCAGATGTGATGACACCGGGCCGGGGCCTGTGGGCTGCGGCCCCACGCATACCGTGAAGTCCTTGCTGATTGCGGTTGGGTCACCATCTCAGCCTTCTCGCCAACGCCACATAATCGAGCTAAAGCGCCGCAAGCTTCTGTGAGACGCCAACGAAACTGCTTTTTCTGCAAGATCTGTCCAACGACCGGAATCCGATTAATACCTGTACCCCAAATTGTTACTGAGATGGTATTCAATGGCTTGGAGCAAACTCAGGAAATCCCTTTCCACTCTTACATCACGGTGCAATGGATCATCGTCCTCCAGCCCATTTGTGACGCCGCTTCCAGATGGGAACGTATTTGCCGAAGAGGTGAAGAAAGTATCCGCCAATGCCAAATTCTCCCGTTGCTTCTTCACACGCGCAACAAGGTCTTTGTTTTTTCTTTCGACGGGTCCCAATTGTCGGCGAATGATCGCTATTCTTTCTTCATCGCTTTGGGCGCGTTCCATTCTATCGATCAATCTTTTCGTCCGGACGGGGTTTGAGCGGATGGCTGCAATCAGCACTCTGCTGCCGAAGTGTCCCATCACGCCTTTCACCTTCAAATGCCGATCGGTACGAAGCCGTGAAAGGGTACTGTCATTCAAGCGCAGAAGCTCGTCGATGGAAACATAACGGGACTGCGGGGCTTCGCCGCGCCCGGTGTCTCCTTTGGTCGCCGATGCCTCGACCGGCACACCCATCACGCCCGCCACCAGTGCAAACGTTGCAAGGTGCTTGGTCAGTGGCTTGATCAGTTTCCTTGTCGCTAGTTCAATCCTCATCCGCTTTCTCCTTCCGGTTCAAACTGGCCATCCGAACATGTTGGGATTCAAGCGGCTTCCCGCCGGCCCTGTCCGGTCCAGATCATGATCCGCGAGCCCCGGCCTGCTGTAATCATCAGATGTGATGACATCGGAGCACTGCTGCAAGTTACCGCTGGGAAGGTCGGGATTGGGGCCGCGGGACGACAGGAGCGGCAATCAGAAAAAGGGATCAGCTATCGCTTCGCGTCTTCTTGATGAGGTCAAGCTGGCCGGTGCTGCCGGTCTTCTCGAGCAGTCGGCGCATATGGGTTCGCGCGGTGTTGACCGAAACGCCCTGCTTTTGAGCATGGTCGACAACCGTCTCGCCGTTGACAAGACTTGTCAGCAAGCGCTCTTCCGCCGGCGTTATTCCGTGGGCCTTAATGAAAGCCTTGATATCCGTCTGCTTCGCACTGTCTGCCAAACGCAAGCGATTGGCAACGTCGACAACGGCTCTGTCGGGAAGACGGGCCAGGATCTCCCGCACCCGGGCTAGCTGGGCAGGATCGCGATCAAGGTCGAAAAGGCCGCTGTCGACGATTTGTCGCGGCAGTTCGGTGCGTGTCTGTGCAGCCAGATCGCGATCGACTGGTGGCCTGTCGTCCGGAGTGTCCGAGCTTGCATGAGATCGCTTTCTCTTCATCCTGATCCCCGGACCATCAGCGGCACTCAAGGTTGGCGGTGTAAAATCGTGCGCCAGGCGAACCGCTGATCGTTGCACAATGGTGGCGACAGAGGTTATCCTGCCGGTCAAAACCGAGACGGCAGGATGGCACAGATGATGACAGCCACCAAATCCGGGTTTCTGCAGACCTATTCGGACCAAAGGCTTGCCGTTCTGGAAGCCGCTGATCTGGCACGCCGCTATTCGGCCAAAGCCGGGTGGGCCCGGGACCAGATCGACCGCCTGCTGGCGCGGCTGGAAAACCGGATCATCGAACGAACCCTGATCTCCCGACTGAAAACCGCAATGAACAAGACCGGCAACCTTGCCGCCGCCGAAGACCATGTCGCCTTTATGCGCGGCGCCTATGCAAGCGGTGCGATGGAGACCTTGCCCAGTTTCATGCCTAGCGGATTGGTCCGTGGCGCGCGTCCGCCGCACACCGAGCTGCAAGATGAAACGGGGCCGCAGGATGGGACACAGCAAAGATACGCGATGAAGAACCGCCCGGACATTCTCTATGTCGCGGGCGGTGGCTTCATCATGCCGCCCGCGCGCAAGCAGAAGAGCATGGTCCAGCGGCTCGCCGAAGCGATCAATTGCGAGATCATGATGGTGCCGCACCGTCTCGCCCCCGAGCATCCCTTTCCCGCCGCTCCCGCCGATTTCGTCGCGCATTATCTGAACTTTGTCGAGCAAGGACATCGTCCTGAGAATATTTTCCTTGCCGCCGACACGGCCGGCGCATCAATCGTGCTCGGTGCTCTTCAGATTCTGCAAATGGACGGCGCCGAATTGCCGGCCGGCATCGTGCTGTTTTCCCCCTGGTGCGATCTGAGTTTGAGCGGCTGGTCCTATATTACCCGCAGCATTTCCTCGCAAAGCCCGTTCCGCATGGAAACGGCCGCGTTCTGCGCACGACTGTATCTCCAGGACGAGCCGGTCACCTCGCCGCTTGCCTCACCGGTCTTTGCCAATCAGGAAGGTTGGCCGCCAATCCTGATTCATACCAGTGAAAACGATATTCATTTCGATGACGCCATACGCATGGCCGAAAATGGCCGAAAGCATGGGTGTGACGTGCGGCTCAATTACTGGAATTCGCCGCGCCATCACCTGGAGAGACTGTCATCGGAGGCTGCCGCGCAGTCATTTGGCCAAGTCAACATGTTCATCAATCGTTGCTGGCGGCCTGGCCATGCCTAAAGCCAGCGAAGTCTTGGAGGCGGCCCATCGCCTGTCGCGCCTTCGCCCGGTTCAAGCTTCGCAATGGATTTGAGCACGGCCAGGAGAATCTGATCAACAGGTTGCGGGCGGCCGAACAGGTAGCCCTGCGCGATGTGGCAGCCGCTCCTGCGCAGGATCTCGTGCTGGTCGGCGGTCTCGACTCCTTCAGCCACGACCTTCATGCCAAGTTCCGTCGCCAGATCGATGACGGACTCGACGATGCACAGCGAACGCGGATCGTCACCAAGATTGTCAACGAAGGTCTTGTCGATTTTCAGCTCGTCCCAATCGAATTGGCTGAGATAGGACAGGGCCGAATATCCTGTTCCGAAATCATCGAGCGCAATTGAAATGCCGAGATCCTGGAGGCCCTTCAGGATGCGGGCGGCCAGATCAGGCTCGGACATCATCACTGATTCAGTCACCTCCAGCGTCAGTCTGTGCGCAGGAAAACCAGTGCTTGCGAGTATGTCAGTCACCATGGCGATGACATCGTCGCGCAACATCTGGCCAACCGAGAGATTGACCGAAACCCTGATGTTGTCGGGAAACGCCATCGCATCGACGCATGCGGTGGTCAGAATGCAACGTCCCAGTTCGACAATCTGCGACGAGGTTTCGGCGATCGGAATAAATTTATTCGGCCCGATCCAGCCCAGTTCCGGAAACAAGCCTCTCACCTGACGATGAAATCGGAGTTAAGTGGTTTAAAAAAATCTTACTTATGCATATTTTGGAGCAACCGGACGGCAACAGCGGCTGTGAACGCCGGGAGGCGATGCCGCACCGCCCCGTGCGGCAACCCTGATCGGGCCCTGATCATCACACTCCTTGCTTACGGCCTCGAAGAGGGCGAAAACCGGATCGACGACGGCATTCGGTACAATTGCGAAGCAAACGACGCGCCCCGGCCCTGACACACTGGAGCTTTGGCCTTGCAATCCGGTTTAAAGCGCGTATAAGCGCGGCTGTTCGAACACCCGGTCATCTGGCTGGTGGCTGAACGGAGGGTGCGATCCTTCAGGATCCCAGGGGCAAAAGCGCTCCGGCCTCCCGTGTCTCCGCTCACGACCGTCTCGATACCACGTCTTTCTTGCCCGGCGAATACGCCGCCAGGACAAGTCGCTGGGGCTTAGCGCCGGATCCGGGTGATGTTAAAGCAAGAAAGGCAAGTCAATCATGGCTCTTTATGAACATGTATTCCTTGCCCGGCAGGATGTCTCCAGCCAGCAGGTCGAAGCCCTCGTAGACCAGTACAAGGGTGTGATCGAAGCTAATGGCGGCAAAGTCGGGCGTATAGAGCATTGGGGCCTCAAGTCCCTCACATACCGCATCAACAAGAACCGCAAGGCGCATTACGCGCTGATGGACATCGACGCACCGTCGGACGCCGTCAAGGAAATGGAGCGCCAGATGCGCTTCAACGAAGACATTCTTCGTTTCATGACCGTTTCCGTCGACGCCCATGAAGAAGGCCCGTCGGCCATGCTTCAGAAGCGTGACCGTGACGACCGTCCGCGCGGCGACCGTGATGATCGTCCGCGTGGCGATCGCGGTGACCGTGGCCCGCGCCGTCCGCGCGAAGACCGCGAATAGGAGAACAGACAATGGTCGACATCAACCAGATCCCGACACGCCGTCCGTTCCATCGCCGTCGCAAGACCTGCCCGTTTTCGGGAGCGAATGCGCCGAAGATCGATTACAAGGACGTGCGTCTGCTGCAGCGCTACATTTCCGAGCGCGGCAAGATCGTTCCTTCCCGCATCACGGCGGTGAGCCAGAAGAAGCAGCGCGAACTCGCCAAGGCGATCAAGCGCGCACGTTTCCTCGGCCTGCTGCCTTACGTGCTGAAGTAGGTTTCTGATACCATGCAGACCGGCGAGCGATCGCCGGTCTGTTTCCCATCCCGCGACGGGCGCGAGGTCTGGGCCACCAAAATCCCGGGTTGGGGCGAAGATTGCCTCTAACTGCTCGCAAGCAGGACAGCGAAAATGACACAGCAAAGCACATCGCTCCTTGTGGGCCTGCTCGCCGGCGTTTCCGCCGCGCTTTTGCTTGTCAGCGCCGGTTCCCCTTCCAGCCTGTCCTTTATCCTGTTCGCCGCCGCCGCACTTCCAGTCCTGATTGCTGGACTGGGCTGGTCCAACCTCGCCTCGATCGTCGCGGTTGGCTGCGCCATGCTGATCATCGGTTTCGCCACCACACCGCAGGCAGCGCTGGTATCGGCGGTCACCACGCTGACGCCGGCTGCCTGGATCGCGCATCTGTCCAATCTGGGCCGCCCGGCCGAGGAGATCGGCGGACCTCAAGGCGGCGTCGCCTGGTATCCGCTGTCGGACATTTTCATCAACATCGCGGGCTGCGTCTGCGTCGGTCTGGTGGCTGTCGGGCTCGCCATGGGCTATGGTCCGGACTTTGTCGAGCAACTGGTCGACGTGTTTGTCGACACGCTCAAGCACAACAACGCCGACTACGAGCTTTCTGCGGGAAGCCTGGCGGAGATGAAGCAGTTTTTTCTGTATGCCCTGCCCACCATCCAGGCCGCGATGTGGGTGCTGATCCTGCTTGCCGGCTGGTATGTCGCCTCGGCCATCGTGCGCATGTCGGGCCGGTCGAAACGGCCCAAGGATGACCTGCCCTCACAGCTCCGGATGCCGCGACTGGGCGTGTTCGCGCTGGCGGCCGGCGTGGCGATGAGTTTCGTCCAGGGAGGCGTCGGCCTGATCGGCTGGACCCTGATCGGTGCTTTCGGCATCGGCTTCATCGCCTCCGGCTTTGCCATCGCACATCACCGGACCCGCGGCAAACCGGCGCGCGGCCTGCTGCTGTGGACCGCCTATCTGGCGACGGTGATCTTTACTGTGCCACTGGCCTTCTTTCTTTTCCTCGGGCTTTTCGACACGGCCCGCACTCTCACTGTGACCGGCTCCGGTCCCAATCCAAAACCCTGATACCCCCCCTCGAAAGGAACATCACAATGGACGTCATTCTTCTTGAACGCATCGCAAGGCTCGGCCAGATGGGCGAAACCGTAAAGGTTCGCGACGGCTACGCCCGTAACTTCCTGCTGCCGCAGGGCAAGGCGCTGCGCGCCAACGCCGCCAACAAGACCCGCTTCGAGGCCGAGCGCGCGGTCCTGGAAGCCCGCAACCTGGAGCGCAAGTCGGAAGCCGAGCAGATCGCCGACAAGCTCAACGGCAAGACCTTCGTGGTTGTCCGTTCGGCCGGCGAAACCGGTCAGCTTTACGGTTCGGTCGCAGCCCGCGACGTGATCCAGGTGCTGGCCGACAACGGCTTCACCATCGGCCGCAGCCAGGTTGACATGAACAACCCGGTCAAGACCATCGGTCTGCACACCGTGCCGCTGGCGCTTCATGCTGACGTCAGCGTTCAGGTGACCTTCAACGTCGCCCGCTCCGCCGATGAAGCGGAACGCCAGTCCAAGGGCGAAGACCTGTCCTCG
Source organism: Hoeflea sp. (assembly GCF_039975035.1). Lineage (GTDB taxonomy): Bacteria > Pseudomonadota > Alphaproteobacteria > Rhizobiales > Rhizobiaceae > Hoeflea. The sequence goes on along the minus strand of NZ_JBDWHW010000208.1, from coordinate 7,710 downwards.
GCCGACGCCATTTACGGCGTTGACGAAGAAGCCGCTGCCGAAGCAGCAGAAGCTGCCGCCCACGATCCCGACTACAATGACGACGAAGAAGGTGAAGGCGGCGAAGGCTCCAGCGAAGCCGAATACAACGCCTGATCTTCGGGACGGCGCATCGCGGTGCCTACCTGTTTGTGATCGATCAACGCCCGGATTCCGTGTCCGGGCGTTTTCATTTCGGGAAAGCTTGCCAATCCGCCTTTGCATCACTGCAGCGCCACAGGTTCACGTGAGTATGCGGCACTATGGTGCATGCAGGTTATCGCTCAAATCAGTTCATTTGAGCGCGACATGCATCGGGCTTTGCGGTAAAACCGCATCATGGCCGTTTCCGCATCCGACATGAGCCCGCAGGCGCTTGCGGCGCTGTTGAGTTTTTACGCCGACAGCGGCATCGGCGAGTTGTGCGAAGACGCGGCCATCGACCGGTTTGAACAATCGGCGGCATTGGCGCAGGCCCGGGCGCAATCCCAACAGCAACGGCCAACCGGCGCGCCTTCGTCAAGCAACGGCGAGACGACCCAACGCCCGTTATCATCCGCACCCGCGGAGCGCCCGAGAGCCACGGCGCAACCCGTGACGCCGGCGCCGCAGGCCTCGCAATTGACGATTCCGGGAGAGGCCGCGTTTGAGGACGCCCGTGCGCTGGCGGCAAGTGCCGGTTCGATCCCGGAGTTGCGCGCAGCGCTTGATGGTTTCACCGGCTGCAACCTGCGTCACAGTGCCAAAACCCTGGTCTTCGCCGACGGCAATCCGGAGGCCGATGTCATGTTTATCGGCGAAGCGCCGGGCCGCGAGGAGGATATCCAGGGCGCACCATTTGTCGGGCGCGCCGGGCAATTGCTGGACCGGATGCTGGCGGCAATCGGACTGACCCGCGAAACCGCCTACATCACCAACATGATCCCCTGGCGCCCCCCAGGCAACCGCACTCCGGCGCCACATGAAATCGAGCTTTGCCGCCCGTTTATCGAACGTCATGTCGCTCTCGCCGCGCCAAAGATCGTGGTGATGCTGGGAAATGTCGCGAGCAAATCGCTGCTTGGAACCGACAAGGGCATTCTCTCCCTGCGAGGTACCTGGATGGAGTACGAGGCGGGTGGAAACCGCATCCCTGCCCTGCCGACCCTGCATCCGGCCTACCTGTTGAGAAACCCTGCGCAAAAGCGGCTTGTCTGGGCTGATCTGCTCTCCCTGCAGGAACGGATTGAACAACTCAGATCCGGTTAGCGGGCCGGTTGGCCGGGTTGCTGCCGAAACGGCGGAGAGGCGAAAATATTTTGCCCGCGTCGCAATCTGGCCTTCCCGTCGCAGACCGGCATGACATGCTTTTTTACAGAATCATTGATGTGATCGGGACTGCAGCATCCGGATACCGCCGGAGAGTGCGCAGGCGCCGCTTTGTTGCCAGGGAAAGCCGCCATGATCCAGTCCGTTCGATCAGTGGCGTCCTTGCTCATATCGACATTTTTCCTGCTGACCGCGATGGGGCTTTCCGGATACCTGATTCCAGTTCGGGCCGTGGCCGAAGGCTGGTCGACATTCACCATATCGCTGATCGCGACGGGATATGCCATCGCCTTTACCGCAAGCTGCGTTATCACGCCCCGGATGGTGCTTCGGGTTGGTCATGTGCGCGTGTTCGGCGCACTGACCACGATCATGGCGATGTCATTCCTGTTGCACAGCCTGATCGTGCATCCGGTCATCTGGGTGCTGACGCGCGCGCTGGCCGGGTTCTCCATCGCTGGCGGCTACATGATCATCGAAAGCTGGCTTAACGAAAAGGTCAGCAACGAAAACCGCGGCGCGTTGTTTTCAGTCTACATGGTTGTCAGCATGTCGGCGGTCATGGTGGGGCAATATATCGTTCCCTTTGGCGATCCGCTGGGGCCGACCCTGTTCATGATCTGCGCCTTGATCTGTTCGCTGGCGGTGATGCCGACGGCCCTGTCGAGCGCACAATCGCCGCAGCCGCTGACCCAGGTGAAGTTCGACGTTCCCGGCCTCTACCGGCGCTCGCCTGCTGCGGTTGTCGGAACCTTGCTGGCAGGCCTGATCGCCAGCGCCTGGGGCGGACTGGGGCCGGTCTACGCCACAAAGCTGGGCCTATCGACCGCCGAAGGGGCGACAATGCTTGCCATCGCCATGGTGGGAGGTGCGATCTTCCAGTATCCGCTGGGACGGGCATCCGACCGGATGGATCGCCGCAAGGTGATGATATTCGCCGGGTTCATCGGAATCATTGCCTGCTCGATCACGGTAACGTTCGGTGTCGACAACCGGTTCATCTTCTTCGCCGGCATGCTGTTTCTGGGCACCGTCCTGTTTCCGATCTATTCGCTCAATGTCGCCCATGCCAACGACCACGCCGAGCCCGACGAATTCGTTGAAGTGTCGAGCGGGTTGATGATCACCTATGGTGTGGCCACCATGGTCGGCCCCTTGGTCACCGGTGCTGCCATGGATTGGTTCGGACCGCACGCGCTGTTCGCCGTGATTGCAATCTGCTTTGCCGCCTATTCGGGACACGCAGCCTGGCGGATCAGCCGCCGCGAGCAACCGTCCGAAGACATGCGTTCGGACTTCCTGCCGATGGCGGCGATGCCTGACCAGACCCCGCAATCCGCCGAACTCGACCCGCGCTCCGACCCTGGCTATGGAGATGAGGCTGAAGAGGAGACCGGGAATGAGACTCCGGGTACGGGGTAGCGCGTTCGTCGTTGCGGCACGGACTTCCGGTCAAAGCTTTTTTGGTCCGCGAACAGGGACGATGCAATATTGCTCGCACCGCCGTCGCTGCGCTGCGGCAGGTTTCAGCCCTGAGGTGTCACCAGCTTGCGCTGGGCCCTGCGTTCGAGGCCGAGGGCATGTTCGCGCAGGATGACGAACAGCCCGGCGCCAATGACGATCGTTGTCCCTATCAGCATCGACCATGTCGGCACATCGCCGAAGATGAAGTAGCCGAGCAGGATCCCGAGCACGATCGAGGTATATTCAAACGGCGCAACCGTCGACACATCAGCGTGACGGTAGCTTTGGGTGAGCAATATCTGGCCAAGGCCGCCACAAAACCCTGCGAGCGCCATCAGCATGAGCGTCTGCCAGTCAGGCATGATCCAGCCGAACGGCAGCGAGACCAGCGACAGCACCGTCGCGGTCAGCGAGAAATAGAGCACGATTGTCGGCGTTCTCTCCGTCAGCACCAGCTTGCGCACCAGGATCATCGCTGTGGCGCCGAGCGCAGCGGAGGCCAGCACGGCCAGCGCGCCTTGCGCTTCATTGGAGCCAAAGCCGTCACCAAACAGGGTGAGCCGCGGCCAGCTGATAATCAGCACGCCGCCCAGGCCAACCGCCACCGCCGACCAGCGGAAAATGCGTACCGTTTCACCGAGAAACAGCGCCGCGAACACCACGGCCAGCAAGGGCATGGCGTAGCCGATAGCGATCGCATCGGGCAAGGGCAGCCGCATGATGCCGTAAAAACTGAGTGCCATGGCGGTCACACCGACCAGTCCCCGCCGGACGTGCGACAATGGGTTGTTTGTCCGCCAGGCGGTGCCAAGCTGGCCGCGCAACGCCAGAAAGATCAGGATCGGGAAAATCGCGAAGGCGGAGCGGAAAAACACGATCTGGCCCGCCGGCATTCCCACGCCCGCAGCCTTGATCAGGGTCGACATCGTCACGAACACCGCGACCGAGACCACTTTCAACATGATGCCCACCATCGGCGAACCGGCTTGCGCGGCATCGGCCGGTTGCGAGTTTTCCGGCGGGGTGGCTGTTGTCTCGGGATTTGACAATTCGATACTTTCGTAATCCGTTTCGCGGCTAACAGGGCCGCGGATCCGGTTAGAGCGTTCACCGGTTATATCAACCATTGCGCCAGACGATACCCGCTTCACGGAGCCTCGTCCGATCAATATACCTGATGGATAGCCCGCGTCACGCTGATGCGAGACGATCCGCCCGTGCGGTTGACGGTTGACCCCGACTGACCTCAGCCGTTGAGAGCTTCCCAGACGCGCTGAGGTGTTGCCGGCATCTCGATGTGACGCACGCCACGGGCGCGGTCGAGCGCATCGACAAGCGCATTCATCACCGCCGGGCAGGCACCGATCGTGCCCGCCTCACCCGCGCCCTTGATGCCCATGGCGTTGGTGGTCGAGGGAACGTTGCGGGTTTCGAAATCGAAGAACGGCATGTCATCGGCGCGCGGCACGGCGTAATCCATGAAGCTCGCGGTCAGCAACTGGCCATCTTCGGAATAGACGACGCCTTCGCTTAGGCATTGGCCGATGCCCTGCACCACACCGCCATGCACCTGACCGAGCAGCAGCACGGGGTTCACGGTCATGCCGAAATCATCAACAATCGTGTAGCGCACGATTTCAACCGTGCCGGTGTCAGGATCGATCTCGATCTCGCAGATGTGGGTGCCGTTGGGATAGGTGGCCTCGTCCTGCACCACATCAGCGTCGGCGGTGCGGTCGTCGTCCGACTTCGCTGCCCGGGCGATGTCGGCGTAACTGATCACCCTGTCGGTGCCGACAATGCGCGCCGCGCCATCGACCAGTTCGATATCGGCGGCGGACGCCTCGAGCTCATCGGCGGCGAGCTTCTTCATTTTCTCGGCCAGCACGCCGGAGGCAGCGGAAACCGAAACCCCGCCCAACGGGATCGAGCGGGAACCGCCAGTGCCGCCGCCCTTCGCCAGTTCGTTGGTGTCGCCCTGGCGCACGGTGATCTTTTCGAAACCGATGCCGATCTTGTCGGCCACGAACTGGCTGTAGGCGGTGGCGTGACCCTGCCCGTTGGTTTGCGTCCCGATATAGAGCGTGATGCCGCCATCGGCGTCGAGTGTCAGCCTGGCGGGCTCCGATCCGGCGAAGGCGCAGGCCTCGATATAGACCGAGGTTCCCAACCCGCGCAGCTTGCCGCGGCTTGCGGCTTCCTCGACGCGGTCCGGAAATCCTGCCGCATCGGCGTTTTCCAGGGCACGGGTCATGTGACCGTCGAATTCGCCCACGTCATAGGTGCGGTCGCCCGGCGTATGGTAGGGAAACCGATCGGGATGGATGAAGTTGCGGCGCCTCAGTTCGGCAACGGGAATCCCGATCTCGCGGGCCGCCGCGTCGATCAGGCGTTCGATCAGGAAGGCCGCTTCCGGCCTGCCGGCGCCGCGATAGGCGTCCACCGGCGTGGTATGGGTGTAGACACCGCGCAATTTGAAATCGAGGTTCTCAATGTCATAGACACCCGTCGCCATGGATGCGCCAAAGGTCGGGACATAGGGGCCGAACTGGCTGAGGTAGCCGCCCATATTGGCCAGAATGTCGATTTTCAACCCGCTTATGCGGCCATCCTCGTCCATCGCCAGAGATGCCGTGACCTGGTGGTCGCGTCCATGAGCATCAGCCAGGAAATGCTCGGTGCGGTCAGACACCCATTTGACCGGACGGCCAAGCTGGCGGGCGGCTTCCAGCGACAGCGGATATTCCCGGTAGTTGAAGGATTTTGTGCCGAATCCGCCGCCGACATCGCGGGTGATGACCCGGAAATTTTCGAGATCCATGCCGAACACGTCCTTGGCAAGCGTCCTGCGAATGCCATGAACGCCTTGCGACCCAAGTGTCAGTGTGAATTTTCCTTCCGACGCATCCCACTCGGCCAGGCAGGCGCGGGTTTCCATGTAGTTGGAAACCAGACGGTTGTTGACGAAAGTGATGGTGGTGACGTGATCGGCTTGGGAAAACGCCGCATCGGTAGTTCCGGCATCGCCAACGCGATAGAGAAACGCCTGGTTTGTGCCCAGATCGGGCCAGACCAGCGAACTGCCTTCGTCCAGCGCGGTTGCCAGATTGGTATGGGCTTCACAGAATTCCCAATCGATATCGATCAGTTCTGAGGCGTCCTGGGCCTGCGCCAGGGTATCGGCGACAATGAAGGCCACCGCGTCGCCGACATGGCGGACTTCACCGTCGCACAGCAGCGGCGTGTGCTTGAGCGCATGGCGGGTGCCGTCGGGTTGCTTGAGCGGTGTCTGGCAGACCACCGGACCGAGATGGGCGACATCGCCGGCTGTCAGCACCAGATGCACACCGTCGCTGGCGCGGGCGGCATCGAGATCGTTGATGACAAAACGCGCAGCCGCATGCGGCGAACGCAGCACGAAACCGCGCACTTCTCCCTCGGCCCTGATGTCATCGGTGAACGCACCCTCGCCACGGACCAGCTTTGGGTCTTCCTTGCGCAACGCGGATGCGCCCACGCCGAATTTAGGTGTCGCGATGTTCATGGCAGTTCCCGGTGGTGGATTGGCTTGGAGCCGCGTTCGCGTCTCTCTGTCCCTATTTAAGTCCTAAGACGGAAATGTCGAGAGGGCAGTCTGGAAAGCCATTTTTCGTATTCAATACCGGTGAACCGCCGTTTGGCGACGTAAATTCATGGTCCGGATGTGATAGTTTGGGCTTTTTTGGCAAGATTTGCCGTCTTAACCCCGTGTCAGGATCCGTTGTGATAGCGTCCTGTCCCATAATGGGAATTTGCGGGACACCAAACATATGCGGACTGAAACGGGACAGGTCTTCAAGCTCAAGGATTACAAGCCGACGGACTTCGAGGTCGAGCGCATCGATCTGACTTTCGAGCTTGACCCAAAGGAGACCAAAGTCGTCTCCCGGGTCATCATGCACCGCCGCGACGGCGTGGCAGCGGATGCAGCCCTTGTGCTGGACGGCGATGAGCTGACACTCGATAGCGTGCAACTGGACGGCACCGATATCGACCCGTCGCTCTTCGAAGTGACTCCGGATAGCCTGGAGATCCGCGGTCTGCCCGAAAGCGGACCGTTCGAGGTGACCGTCAACACCACCATTTCGCCCGATAGCAACACCAAGCTGATGGGGCTTTACCGTACCAACAAGGTGTACTGCACCCAGTGCGAGGCGGAAGGCTTCCGTCGCATCACCTATTTCTACGACCGCCCCGATGTTCTGGCTGTCTACACGGTGACCATCATCGCGGCCAAGGACGATGCCAAGTATCTGCTGTCGAACGGCAATTTCCTCGGTGGCGGTAATTATGACGAAGGCCGGCATTTTGCCGCCTGGTTCGACCCGCACCCCAAGCCTTCCTATCTGTTCGCGCTGGTCGGCGGAGACCTCGGCCTGATCGAGGACACCTTCACCACCATGAGCGGCCGCGAGGTGGTGCTGAAAATCTATGTCGAGCACGGCAAGGAAGGCCGCGCCGGTTACGCCATGGACGCGCTCAAGCGCTCGATGAAGTGGGATGAGGAGGTCTATGGCCGCGAATACGATCTCGACATTTTCCAGATCGTCGCCGTGTCGGATTTCAACATGGGCGCCATGGAGAACAAGGGGCTTAATGTCTTCAACGACAAATATGTGCTTGCCGACCCGGAAACCGCGACGGATGCGGATTACGCCAATATCGAAGCCATCATCGCCCATGAGTATTTCCACAACTGGACCGGCAACCGCATCACCTGCCGCGACTGGTTCCAGCTGTGCCTCAAGGAAGGGCTGACAGTCTATCGCGATCATGCCTTCTCCGCCGACCAGCGGTCCGCCGCGGTCAAGCGCATAGCCGAAATCCGACTTCTCAAGGCGCATCAGTTTCCCGAGGACGCCGGCCCGCTTGCACATCCGG
>NZ_JBDWHW010000207.1:0-10818 GCF_039975035.1 Hoeflea sp. | reverse complement strand
CGGCCCTTCGGGTTGGCTGAAACCTGCTACCCACTGCGTCGGGCGGCTTGAGAGATGGACCCGCATCGCTCTGCGCCGTCCTTCTTGTGGAGCAGCAGGTTTGAGCCAACAGAATGCGTCATATTAATCGTACGGTGCTCTTGCGCCGGCGCATCGCACAAAAAGCAGCTTCAATGCTTGAATTTGCGACGGTGTCAGGCACACTGGCGCGATGAGCAATGATTTGCAGTCCGAATAATGGCTGACGGCTCGGATTCGTCGGCGAAACGGGACGGAGGCGCCCGTTCAGCAACCATTGACCTGGCTGAACTCCGCCGCCGCAACACACCCGAACCGGTGACATTCCGGCGCCGGGAACTCGATCGCATCCTGCAGGTTTACAGCAGGATGGTCGCCGAAGGTCATTGGCGCGACTACGCCATCGACCACTTGCGCGACCGGGCGGTGTTTTCCGCCTTCCGCCGCGCCAGCGAAGTGCCGCTTTATCGCATTGAAAAAGACCCCTCCCGGGCCCGCAAGCAAGGCGCCTTCGCCATCATTTCGGCCGCCGGTCTGGTGCTCAAGCGCGGCCATGAGCTGGAAACCGTGCTGAAATATTTCGACAAGGCCCCGCGCCTGGTGCGGTAGCGCTACAAAAGCCAGCCGCCGCCATCCCTGTCAGCCCATGAACAGCGTGCCCGGATAGACTGCCGGATCCGGATCGGTGGCCTTGCCCTCCCCGAGCGGTCTTTGCATGAACACCGTATCGAGCCAGCGGCCATGCTTGTGGCCGGACCCGGTGATCATCCCGCAGCTGGTAAAGCCTGCCTTCTGGTGCACGGCGATGGAGGCCGGGTGGGCGCCGCCGATCACCGCCACCATCTGACGAAAGCCCAGCCTCTCGCACCGCGCAATCAAGGCTTCGAGCAATGCCCGTCCAACGCCTTTGCCGCGAGTCTCCGGCGCGAGATAAATCGAATCCTCCACCAGCCAGCGATAGGCCGGCCGGGTGCGGAACGCCGAGGCATAGGCGTAGCCCAGCACCGCGCCCTCATCTGAGACGGCAATCAGATAGGGATAGCCATTGCCGGTAATCGCCGTCATCCGCCGCCCCATCTCGGCCGCGTCGGGCGTTGTCAGTTCATAGCTCGCCACGCCGTTTTGCACGCTGTCGGCATAGATCGGAGTGATTTCGGGCAGGTCGGCTGGCGTTGCGTCGCGGATGATCATCGGCGCTGGATCCACATCATGAGGGTTCGGCAAATGGTGTAGCGCCCTGAACAACCCCGGCCAACAAAAAAGGCGGCCCGAAGACCGCCTTTTTCAAACTCTGCTCCGTTGCGACTATTCGCGGTTGCCCAGGAAGTGCAGCAGGAACATGAAGAGGTTGATGAAGTCGAGATACAGACGCAGCGCGCCCATGATGGCCTTGCGGCCAGCCGTATCGTGACTGTCGCTCTCGTAATACATCTCCTTGATCTGCTGCGTGTCATAGGCGGTGAGGCCGGCGAAGATCAGCACGCCGATCGCCGAAATGGCGAACTGCAGCGCGCTCGACTGCAGGAAGATGTTGACCACCATTGCGATGATCAGACCAAACAGACCCATCATCAGGAACGAGCCCATCGCCGACAGGTCCTTCTTGGTGGTGTAGCCATAAAGCGACAATGCACCGAACGAGGCGGCGGTCACGAAGAAGGTCTGCGTGATCGATGCGCCGGTGTAGACCAGGAAGATCGACGACAGCGACACGCCCATCAGCGCTGCAAACACCCAGAAGGTGGTCTGCGCGGCGGAGACGCTCATTTTCTCGATGCGGGCGCTCAGGAAGAACACCATCCCGAGCGGTGCCAGCATGACAACCCACTTGAGCGGGGAGCCGTAGAGCGCCGCGCCGAGGCCGGTCAGCATCTTGCCATTGCCCAGTGTCGCCACAGCCGCAGCGGGGTCATTGGTGGTTGCAAACAGTGCGATTGCATAGGCAGCGACACCGGTGATGCCCAGTCCCATTGCCATCAGGTTGTAAACGCGCAGCATGTAGGCGCGAAGGCCTGCATCAATGTCGGCGCCAGCGTGGACGCCCGGTGCTACGCGGACATTCGAATTGCGAAAGTCAGCCATGTTTTCCTCTTTATAAGCCCCGGTGTTGTTTACGGTGTCGGGCTCAAAGACCCAGGCGCCGCTGCGGGGCTCCAGCATGCCTGCGCCTAATATGAGGATTAACTGTGGCCGCGACAAGACCCCCAGTCATCCCGGATGACAGGAAACCTCCGCAATTGCTTAATAATCCGGCTTTTCCGGCCTAAAGCTCGCGCAAAACCGGTGCGGCCTTTTGACCGAGAACCCGCCATGTGCCCATCAGGCCGATGCCTACGGTGACAACCAGCGCGCCGGCAAGCGTCGCCAGCGCGATGTCGGGCATGAATCTGGACGGCAACGTCATGATTCGTGTGACCACGAACCAGGATGCCACCCCGCCGAAAGCCAGCGCGAACAGCGCCGTGGCAAGCCCGAGCAGGCCATATTCATAGACATAGGCGCGAATCAGCGTCGCCCGCGTAGCGCCGAGCGTTTTGAGCACCACCGCGTCATGGATGCGCGAACGGTTGCCCGCGGCCAGCGCCCCGGCCAGCACCAGCACCGAGGCAATCAGCGCCACCACGGCTGCGGCGCGAATGGCGATGCCGATCTGGCCGACCAGCCGGTCGGCGAGTTCGAGCGCATCCTTGACGCGCACGCTGGTGATCGTCGGATAGGTTTGCGTGACCGCGCGCAGGATGTCGCCCTCCAGCGCAGCACTGGCGCCCGGATCGGTCAGTGTCGCCATCCACGAATGCGGCGCACCGGCGAAGGTGTTAGGCGAGAACACCATGACGAAATTGATCGACAGCGATTCCCATTCCACTTCACGCAGATTGGCGATCCTGGCCGTGATCGGCCGACCGAGCACCGACACCGTGATGGTGTCGCCCACACCAAGCCCGATTTCACGGGCTTCCTCGGCGGAGAACGACACCAGCGGTTCGCCCTGGTAATCCGGCGCCCACCACTGGCCTTCCGCCAGTCTCGAATTCTCCGGCAGGTTCTTCGCATAGGTGATGCCGCGGTCGCCCCTGAGCACCCAGCTTGCCGCGGCAGGCACATTGGCTTTACTGACCGGTTCACCCTTGAGCCCGGTGATGCGTCCCCGCAGCATCGGCACCTTGATGATCTTGCCGTCAGGCGCCAGGCCCGAAACGATGCGGTCAAACCCCTCGATTTCGCTGGACTGAATATCGACGAAAAAGAAGTTCGGCGCCCGGTCGGGCAGATTGCCCGACAGTTCGCGGCGCAAATTGGTATCGATCAGCGCCAGCGTCACCAGAAGCGCCAGCCCCAGCCCCAGTGACAACACCACCGACGGGGTCAGCGCGCCGGGGCGGTGAATATTGCCAATGGCGAGCCTGAGCGGCGTCGAGCGGACGGCGGGCCAGCGCCTGGCGACGGCCTGCACGGCGTGACCGACCAGCCTGAGCACCGCGAACGCCACGATGACGGCGGCGACAAACACGCCGGCAATGCGGCGGTCGTCGGAAAACCAGATCGCAGCGGCGCACAGCACCGCCAGCGTCAGGCTCGCCGTCAGCAGATAGGGCCAGCGCGGCAACCCGCTCGCCTCGAACCCCTGCTGGCGGAAAAGCGCCGTTGCCGGCACTTCACCGGCGCGGCCAAGCGGCAGCACCGCGAAGGCGAAGGCTGTCAGCAACCCAAAGCCCGCGGCAATTGCCAGCGACACCGGGTAGAACGACGCGGTGACCGCGACGGGAATGACGCCAGCCAGCGCCCCCGCGGCCAGGAACGGCGCCAGCGCGCCCAGACCCAGACCCAGCACCACGCCGAAGGCGGCGATCAGCATCACCTGGATGAGATAGATCGCCACCACCAGTCTTGACGACGCTCCAACGCATTTGAGCGTGGCAATGACACCGCGCTTGCCCTCAAGCCAGGCGCGCACCGAATTGGCGATGCCGACGCCGCCTACAATCAGCGCCGTCAGCCCGACCAGCGTGAGAAACTGGGAGAATCGTTCAATATTGCGGGTCAGCGCCGGGGCGGCATTGCGGCTAGTGCGAACAGACCAGCCGGCATCGGGAAACCGCTCGACGGATTGCGCCTGCAAGGCCGCCAGATCGCGGGCTCCGCCGGTGCCGTCAAGCCGCACCCGGTAGCTGTATTCGATCAGGCTGCCGGGCCGGATCAGGCCTGCCCGATCCAGCGCTTGACGCGACAGCATCAACCGCGGCGCGAAGCCGAAACCTTCCGACAGCGCATCGGGTTCGGTGGCAATGACGCCGCGAATGCGCAACTCCGCCTGTCCGACAAGCAGCGTATCACCAACCTCGAGACCGAGACGGTCGAGCAGGATCTGCGCGACCGCAGCGCCATATACTCCGTCTTTCTCGGCAAACGCCTCCGATATCGGCATCGCCGGCACGGTCTGGAAACCGCCATAGAGCGGATAGGCGTCATCGACGGCGCGCAGTTCGACAAGCGACTGGTCCGAGCCGTCGGGCTTGCGCGCCATGGTGCGCATGTTGGCGCCGGCCGAAACAGTGCCGAGCCCTTCAATATAGGCGCGTTCGGCATCGCCTATGTCACGATTGTCGATTTCGAACCGGATATCGCCGCCCAGAATGGTCTTGCCTTCCGACGCGATCGATCCGGTCATCATCTGCGAGACCGAGTTGACCCCCGCAATCGCGCCGGTGCCGAGCGCCACGCAGGCCAAAAAGATGTAGAATCCGGAAAGCCCGCCGCGCAACTCGCGAAACGCCAACCGCGCCGCCAGCCCGATCTGCAGGCCGTTCCCCCGATGCGACGCCATCAGGCGACCACCTGGCTCGCGGCGGCAACGCCGTGCTCATCGACAATCCGGCCCGATCTGACCGCGATCTGCCGGTCGCACCGCTCGGCCAGCGTCACATCATGGGTGACCAGCAACAGCGTAGCGCCGCGCTCGGCCTGCTTGGCAAACAGCAGATCGGCAATCTGCCTGCCGGTTTCGCCGTCAAGATTGCCTGTCGGCTCATCCGCCACGATCAGCACCGGGTCTGGCGCCAGCGCCCGGGCAATCGCCACCCGCTGCTGTTCGCCGCCCGACAGTTGCCCCGGATAATGCGTCAGCCGGTCGCCAAGACCGACGGCGATCAGTTCCTCGCGCGCCCGCTCGAAGGCATTGGCCTTGCCGGCAAGCTCCAGCGGTACGGCAACATTTTCAAGCGCCGTCATGTTGGGAATGAGGTGAAACGACTGAAACACGATGCCGATCGAGCGCCCGCGCACGGCGGCGACGGCATCCTCGCTTAACGCGTGCAAGGCCTGCCCTGCGACATCAACCTCGCCCGAATCAAGTCGTTCAAGCCCGGCAACCACCATTAAAAGCGTGGACTTGCCCGATCCCGAGGGTCCGACGATGCCCACCGACTCGCCAGCCGCGATATCGATATCGATGCCCTTGAGCACATGCACCGACGAGGCGCCGTTGCCCAGTGTCAGATTGGCCTGCCGCAATGTGACAATGGGTTTGGCAATGGATTGAGACACGGGCGGGATATCCTATATGGAGGAGAAGAGGCGATCGGGCATGAACTGTCTGATCTCGACCACTTAGGAGCCCACCCTTGCGTTTTAAAGGTTTACCCCATGCGTTTTAAGGTCTTGATCGCCGCATTGTGTCTCACATTCGGCTTGACCGCCACCGCCGTACAGACATCGGCTGCTGACGAAATCAAGATCGTCGGTTTCGGCGACAGCCTGATGGCGGCCTATAACCTTCAGGCGGACGAAGGCTTTCCGGCACGGCTCGAAGCCGCGTTGCGGGCGCGCGGACACGACGTCTCGATCATCGATTCCGGCGTGTCCGGCGAAACCACGTCGGGCGGACTGGCGCGGATTGACTGGTCAGTACCCGAGGGCACCGATGCCGTGCTTCTCGAACTCGGAGCCAATGATGCGCTGCGCGGCCTGCCGCCCGAGAAGACCCGCGAGAATCTCGAGGCCATGATCGTGCGGCTCAAGCAGCGCGGCATCGCCGTATTGCTGGCCGGCATGCTGGCCCCGCCCAATCTCGGCGCTGACTACGAAACCTCCTTCAACGCCATCTATTCCGAGCTCGCGGCAAAATATGACCTCCTGCTTTATCCTTTTTTTCTCGACGGCGTCACCGGCGACCCGAGCCTGCAATTGAATGACGGAATGCACCCGAATGCCAAGGGAATCAACAAGATGGTGGAGAACATCCTGCCTGTTGCGGAGCAGTTCATCGCTCTGATCAAGGCCCGGTAGCCAGGCCGGTCGTAGCAGATACGCGATCTGCGTGCTTGCTCTGGGGCGCGTGTCGTGATTCGTTCAGGTCATCCGACGATTCGGGGGAAACAGCGATGCCAAGGCTTTTTACCGCTCTCGAAATCCCGCGGGATGCGGCCATGTCGCTCTCCCTGTTGCGTGGTGGCCTACCCGGCGCACGCTGGATTGATGTCGAGAATTATCACATCACCTTGCGATTTATCGGAGATATCGACGGGCCCACCGCCGATGAACTGATCAGCGCCTTCGACCGCATCGACCGCCCGTCGTTTTCGCTGTCGCTGTCGGGCATGGGCTCGTTCGGGTCCAAGAAGCCGCATTCGATCTGGGCAGGGGTCTCACAGTCCAACGAACTCAAGGCGCTGCAGGCCGAAATCGAACGGATCTGTCAGCGCCTCGGTCTCGGACCCGATCCGCGCCGGTTTTCGCCGCATGTATCGCTGGCGCGGCTGCGCAACGCGCGGCTTGGAGACGTGGTGGAATATCTGGGCGCGCGCGGCAATTTCCGCACCGCGCCCTTCGATGTCGGACGTTTCGTGGTGATGTCGTCGCGCGATTCGGTCGGCGGCGGGCCTTACCTGGTCGAGGAGGCCTATCCGCTCGGCTGGCGCAATTCCCTGCCGAGCCGCACTACCAGCGCAGTGCAGCCCTCGCGCAGCAGTTGATAGACATCCTCGAACCCGTCGGCACCGCCGTAATAGGGATCGGGAATGTCGGCCCGGTGATTGAGGCTATGGTCCAGAAACAGCACGATGCCGGCCTGCTTGGCCAACGGCGCCCGTGCCCGCAGCGTCGCCTCGTTTGACCGGTCCATCGCGACAATCAGATCAAAGCGGTCGAAATCCTCAAGCGTCACCTGCCGCGCCCGCTGTGCCGAAATATCGATCCCGTGGCTTTGCGCCGTCTCGACCGAGCGGGGATCGGGCGCATCGCCCTGATGCCAGTTTCCGGTACCCGCCGAATCAACCGTGACAAGCCCGGAAAGCCCCGCACCGGCAAGACTGTGACGGAAAATTCCCTCGGCCAAGGGCGACCGGCAGATATTGCCCATGCAGACAAACAGCAGGGAAAGTTGCGTCCTGTCCGCACCATCGGCTACCTTCAGATCGATCATACACCTGCCCTGTTGGCTCCGGAGAACACCATGAAACGTCAAAGACTTGATAGCACGGCCGTTGCCGAAAAGCTCGCCGCGGTTTCCTCCTGGGAGATCGACGCCGGTGAAACCGCGTTGACCAAACAGTTCCGGTTCGCCGATTTCAGCGAAGCTTTCGGGTTCATGGCGCGCGCCGCGCTGGTCGCCGAAAAGCTCGATCATCACCCCGAATGGAAAAATGTCTACCGCACTGTCGACGTCCGTCTGACCACCCATGACGCCGGCGGACTGACCGGGCTGGACTTCGATCTTGCAACGGCCATGGACCGCATCGCCGTAAAGGCGAAGCACTGAGAAGGGCCGCACTCATTGAAGCCGGTGGCGCCAGGAACCATATATAGACAAGCAACGACAACCGGAGGGCACCGCATGCGCACTCTCGAAGGCGAAATTCTCGAGCCGGAGCTCGAATCCGGCGGCACGCGCCAAGGCGCGGATGAAAGCTCGGTCCAGGCCGGGTTCTGGCGGACTTTCCGCAAGGCCGCAGGGCAGATCCCGTTCGCCGAGGATCTGGTGGCCGCTTATTATTGCGCACTTGATCCGCAGACGCCGGGCAAGGCAAAAGCCGTGCTGCTTGGCGCGCTGGCCTATTTCATCATGCCGGTGGACGCCATTCCCGATATTCTGGCCTTTGTCGGATTTTCCGATGATATCGCGGTGCTGACGCTGGCGATTGCCACGGTGCGCTCGAACATGACCGAAGCGCACCGGATCGCGGCGCGCCGGTCGCTGGCCAATTTCGCGGCTGACAAGGATCCGGCTCCCGAAGGCAACCCGGAAAGCAACAAGGCTTCGGCATAACCCCTATCATCGACGTTCTAATGCAGCGTCATCTCGCCGTCATCGGCTTCCAGACTGCGCCGCATCCGCGAAAACGCCAGCCGGATGCGCGATTTGACCGTGCCCAGCGGCAAGCCGGTGTCTTCGGCGATCTGGCTGTGCGATTTGCCCAGGAAAAATGCCTGCCGCACCAGCATTGCCTGCTCCTCAGGCAGGTCGAGCATGGCCTTGCGGACCCGCTCGTCGCGTTCCTCGGCTTCGATCATGTCATCCGCGGCTTCGGGCCGGGAGGGTTGCAACGCCGGATCCTCCGGATCAAGCAGGCCGCTCTTGTCGCGTCTCAGCGCATCGATGCGGCGATTGCGCGCAACCCGGAACAGCCAGGTCGCCAGCGAGGATTTGGCGGGATCGAACAGCGCCGCCTTGTGCCACAGGACGATCATCACGTCCTGCACCATCTCCTCGGCCTGGGAAGGCGACATGCCGAGCCGCTGCAGATAGGATTTAAGCCGCGGCGCGAAATAATCGAAAAGTTCGGCAAAGGCCGCCTGGTCCCGCCTGACAGAGACCGCCTCGGCGAGACCGGCAAACCGCTCTTTCAAGTCATTCGACATTAACTGCGCAGAACCCCGCATGCACGATGCGACCCGTCGCCACCTCGCCGCTTTCATGTCAACACCTACACAGGATTTATCAAAGGTCAAACTGTTGCCGGATTCGCATTGTTACAAACGGTGAGCAAGGGACACATCAAGCCACACCGCTGACCAGATTGCTGACCTGTTAAGGGAATCATTGACGGTTTGGTAACCAGGATTAAGTCAAAATGAACCAATCACCTCGTAACGAGCGGGAACCGTCACGGCCATTCGGCTGTGGCACAGGACCAAGAACCGGTAGGGAAGCCATGTTTGGGAAGATAATCGCAACCGCAGTGACGGCGCTTTTCGCATTGACCGCCGCCGCGGCGGCGCAATCGCCCACCAGGATCCAGCAGTTTGATTCCTGGGGCGCGTATTCATATGATTCAAATGGCAGCAAGGTCTGCTACGTACTGTCGATACCGATCAGTTCAGCACCGACGAATGTCGATCACGGCGACATCTTTTTTCTGGTGTCGCAGCGTCCGGGTCAGAACGTCAGCTATGAGCCGCATGCAATGATGGGCTATCCTTTGCAGGAATCCTCGAAGGTAACCGTCAATGTGGATGGGCGTGACTTCACCTTCTTCACCCGCGGCAGTTCGGCATGGGTGGAAAACGCCGCCCAGGAGCCACAACTGGTGGCGGCGATGAAGGCGGGCTCGTCGATGACGGTCAAGGCGGTTTCGCGCCGCGGCACCGACACGTCCTACAGCTACTCGCTCAAGGGCATCACCGCTGCACTGAACCAGATCGCCAGCTGCAAATAGCATTTCCGGTTCGCACCGGAGTTGAAAAGGCCGGGAGACCGGCCTTTTTTGCGTTTGTGCCGGACGATCCGCAAGTCCGCAGGGATTGCGGCCTTGTCCCGCACAATACTTCGAGTATGGTGAGGTATGGCAGGCAAGGACACCCTCACCCCCGAAGACTGGATCAAGGCGGCGTTCCGGTTACTCACCAGCGCCGGCCCGAAGGCCATCCGCGTCGATTATCTCTGCCGCGAGCTTGGCGTCACCAAGGGCTCGTTTTATTGGCATTTCACCGATCTGGCGGCACTCAGGGCGGCGATGGTCGAGCATTGGCGGCATATGGCGACACGTGATGTCATCACCTCGATGACCTCTGCCGACCTGTCGCCGCGCGAACTGTTCATCCGGCTTTTCGAAACTGTACTCGCCATGCCTGAACGTGATTATGGCGGGCCGATGACCGAGGCGGCGATTCGCCATTGGGCTGCCGGCGACGACGCGGTCCAGAAGGTGGTGCGCGACGCCGATGCCGAGCGGCTGGCGTTCCTGACCCTGCAGATGCGCGGCGCGGGTCTGGCCGGCCCTGAAGCCCGCTCGCGCGCCTCGCTGCTGCTGGCAACGCTCATCGGCCTTGAGCAACTGGCCGGCGAACCGGCACTGCCGCGCATCGATATTTCCGGATTTGTTGACGCCATGCTGACACCGGCGCCGTCAGCAGAGTGACAGGACCGGTCAGAAACAGATGATCGGCCGGCTCACATCTGTTCCGCTGTTTCCGGCACAGTTTGGTCCCACCGGTGCTGATCCGGCCACAACCCCCTGAGCGTGGCGCCCTGCCCGGCAAAGCGCTCGTCCAGCAGGTCGCAGCCATAGATCCGGTCGGTCCTGAAATGCCTGAATGCACTGCGAAGCTCGCACCAGCATGCCAGCATGACGCATTCGAGGTGGTAGACCAAAGCCAGCGGCCGCACCGTCCTGACCGTCCGGCATCCCTGTTCGTCATGATAGGTGAGCCGCAATTTTTGCTCGCCGCGGATTGCATCGCGCAAGGTTGAAACCGACACGCAGCCCTTGGCCGGATCGTCCAGAGGAGCGCCCCACGGCGCCACCAGCAGCCAGTCGGCCGGTCCGTGCAGCGCCTCGACTTTCTCGTGTATCCGGTGCGCCG
>NZ_JBDWHW010000206.1:0-5664 GCF_039975035.1 Hoeflea sp. | reverse complement strand
TTCGGCAGTCAGGTGACCCAGCTCATTGCCCGCCGCGTGCGCGAAGCCGGCGTGTATTGCGAAATTGTCCCGTTCCAGCTGGCCGATGCAGGCTTCGAGCGGATGCAGCCGAAAGGCGTGATTTTTTCCGGCGGGCCCGATTCAGTCACCCGCGAAGGCTCGCCGCGCGCGCCGCAGGCCGTGTTTGACTCCGGCGTGCCGATCCTGGCGATCTGTTACGGACAGCAGACCCTGTGCCTGCAGACCGGCGGCAATGTCGAAGGCGGCCACCACCGCGAGTTCGGCCGCGCCGATGTCGAGATTCTCAAATCAAGTCCGTTGTTTGAAGGCTTCTGGGAAGTCGGCAAGAAATATCCGGTGTGGATGAGCCACGGCGACCGGGTCACTCAACTGCCTGACGGCTTCGAGGTCATCGGCACATCGCCGAACGCGCCGTTTGCCATCTCGGTCAATGAAGACAAGCGCTATTACACCACCATGTTCCATCCTGAAGTGGTGCACACGCCCGACGGCGCGAAACTTCTGTCCAATTTCGTGCACAAGATCGTCGGCTTGAAAGCTGATTGGTCGATGGCCGCCTACCGCGCCGAGATGGTGCAGAAGATCCGCGATCAGGTCGGCTCGGGAAAGGTCATCTGCGCGCTGTCCGGCGGTGTGGATTCCTCCGTCGCTGCCCTGCTCATTCATGAAGCGATCGGCGATCAGCTGACCTGCATCCTGGTCGACCACGGCCTGATGCGCATGAACGAGGCGGCCGATGTCGTCACCATGTTCCGCCAGCATTATAATTTGTCGCTCAAGCTGGTCGATGCGTCGGACCGCTTCATCTCGCAGCTTGAGGGTGAGGCTGATCCCGAGACCAAGCGCAAGACCATTGGACGGCTGTTCATCGAAGTCTTCGAGGAAGAGGCGAAAAAGATCGGCGGCGCCGATTTCCTGGCACAGGGCACGCTCTATCCGGATGTGATCGAAAGCGTGTCATTTTCCGGCGGTCCTTCGGTGACGATCAAATCGCACCACAATGTCGGTGGCCTGCCCGAGCGCATGAACATGCAGCTGGTCGAGCCCTTGCGCGAACTGTTCAAGGACGAAGTCCGGGCGCTGGGCAAAGAACTCGGCCTGCCCGACAGCTTCATCGGCCGTCATCCGTTCCCGGGACCGGGCCTGGCAATCCGCTGCCCCGGCGGCATCACCCGCGACAAGCTCGAGATCCTGCGTCAGGCCGACGCCATCTATCTCGACGAAATCCGCAAGGCCGGTCTTTACGACACCATCTGGCAGGCCTTTGCCGTGCTTTTGCCGGTGCAGACCGTCGGCGTCATGGGCGATGGCCGCACCTACGAGTTCGTCTGCGCACTCCGTGCGGTTACTTCGGTCGACGGCATGACCGCGGATTTCTATCCCTATGATATGGATTTCCTCGGCAAGACTGCGACGCGCCTGATCAACGAGGTCAAGGGCATCAACCGCGTCGTCTACGACGTCACTTCCAAGCCGCCCGGAACCATCGAGTGGGAATAGGCGGCCTGTCCGGCCCGGCGTGAAACCGCTGGTTTTTGCGCGGACAGGATGCCTGACATTGTTCGATCCGGCAAAGCCGTGAACTTCAGGCTGGGTGGCAGGCTTTGCAGATGCCGCGCAGCTCGATGGTGGTTTTCTTCAGCGCGAAACTCGCCTCGCCGGCAAGCTGCTTGAGCCGCTTTGCAAGGGGGTCATCAGAGATCTCGTTAACCTGGCCGCAGTTCTCGCAGATCATGAATGCAATTGTCTCGTCGCCATCGCATCCGGGATGGCTGCAGGCGACAAAGGCATTCAGGCTCTCCAGACGGTGGACGAGTCCGAACTCCACCAGCTTGTCGAGCGCGCGGTAGACCTGAAGCGGAGCGCGAAAGCCGTTATCACGCAGCCTGTCGAGAATCGTGTAGGCGCTGAGCGGACCTTCCGACCTGGTCAGCGCGCCCATCACCAGCGACTGGTTTTTGGTCAGATCGGCGATTGCATGAGTATGCTCGGTCACGGCCGCGGTCCTTTCTGGTGCTCTGCGCCACCTTCTTGCGCTGCAATATGCTTTCCTGACGCCGATCTTGGCAATGGCAGAATCGACAGGATAAACAGGCCAAGTGCTGCGACGACAATGCTTGGTCCGGCCGGAGTGTCCCATTCCAGAGAGCCGAACAGGCCGCCAATAACCGCCGCGACACCAAGACAGGCCGCCACAATGGCCATCTGTTCGGGACCGGAGGAGAACCGGCGGGCGGTCGCGGCCGGAATGATCAGCATCGCGGTAATCAGCAGTACGCCGACGATTTTCATGGCGATCGCGATGACTGCGGCCATCAGCAGCATGAAGATGATGTTGGCGCGTTCCGGGTTCATGCCCTCGGCCTCTGCCAGTTCGCTGTTGACGGTTGCGGCAAACAGGGGTCGCCAGATTGCGACAAGCATGGCGAGCACCACGGCGCCGCCCAGCCAGATAATGAAAATGTCCATCCGGGAAACGGCCAGGATATCGCCGAACAAAAAGCCCATCAAATCAATACGGATCCATGTCATGAACGCAAGGACGACCAGACCCAGGGCGAGTGCGGAATGCGAAAGCAGGCCAAGCAATGCGTCGGCTGAAAGGGTTGCCCGTTTCTGCAACAGCAACAGCGCCAACGACACGCAGGCCGAAACGCCGAAAACCGCCAGCGTGATGTTGACCTCGAACAGGAAGGCAAGCGCTACGCCCAGCAGGGCCGCGTGGGACAGCGTATCGCCATAATAGGCGAGACGGCGCCAGACGATGAAACAGCCGAGCGGTCCTGTTACCAGCGCCACGCCGACGCCGGCCAGAAGGGCGCGGGTGAAGAAGTCCTCAAGCATCGCGGTTCCCTTCGCCGCCATGATGAGCTTCATCATCGGCAGGTGTGTCGGTAGGGTGATGATGACCATCGCCGGAGTGGCAATGGTCCGTGACGGTGCCGTCGCCATGGCGCACCCGGCCATCGGGCAGGTGGGTATGGTCGTGATGATGCTGATAGACCGCGAGTGTCGAGGTAGCTCGCGCGCCGAACAGCGCCTTGTATTCAGGGCTTGAGGCAACGGCAGTCGGGGTGCCCGAGCAGCAAACATGTCCGTTAAGGCAGATCACCCGGTCAGTTGCCGCCATCACCACGTGCAAATCGTGGGAGATCAGCAAGATGCCGCAATGCATCTGGTCACGAATACTCTTGATGAGATCATAAAGCGCGATTTCTCCGGAAAAATCCACGCCCTGCACCGGCTCGTCCAGTACCAGCAGGTTGGGTTTGCGGGCAATGGCGCGCGCCAGCATGGCCCTTTGGAACTCGCCACCGGACAAGGTGCGCACTTCCGCTTTTGCCAGGTGGCTGACGCCCGTGGCGGCCATGGCTTCAGTTGCTTCCCGATCGCTGACATGGCCTGTCAGGCGCATGAAACGATGCACGGTGAGCGGCAGGGTCCAGTCGATCGAGAGTTTTTGCGGCACATAGGCCGCCCGCAGACCCGGCATGCGGTTGACCCGGCCCTCATCGGGCTTGAGGATGCCGAGCGTCATTTTCGCGGTCGTCGATTTGCCCGAGCCGTTCGGCCCGATCAGGGTAACGATTTCCCCCTTTTGAATGGAAATGTCGACGCCGCGCACGAGCCAGCGTCCGGACCGGCATATTCCGGCGTTTTCCAATGTGACAAGTGCTTCAGGGTGGTTCGAAATGATGTCTGACACTGCGTTCCGGCCAATTCGAAGAAAGATATTGCCACATTATATGGCACACGTTATATCGTAACGCAATCTTGTAATGAGATAACGTGACATACTCGCCTCTCGAACAAAGGAAGCAATCCCACATGAACAGCGCCAGGAAACTTCTTCTCGCCTCGACACTTCTTGCCGCATCCGCGGTCTCGGCAAGTGCAGAGATCACGGTGGTGGCATCCATCAAGCCGGTCCATTCGCTGGTCGCGGCGGTCATGCAAGGTGCCGGAGATCCGGGGTTGATCGTTGAGGGGGCGGGTTCGCCCCACAACTACGCCCTCAAACCCTCGCAGGCGCAGATGCTGGAATCAGCCGATATCATTTTCTGGGTTGGCCATGAACTCGAAGCCTTCCTGGAAAAGCCGCTGGAAACGGTTGGTGCGCAGGCCAAGTCCGTCGAACTGATTGATGCGCCTGATCTGCTGAAACTGGGTTTTCGCGAAGGCGGCGCTTTCGAAAAACACGATCATGGTGATGAGGCCGGTCATGACGATCATGCCCACGACAACGAGAATACAGTCGAAGCGGATCAGGATCATGCCCAAAACGCCGAAGCGGAAGGCCATGAGGACCACGCCCATGGAGAATTCGATTTCCATGTCTGGCTTGATCCGGTCAACGCCAAGGCCATGGTGCACGAAATCGAGGAGGCACTGGCGGCTGCCGATCCTGCCAATGCGGGCAAATACGAAGCCAATGCCGAAGCGGTCACGGCAAAACTCGATGCGTTGATTGCCGAAGTTCAGACCGAGCTTGATCCGGTCAAGCAGAAGGGCTTCATCGTCTTTCACGATGCCTACCACTATTTCGAGAACCGGTTTGGCGTGACAGCCTCGGGCTCGATCACGGTGTCGCCCGAAGTCATGCCGGGCGCCCAGCGAATCACCGAGATTCGTGCAAGGGTGAAGGAATTGGGAGCGGCCTGTGTCTTCGCCGAGCCGCAATTCGAGCCAAAACTGGTTTCCACGGTCACCGAGGGTACGCGAGCCAGGGCCGGTGTCATCGATCCGCTTGGAGCCGAACTTGAAAACGGTCCGGATCTCTACTTTCAACTTATTCGCAACATGGCGACTTCGATGAGCACCTGTCTGTCACAAGCCAGCTGAACGAGTATGATGCCTTCAGTGCGGGCGGCTTGCGCCGCCCGTCTTCGGATCTCTTGATGAGATACAATCCCGCATGTCAAAACATCGTCCGCCCGATACTTTTCAACGTCTTTCTGGCGGAATCGGGAACCCCGAGGTAAAAATCCGCCAGGACCCATGTCCGGTCGGGAGCTGGGATGATAAAGCGGAAATCCAATTCTGAGTGCTGGTCGCCCATGACCGGACGTCGCGGAGAACCAGGACATGACGGTCACGATCTACGGTATCAAGAACTGCGACACGATGAAGAAGGCGCGCGCTTGGCTTGCGGACCATGCGATCGAGGCTGAGTTTCACGATTACAAGACCAGCGGAATCGATGAGCCGCAGCTTCGGCGCTGGTGTGATGCTGCGGGGTGGGAAACCGTTCTCAACCGCTCCGGAACGACCTTCCGCAAGCTCCACGAGTCCGAAAAGCAGCATCTCGACACCGACAAGGCGATTGCGCTGATGCTGGCGCAGCCGTCCATGATCAAGCGCCCTGCGCTCGAAGCGGATGATCGGCTGTTGATCGGCTTCAAGCCTGAGCTCTACGAGCAGTTCTTCGATTGAAGGAGAAGGGAAATAGCCAAGACAACCCGCGCCACCCAGGCCCTCGCCAGGTCAGGCATCGAATTTTCGGTTCACAGCTATGAGTATGATCCTGACGCCGAGCGCATCGGCATGCAGGCGGCCGAAGCGCTGGATGAGCCGCCGGCCCGGGTGCTGAAAACCCTGATGGGGGAACTCGACGGAAAGCCGGTTTGTGTTGTGCTGCCATCC
>NZ_JBDWHW010000205.1:0-34536 GCF_039975035.1 Hoeflea sp. | reverse complement strand
TGATGCCGGACCGGGCAGATGCCGCAAAGCCGCTGCACGATGACCGGAACCTCCCACAGCAGGCGTCCGCGAATGAACCGCTCGAAGCCGCGGAATTCGACGATATGCAGACGCGCCTCATCCACCTGGTTGTTGCGGTCGAGATGAATCGTCACCTTGCCGTGGCCTTCCACGCGTGTAATCGGCGAGATTTCGATCAGTCTTGGTTCACCCATGTCCTACCGCTCCCGCTCGCTCAGTCAAATCTGATCATCTTGCGTTCAAAACCTTCAAACTTGCCCGTCAGCAGGCCGGCCAGCGTGTTGAAGATTATATCACCCGAGGGCGCGCAGCCCGGGATCTCGTAATCGATCTCGACGACTTCCGAACACGGATAAACCTCGTCGAGCAGCAGCGGTAAAGCCGGATCGTTGGGTATGTCGTGCGTGGTATTGCGGATATATTTTCCGGTGATGAAAGCTTCCTCGAGACAATCGCGCAACGGTGTCTGGGAATGCATGATGGCGTTGCGCATTGCCGGCAGCCCACCCATGATCGCACATTGCCCGATCGCGATCAGCACATCGCAGTTGCGCCGAAAATCCCTGAGAACATGGACATTTTCTTCATTGCAGCAGCCGCCTTCGATAATGCCGATGTCGCAACGTTGGGTGAATTTCCTCATGTCGGTCAGCGGCGAACGATCGAACTCGACCAGTTTCATCAACTCGATCAGACGCTCGTCGATGTCGAGGATGGCCATGTGGCAGCCGAAGCAGCCGGCCAGCGATGTCGTCGCAATCCTGGCTTTCCTGACCTCACTCATCGCGCTTGCTTTCAATATCGTAGCCGATCAGTTCCTTGTCGAATTGGCGTTCGCCGATCGGCCTGGCAAAGCCTATGCCCTTGCGGATGATGCAGCCAACCGGGCAGACGCCTTCCGAAATCGCGTCATCGCCCAGCGCCGCATCGGTGTTGGCGAGATCCTCGCCATTGACGGCTACGCGGCGGTGAATGCCGCGGCCGACATAGCCGAAGACACCCTTGCCATCGACATCCTGCGAGGCGCGGATACACCTGCCGCAACTGATGCAGCGGTTGGTATCAAGTGCAATGTCGGGATGGGAGGCATCGACCGCTCGGCTGGGCTCGAGATAGGGAAACCTGGTCGGCGTTGTCATCTCGAGGCGATAGGCCATGGCCTGCAACTCGCAATTGCCGCTCGCCTCGCAGATCGGGCAAAGGTGGTTGCCCTCGTGAAACAGCATTTCCACCAGATCCCGCCGCAACTTGTTGAGATGGGTAGTTTCATTCTCGACGGCCAACCCCGGCGCTGCCGGTTGCGTACAGGCTGAAACGCTGCGCCCGTCCGCCTTGACCGTGCAGACCCGGCAACTGCCCTGATGCCGCAAGCCTTCGTGATCGCAAAGCCGCGGAATATAGACATGCGCCGCGTCGGCAGCCTCCATGATGGTCTGGCCCGGCGTGGCCGTAATTTCGACCCCGTCGATGACAAAAGTGAATTCAGGTCCGCTCATTGGCTGAAATCCTTGTCGTAAATGTAGGAACGCCGCTTTGCCAGCTTGCGCGCGCCGTCAATCGACGACTGGATATCAAAAGTGGCCCGGATCCGGTCCTGTGACGGTTTGGCAAGCGCCGAATAGACCAGCGGAAAATTCTCCAGCGTCGACAGGATCGGATTGGGCGACGTCATGCCCAGGCCGCAGCGGCTGGTTTCGATGATCGTGGCGGAGAGATCCTTGAGATATTCAATGTCCTCGGGATTGGCGAGCCCTTTGCGAAACTTGCCTATCGCCCTTTGCAGAAAGACATTGCCGACCCGGCAGGGTGTGCAATAACCGCAACTCTCGTGAACGAAGAACGACATGTCATATTCGACGATTTCCAGGATGTTGCGTTCGCCTGAAAAGACAATGATTGCCCCTCCGGTTGCCAGATCGTCAAAGGCCAGCCGCCGGTCGAAACTGTCCCGCCCGATCATGGTTCCACACGGGCCGCCGACCTGGACGGCTGCAGCATCTTCGCCGCCGGCCATTTCCAGGATTTCGCGCACCTGCAGTCCATAGGGCAGCTCGTAGACGCCCGGATTCAGGCAGTCGCCGGAAACACTGAAAAGCTTTGAACCGTGGCTGCTGTGTCTGCCCATGGCAAAGAACCAGTCAGCGCCGCGATCCATGATCCGCGCCGCGTTGCAAAACGTCTCGACATTGTTGACCACGGTCGGAAAGCCGAGATAGCCGCGATTGACCGGAAAAGGCGGACGGGTTTTCGGCTCGCCCGGCAAACCTTCGCAGGAACTGATCAGCGCCCCCTCCTCGCCGCAGATATAGGCCCCTGCCCCCATCTGGATGCGTATGTCGAAATCGAAGCCGTCAACGCCCATGATCTGTTCGCCAAGCAGCCCGCCGGCGCGGCGTTGGTCCACAACACCCTGCAGCAGATCTTGCAGGTAGATGTATTCGCCCCTGAGATAGATGATCCCTTCGGTGGCGCCCACGGCTCTTGCCGCGATGGTCATGCCCTCGACCATCAGGTGCGGACGTTCGGTCAGCAGCACCCGGTCCTTGAAGGTGCCCGGTTCTCCCTCGTCGGCATTGCACAACACATAGCGCCGCTCGGCCGGTTCGCTGGCAGCAACCCGCCATTTCCTTCCCGCCGAAAATCCTGCGCCGCCGCACCCGCGCAGACCGCTTGCCTCGATCTGGTCGACGATTTGCACCGGCGTCAGATCGAGCGACTTTTTCAATCCGGCATTGTCGGGAACCGGTCCGAGCAACACGGCGCCCGCATGCCGGATATTGTTCTCGACCATCCGCGTGACGCGTTCATGAGCGGAAAGCTCGGCGAAACGTGTGCTGATCAGTTGCTCCGGGGTCCGCCCCGATTTCAGCGATCTGGCGATGTCCCGCGCCTTGTCCGCAGTCAGGTTGGTAACGACAACATTGTTGATCATCACCGCCGGCGCCTGATCGCACATGCCGATGCACGGTGTGTATTCGAGCGAAAAGGCGCCATCGCCGGAGGTCTGGCCGACCTTGATATCCAGCTCGTTTTCAAACGCCTGCACCACTTCAGCCAGACCGGCAAACCGGTCAATGATGTCATCGCAAAGCCGGATGGTAACCCGTCCCTTCGGCGTCAGCGACAGGAATGAATAAAAGCTCGCCACACCTTCCACTGCAACCCGCGTCAGTCCGGTCTGCCGAGCAACGATGGTCATGATTTGCGGCGATATGCAGCGGTACCGGTCCTGTGCGTCGCGCAGGATATCCAGCATCCGGTGCTGGTCATTGCCATAGGCCTGGCAGATCGCAACGATATCGGCTTCCGATACTTGCGGCACATCGCAGGCCGGGGTGATCACATCAGTTGATTGTCTGCTCATGGGTTAGGAATTCCCTCGCAATAGGCCGGTGAGATGCATGTTTCCGGCACACCAACAGATACCATGTTTTTACTTTTAACGCGTGACACGGGCCTCCTCGCCCGGGTTCAGCACGATATTCCTCACTTCAACCCGAAATCCTGCAGCGTCCGGATATAGTTGGCGCGCTCGTAGGCTTCCGGATCAGCCACGTTGCCATGGCTGAGCTTGCCGCGAATATCGTCCGGCGAGTTCAGCCCCCGCGTGCCCAGCCAGTCTTTCAGTCCATCCGAGAGCACCCGCATGTGGGAAAGCCCGTTACGCAGCAGCGACGAGGTGGTCATGACAACGTCAGCACCCGCCAGCAGGTACTTCACCACATCTTCGGCCCGCTCCACCCCTGTGGTCGCCGCCAGCGATGCATCGATGCGCCCCGCCAGAACGCCGATCCACAACACCGGAAGCCGCATTTCGTAAGCATGGGACAGATCCAGACTGGTCTCGACCGACAACCGCATCGGATCGATGTCCGGCTGATAGAACCGGTTGAACAGGACCAGGCCACTGGCGCCGGCCTCTACCAGTTTCACGGCCATGTTGCCGGGCGAACTGAAATAGGGACCGATCTTGACGGCGACGGGGATTTTGACCGCCGACGCCACTGCGTGAACTATGTCGAGATAGCGCCGTTCGACATCGCCGCCATCAACAGTCGGATCGGAGGGAATGAAATAGATATTGAGTTCCAGCGCCTGCGCGCCCGCGCTTTCCATGTCGTGCGCATAATCGACCCAGCCGCTGTCGGTAACGCCATTGAGGCTGGCGATCACCGGGATTTCCAGCGCAGTGGCGGCGTTCTCGATGAGGCAAAGGTGACGCGACGTATCGAACGCATAGGAAGTCTGTGCGGGAAAATAGCTCAGCGCTTCGCCAAAACTATCCGCACCGCTGTCGACCAGATCCTCGATCAGTGCCTGCTCGCGCACGATCTGCTCCTCAAAAACGGAAGGCAGCACCACTGCCCCGGCGCCATGCCCCTCAAGCAGCTTGAGATTGTCCAGTTTCGAATTCAGCGGGCCTGCGCTCGCAACCAGCGGGCTTGTGAGCGTGAGCCCGAGATAGGTGGTGGTCAGGTCCATGTCCGCAGTCTCCAGTCGGGCAACAGGGTTTCCCGGATTATAGCTTTCGCGCCGCGCCCATGACCTTCGACGCATCCGGTCCTCCGGCCATCCGCGCGAATTCCTCATAGGTGTTGTACTTGTCCAAAATCGCCTTCTGCGCCTCTTTCAGCAATGCGGCAGCCTCCACCGGACGGCTGGCGGCAAGCGCGCTGTAGCGCAGTTCATTGTAGGCATAATCCCTGAACGGCAGCGCCGGGCGCGGCGAATCCAGCTGGAACGGAGCCTGACCGGTTTCACGCAGTTCGGGGTTGTAGCGCATCAGCGGCCAGTAACCGCTCGCCACTGCCTTGTCCTGCTGGCTCAAGCCCTGGCGCAGATCGTAGCCATGTGCGATGCAATGGCTGTAGGCGAGGATGAGCGACGGCCCGTCATAGGCTTCCGCCTCACGAAACGCCTGCAGGGTCTGTTGCGGATTGCCGCCCATCGCCACCTGCGCGACATAGACATTGCCGTAGGCGATGGCCTGGAGCGCCAGGTCCTTGCGCGCCGTGCGCTTGCCGGCCGCCGCAAATTTGGCGATTGCCCCCAGCGGCGTGGCCTTGGACGCCTGCCCGCCGGTGTTGGAATAGACTTCGGTATCCATCACCAGAACATTGACGTTCCGGCCGCTTGCCAGAACGTGATCGAGCCCGCCATAGCCGATGTCATAGGCCCAGCCGTCACCGCCCACGATCCAGACGCTGCGCCTGACCAGATGGTCGGCGACGGAAAGCAGGTCCAGCGCGGTGGCATTGTCTCGCACTTCCAGAAGCCGCAGCTTGAGCCGGGCGACCCGCTCGTGCTGATCCCGGATCTCGGATTCCCGGATTTGCGGAGCGGTCAGTATGTCTGCTGCCAGATCCTCCCCGACAGACCCGGCAAGTTGCTTGAGCAGCGATTGGGCCATGTCCAGATGCTTGTCGGCGGCGAGACGGAAGCCCAGACCGAATTCGGCATTGTCCTCAAACAGCGAATTCGACCATGCAGGCCCGCGGCCTTCGGCATTCTTGGTCCACGGCGTGACCGGAAGGTTGCCGCCATAGATCGAGGAACAGCCGGTGGCATTGGCCACCATCAGCCGGTCGCCGAAGAGCTGGGACAGCAGCTTGACATAGGGTGTTTCACCACAACCGGCGCAGGCTCCGGAAAATTCGAACAGAGGTTCGAGGAACTGCACGCCGCGCACATTGGCGAAATCGACGCGGGCCCGGTCATTGACCGGCAGCGTCTGGAAGAATCCGATCGTGTCCCGCCCTGTCTCGACGATATCATCGGTCTTTTCCGCCAGATTGATTGCCTTGACGTTCGGCTCGGTCAGGCTGTGGGCGGGACAGGCCTCGACACACAGCCCGCAACCGGTGCAGTCTTCTATGTGAAACTGCAGCGAAAACAGAATATCGGGATAACCGCGGGCATTGACCGGGGCCGATTTGAAGCTCTCCGGCGCGCCCTCCAGCATCGGACTGTCAAAATATTTCGCGCGGATGACCGAATGCGGACAGACGAAACTGCATTGCCCGCACTGGATGCACAGGCCCTCGCGCCAGATTGGCACTTCCTCGGCAATATTGCGTTTTTCCCAGGCCGCGGTTCCCGATGGAAAGGTGCCGTCCACCGGCATGGCGCTGACCGGGATCAGGTCGCCATCCCCTTCCATCATCCGCGCCGTTACCCGGCGCACGAAGTCCGGTGCGTCGTCCGGAACGGTTGGCGGTCGTTCGAACGGGCTCGACGCGTGGGCTGGAACCTTGACTTGATGCAAGCGGCCAAGCGCGCCGTCGACGGCGGCAAAGTTCTTCTCGACAATTTTCTTGCCCTTGCGACCATAGGACTTGGAAATCGAGTGCTTGATGCGCTCAATGGCCTCGTCGCGCGGCAGCACTCCCGACAGCGCAAAAAAACACGTCTGCAGGATGGTGTTGACGCGGCCGCCGAGGCCAAGTTCATGGGCCGCCGACATCGCGTCGATGACATGAAATTTCAGCCCCTTGGCAATGATCTGTTGCTGCATCGCATGCGGCAGCTGCGCCCACACCTCCTCAGGTCCATAAGGGCTGTTGAGCAGGAAGGTCGCGCCGGGCGCCGCCAGCTTCAGCACGTCGCTCTTCATGACGAACTGGAACTGGTGACAGGCCACGAAGCTTGCCGAACGGATCAGGTAGGGAGCCCGGATCTGGTGAGGCCCGAATCTGAGATGCGACACCGTCTGGGCCCCGGATTTGTGGGAATCATAGACGAAATAGCCCTGTGCATAGCTCTCCGCGTCTTCGGCGATGATCTTGACGCTGTTCTTGTTGGCGCCAACGGTTCCGTCCGACCCCAGCCCGAAAAATACCGCCCGAACCACATCGGCGGGTTCCGTCTGATAGCTTTCATCGACCTCGAGACTGGTATGCATGACGTCGTCATTGATGCCGACAGTGAAGCCGTTTTTAGGTTTGGGCTTTGCCAGTTCATCGAACACAGCTTTTGCCTGGGCCGGCGTGAAATCTTTCGACGACAGGCCGTAACGTCCGCCGACAATTCTCGGCATGTGGCCATAGGTGCCCTCGGCAACGGCGTCGGCCAGCGCTGCCACGACATCGAGATAAAGCGGCTCGCCCGTGGCGCCCGGTTCCTTGGTGCGGTCGAGCACGGCGATTGAGCGGCAGCTTTGGGGAAGTACCGCCAGCAAATGCCTGACCGAAAACGGCCGGTAGAGCCGAACCGTGACCATGCCCAGCTTTTCACTGCGAGCGCACAGATCGGCGACAGTCTCGCGAACGACTTCGGCGCCCGATCCCATGATCAGAATAATCCGTTCGGCATCCGGCGCGCCAAAATATTCGAATGGCTGGTACGCGCGTCCGGTCAATTCCGCGAACCGTGCCATTTCCCCCGCAACAATATCCGGTGTAGCCGCATAAAATCTGCTTGCCGCTTCGCGGCCCTGAAAGAATACATCCGGATTTTGCGCGGTTCCGCGCACAAACGGATGCTCGGGGCTGAGCCCGCGATCCCGATGCGCCCTGACCAGATCGTCATCGATCATCGCCCTGATATCCAAATCGTCGATCAGCCTCAGCGTGTTGACCTCGTGCGAGGTCCTGAACCCGTCAAAGAAATGCACAAACGGAATCCGCGATTTCAGCGTCGATGCCTGGGCCACAAGTGCCATGTCATGGGCTTCCTGCACCGAGTTCGAGGCGAGCATGGCAAAGCCGGTAGACCTGACCGCCATCACATCCGAATGATCGCCGAAAATGGACAGCGCCTGCGTTGCAATCGACCGCGCCGCCACGTGAAAGACCGCAGGCGTCAGTTCGCCGGCGATCTTGAACATATTCGGGATCATCAACAGCAAGCCCTGCGAGGCGGTAAATGTCGTCGTCAGGGCACCGGCCTGCAGCGAACCATGAACAGTGCCCGCAGCCCCGCCCTCGCTCTGCATCTCCTGGATTACCGGAGTATTGCCCCAGATATTGGTGATCCCCGCCATGGTCCATTCATCGGCCAGTTCGGCCATCGGTGAGGACGGCGTGATCGGGTAGATCGCGCAGACCTCGTTTACACGGTAGGCGATATGGGCAACCGCGGAGTTGCCATCCATCGTGGCCTTTGAACTTTCACGCTTGGCCATGGGACGCATTCTCCGGGATCATGTCGATGGCGTGGCAGGGACATTGCTCGAAACAGACCGCGCAGCCGGTGCATTTGTCATAGTCGAAAGCATAGCGCTTTCCCGGCCCGAGCTTGATGATGGCCTGCTCGGGGCAAGCCGCGTAGCAATTGTCGCATTCATAACAGTCGCCGCAGGAATAGCAGCGCTGCGCCTCGTAACGCGCTTCGGCATCGTTCAGCCCGGCGATGATCTCGGAAAAGTCCTCAAGCCGCGCCTCCACCGGAAGCTCGCGTTGCATGCGCGCATCGGCGTCCGAATAGACCGGAAGATGCAGCATCTCGAACCCGACGATCGGCGCTGCCGCCTCTGCCGTGCAGGTCGCGTCATTCAGCCAGGCGTCGATATTGCGCGCGGCGCGTTTGCCCTGTCCGGTCGCAATCGTCACCGACTGCTCGCCCGGGATCAGATCGCCGCCGGCAAAGATCCCGGTGGCGCCGGTCATCAGCTCCGGCCCTACCTTGACGGCGCCATCAGCGGTAAATTCAATGCCCGGAACATCGCGCAGGAAATGACTGTCGCTCTGCTGGCCGAGCGCCAGTACAACCGCGTCCGCTGTCAGTGTTTCATATTCACCGGTGGCCCTGGGCCTCCCGCCCTCGTCCAGCTTCATCCGTTCAACGGTGAGTTCGGAGCCTGAAATATCCTTGATCGCCGTCAGCCACTTGATCTTGATTCCCTCGGCCAGCGCCTCCTCCGCTTCGAACTGGTGGGCGGGCATGTGGTCGCGGTCACGCCGGTAGACAATCAACGTTTCAGTGGCACCCAGTCG
This sequence comes from Hoeflea sp., assembly GCF_039975035.1. GTDB lineage: Bacteria > Pseudomonadota > Alphaproteobacteria > Rhizobiales > Rhizobiaceae > Hoeflea. The sequence goes on along the minus strand of NZ_JBDWHW010000205.1, from coordinate 25,582 downwards.
TTTGGCGGTGCGGGCGGCATCCATCGCGGTGTTGCCGCCGCCATAGACGATGACCCGCCGGCCAAGCAGCAGCGGCTTGCCTTCGCTGGCATCGTGCAGGACCGAGACCGCATCGACAACCCGCGCGGCGTCGCGGGCGGGGATATCGACCCGCTTTCCCAGCCCTGCGCCAATCGCCACGAAAACCGCGTCGAAACCGCCTTCCTGTTTCTCCGCCAACAGATCGCTCACCTTGTGATTGGTGACGATCCGGACACCCAGCGCTTCCACCCGGGCCACCTCCCGCGCCAGTTCGGCGCGTGGCAGCCGGTAGGCCGGAATTCCGAAATGCATCATCCCGCCGGCAACCGGTCCGGCCTCGCGGATTTCGACCTGGTGGCCAAGCCGGGCCAGATGATAGGCGGCAGACAGGCCGCTCGGCCCGGCTCCGACAACCAGTACTTTCTTGCCCGATTTTGGCTTTGCGACGGTGAAACCCCAACCTTCCTGATTGGCCAGATCCCCCAGAAACCGCTCAACCGCGTGAATGCTGACCGGCGCATCGACCTGGCCGCGGTTGCATCCGCTCTCGCACGGATGATAGCAAACCCGGCCATGAACCGCAGGCATCGGATTGTCGGCCACCAGCAGCTCCCAGGCCTGCCGGTAACGCCCGGCCTGGGCTTGGTCAAGCCAGCCGCGGATGTTTTCGCCCGCCGGACAGGCATGGCTGCACGGTGGCGTCAAATCGACATAAAGCGGCCTTTGCCTGCGGACCGGACCGGTGCCACCGGTGGCCGTCAAGTCAACGGCTGGCGTGAAATCGCGGAGTCCTGTTTTCATCGCCTGTCCACTTCCGTAAACCTCATGAAGTGGAACACTACAGGCCTGGAAACCGGCTGCATTGATGTATGTCATGTCCGGCGCGGAACGTGGCGAAGTCCGCCCTCACCCTTTGAGCGATTGGTCCCGGGCTGTTCTCTTGCGACGCTTTGTGCTTGTGTTTCGAATGTCCGCGAACGGTCTGGCTGCAACAGGCTACACCCGTTTACCGGTCTGTTTGTCGCGTCAATCGCCGCCTGGCAGGTCACCTCGCGCAGCTTGAACGGCTCGGCCCCGTGCCAGCACGCCTCCGGTCGCGGGTTCGCTCACGCCGGTGGTGCCGGGATAGGTCAGGGCCAGCCCCCTGAGCGAGCGCACCGCCAGCCAGGCCCAGGCTTCAGCCTCCATCGAATCTCCATCGAGCCCGGCCTCTTCGGCGACAATCACGCGACCGGTGTGCCGTGCGGCCACCGTCAGGTCCTCGACGATCAACCGGTTGTGCCGCCCGCCGCCGCTCAGGATCCATAATCTGGGTTTGTCCGGCAGATGCGTCTGGGCCTTGGCGATCGCCGCCGCGGTCACAAAGGCCAGCGTCCTCGCCCCGTCTTCGAGCCCGGCTTCGGTGTCATCGGGCAACACGAAATCGTTGCGATCCAGCGATATGCGGTCCTTGGCCGAGAAGAACGGCGATTCCAGATAGCGGTTTGCGAGACCCGCCAGCACCCGGCCTTCCGATGCGATGGCACCGCCTGAATCGTAGGGGATGCCCGCATGGCGCGCCACCCACTGGTCGATCAGCGTGTTGCCGGGGCCGCTGTCAAATGCCAGCAACTCGCCGTCTTTCCCGATATAGGTGATGTTCGAGATGCCGCCGATATTGACGAACACAACCGGTTTTTCGTCGGCCCATTCGCCCGTCAGCCCTGAAGCCAATGCGCGGTGATAGCCTGGAACCAGCGGCGCGCCCTGCCCGCCCAGCCGCATGTCGTGGGCGCGAAGGTCAAAAACCACGTCGATGCCAAGCCGTTTGGCCAGCCGCTCGCCATCGCCCAGTTGCACCGTCAACCCGTCGAGCGGCCGGTGCAGCACCGTCTGGCCGTGAAAACCGATCACATCGACATCCCCCGCACCCAGCCCCTCGCGCGCCAGAAACGCCCCGACAGCGAAGGCATGCCGGTCCGTCAGTTCGCTCTCCAGTTCGGCGAGATCGCCCGGACGTTCGTCGCGCTGCTTGATCGCCTTGGCAACGTCCAGGGATTGCTCCAGCCGCTTGCGAAACCGCGCGTCGTAGGGCGTGAATGCAGAGGGGCCTCGCCGCACAATGCCATCGCCGTCGGTTTCCAGCATGGCCAGATCAATGCCATCCATCGAGGTGCCGCTCATCAGCCCGATTGCCCGCATCGCCGTGTCGTGTGTCGCCATTGAATTCATTCCCGCTGCCTGTGCTGCCCCGCTGCCGGAGAGAATCAGCCTTGCTGTCAACCGGAAACCTACATGCGCGCACAACCCACGTCAGCATCTGCAATTGGCCGGCTTCAGTTGAATGCGCCTGCCGCTAGTGTTAAAGGCCCGCCCGGGCGCCACACACCGGTCGACGCCCGATTTGTTTCCGGTACAGCCGAGATAACCGCAAGGACAGTGATATGTCAGCCTTCAAGTCCGATTTCCTGCGCACTCTTTCCGAGCGCGGGTTCATTCACCAGACCTCCGACGAGTCGGGTCTTGATGATTTGTTCCGGAACGAGACCGTGACTGCCTATATCGGCTTCGATCCGACCGCGCCGAGCCTGCATGCCGGCGGTCTGATCCAGATCATGATGCTGCACTGGATGCAAAAGACCGGCCATCGCCCCATCGCCTTGATGGGCGGCGGCACCGGCATGATCGGCGATCCGTCCTTCAAGGATGAAGCCCGCAAACTGCTGACACCCGAACTGATCGACGAGAACATCGCCGGCATCAAGAGCGTGTTTGCCAACTACCTTGATTTCGGTGACGGTCCGAAAGATGCGGTGATGGCCAACAACGCCGACTGGCTGATGGGCATCAACTACGTCGAATTCCTGCGCGATGTCGGCCGTCATTTCTCGGTCAACCGCATGCTGGCGTTTGATTCCGTCAAGACCCGGCTCGACCGCGAGCAATCGCTGTCGTTCCTGGAATTCAACTACATGATCCTCCAGGCCTACGACTTCGTCGAATTGAACAAGCGCTATGGCTGCCGCCTGCAGATGGGCGGATCGGACCAGTGGGGCAACATCATCAATGGCATCGACCTCGGTCACCGCATGGACTGCCCGCAGCTTTACGCGCTGACCTCGCCGCTGCTGACCACATCATCGGGCGCCAAGATGGGCAAATCCGCCAATGGCGCGGTCTGGCTCAACGCCGACATGCTCAGCGCCTACGAGTTCTGGCAATACTGGCGCAACAGCGAGGACGCCGATGTCGGTCGCTTCCTCAAGCTCTACACCACCATGCCGCTGGATGAGGTTGCCCGGCTTGAAGCCCTGGGTGGCGCCGAGATCAACGAGGCCAAGAAGGTTCTGGCGACCGAAGTCACCGCCATGCTGCATGGCCGCGCCGCAGCCGAGCAGGCTTCAGAGACCGCGCGCAAGACGTTTGAGGAAGGCCGGACCGCAACCGATCTGCCCACCATCACGGTGGCCTCATCCGAGCTTGAGGCCGGCATCGGCCTCTTGGCGCTGTTCGTTCAGGCTGGTCTGGCCGGCTCCAACGGTGAAGCCCGCCGTCACGTGCAGGGTGGCGCCATCAAGCTCAACGATGTGGCAATCAGCGACGACAAGACCCTGGTCAACACCGGCTATCTCAATGATGACGGCGTGATCAAACTGTCGCTAGGCAAAAAGAAGCACGTACTGGTCCGCCCGCAATAATCTTCGGCGACAACAGCTTTAAAAAGACACGACCGCCCGATCCCCGGATCCGGCGGTCTTTTTTGTGACCTACAAAATTCAGGGCCTGAACTCGAATATCGAACGGAAGACACCCGGCGCGATGACCGACAGCGGGTTGACCTGCAAAAGCGGCGATTCGGTCTTGCCGGCAAGCCGGAAGGTAATCCCGAACAGTCCGCGGTCCCTGCCATTGCCCAACAGCAGCCCGATCACCGGCACCTCTGCAAACAACCGGTTGATGCCATAGGCAAGCATGATTGTTCCGGTCATGTCCATGTTGCCCTGGGCATCGTGGACCAGCCCCTGGAACGACGCGCCGATTTCCGGGCCGCGGATAATGCCTTCGCTGACCCGGAGTTCGCCATTGCCGGACACAACCTGGGCATTGGCCACCTCGAAGCGCGCCTGCGATACGTTGACATCGGCCTTGGCCGCATCCTTGAGGCTCCGGCCGTCCTTCTTGCTTGGTGTGGACACCAGTGATTCAAGCCGTGGCTCGCCGACAAGCATGAAATTCCGCACATCGATCACGCCGCGGCGCAGGGGACTGCCGCTGCTCTTGAGCCTGACGTTGAGCAGCCCGCCGCGCATCCGGGAATAGACCCCGGCAAACCGGGTGATGGCGCCGGCATCGCCGCTGGTAATCTCAACAATTTCATCGGCCTTGCCGCCCGAAACCTTCATCACCAGCGCCTGGCCGCTCTTGGTGACCGCCTTGAAATCGAGAAGCTCGATGCGATCGCCCTGCCCGCTGTAACTTATGCTCCCCGACGAAAGCCTTTCATCGGAATAACCGTAGACTGTCTCGACAGCGCCGGACAACTCGATTGTGGCAGCTTTCGAATTGTCCTCCGCACTCGCCCCTTCGGCGGACTTGGCAAGCTCGATGAGCGGGCGCGCATCAATCGACTTGCCGCCAAGCTTGATATGATAGGCATTGCCGTTGCCGGTGATATCGACCCGGTAATCGTCCCGCGGCGACAGTGCAACATGATCGAATTTCGCGGTGGACAACCGCCCCTGCTTGAGTGTCACCGCACCGGTTGATTCAAACCCGTCCCCGGACAGTTTCATCTCGGAGAGCCGGGTCACATCGCCTTCCGTCTGCATCCCGAACCGCAAGCTGGCGGCAATGCCCTTGTCTTTGGTCCAGCCGATGCCCGGAACCTTGAGTTTCGACGGCTTGAGGTCGAGATTGACATCCTGCCGGCCATCAGCGTCAACCTTCAGGACAAAGCCCACCGGTCCGGATATCAGATCGGTGATGCCGGGTGCCAGCTTTCCCCACGCATCCGGGCTCAGCGTTCCAGACAGTTCGCGCCGCGCGGCGACAGTTGATCCGCCAACCGGCTGCAGCACATCCAGCGTCATTCTGGCCCCGTCTACCAGCGCATCGGCTTTCAGTTCGGCTTGTTCCGGCGTGACATAGAGGCTGCCATCCATTTCCGTTAGCATCCGGCCCTCGACCGGCTTGTCGATGTCGACGCCGTGCATCTTGAGATCGACGGTCCAGTCGGGCGGTGGCGGCGATTGTTCGGCGATGAGCCCGAATCGCGCCGTCACGGTTGAGGAAATCTCTCCGCTGAGCTCTGCCGGTTTGAAACCGATCTGATCGAGAGCATTGATCGGATGATAACTGATCAACTCGGCAACCGCATCCGCGTTGCCGCTGACCGACATGGTCAGTTCGGCCATCAGCGGCTTCTCGTTGGTGGCCGGGATCGAGAAGGTCGCGTCCGTCACATCCACGGTCCGCCCGGTCGGAAAAAACGCAGTCGCGGACTCAACCTTTAGGCTGACCGTTGTCCCGCGCAGGCGCATGTGGCCGACCGTGTCGCGCAGCGGCGGAATATTGCCTGCAACATTCATTCGCGCGCGCTCGACATCAAAATCGATCTGCAACTGGTTTTCGTCAAAACTGACGTCGTCGAAAGGTTTGTAATGGCCGGCAGGCGCTGCCAGTTGGATCTGGCCATTGCTCACGGTGCCGCCGTAAAGATTATCCAGCACCCATTTCCGCGCCAGTTTGCCGACCCAGTAGGGCCAGAACTGCTTGACCGCAGCCATGGACATTCGCGGCGCCCGCGCCACAAGATTTATTTCCGGTGAAATACCTTCGACGAAACGCCAGGACGCTGATCCGACCATGTCGCCCTGCGGGGTAGCCAGCGCCAGCTCCTCAGCCACAAGCAGCCGCTGTGCAGCGTCGAAGCGTCCCAATGCCTTGCCGTCAAACTGTATCGGCGCCTCGTCGGAATCGCCCGGCGCGGCGAGGCCTTTCTTGACCACGAAATCAAAGGCGATGCCCTCGCCCTCGATTTCCTCGATCCTGTCGGCATCAATCAAGCCTCCGGTGAACGGCAAAACCGTCTCGCCAATCCTGATGACGGATGGCGTAATCTCGAGTTTGTTCGCCTCTGGCATGTAGACAAGACGAACCCGGGCCTCGCGCAGGGACGCCTGTACGCCACCCATCGTGATCGTGCCGTCCAATGCGTTGAGCCTGACTGACAGCGCCGGCTGTTTGCCCGGTTCGGCCCGCGAGGCATTGAACGATATCGCCAGCGGAGTCGATACGCCGTTCTGACGGTCGACCGAGCCTTCCGTCAGGAAGTCCAGGGCGAAACCGTCGATCTTCGCGGAAATTTCCGAGAGGCCGACGCCGGTGACCGGCCCTTGGGCTGTTCCTCGGATCGCTATGGCGCGCCCGGCGCGCACAAGGTTTGCCTCGATTTCATAATGCCGCCCGTCAATCCTGCGCACCTCGGCATTCTCGATCTCGATCCCCCGACCGGTTCCCGATATTGTAATGCCGGAAAACCGAAACGCCCCGGCCTCGACGGCATCGATCTGCCCCGCGACACGGTTCAGCACCAGGAACATCTGTTCCATCATCTCGCCGGTGGCATCGACGCGGAAACTGGCAAGATCGGTGAGGTTGAACCCATTGCTTTCAGGCGCGGTGAGGCCAACGCCGGATATATCCACCGAAGCGACCGACAGTTTCCCCGACAGCAACGCCACCGGATCGAGCGCGATCAGAACGCTTTCGGCATAACTGGGCGGCGAGGATCCGTCGCGTCGCGCAATCGAGACATCGTGCGCCACAAGCGCAAGCTGTCCGCGCGGTGTCAGGCGCAGCGCCGCCGAGCTCAATTCCGCCCGGTTGTCAGGTCCCACCGCCTGAGCCAGGGCAATCTGCGCCCTGGTCCGGACAAATCCGTCTGCGACCCCCGCCTCCAGCAGCGCCAGCCCCGCGCCGGCAAGCAGGGCCAGAAGCAGGACGGAAACAAACAGCCAGCGCAATGCCGACCCGGGCCAGCGCCGCCGATGATGGCCACGCACCAGGATCTGGTCATCAGCGGTGGCTGACGGCAACTCATGCAGCGCGACAATGTCGCGTTTTCTGAAATGAACCTTGTCGATCGGATGATCCGGCATGGGCGCGTGAAGGCAGCTTTCTTTATACTGGTGATTCTGTTGGACTGTTGCCCTTGCGTTTATATATCGCCTCGGGACACGGTCACCTGCAAATCAGTCACGTTAAACGGCGAAAGGTAACCTGGATGAGCGAACTTGTGGAAGGCATGACTGCACCGCAATTTGATCTGCCACGCGATGGCGGCGGAAACGTGTCACTGGCAGACCTGGCCGGCAAAATTGTGGTGCTTTATTTCTACCCCAAGGATGACACCAGCGGCTGCACCGTTGAGGCGATTGACTTTACCGCCCTGTCTGCGGATTTCGCCAAGGCGGGCGCCGTGGTGGTTGGCATGTCACCCGATCCGGTCAAGGCCCACGACAAGTTCATCGCCAAGCATGAACTTGGCATTATCCTCGCCTCCGACGAGGACAAATCGGTGCTTGAGGCCTATGGCGTCTGGAAGGAAAAGAGCATGTACGGGCGCAAATACATGGGTGTCGAGCGCTCCACCTTCCTCATCGACGCCGACGGAAAGATTGCCAGGATCTGGCGGAAGGTGAAAGTCGCCGAGCATGCGAGGCAAGTGCTCGAAGCGGTGCAGGCGCTTTGATCAGGCTACGGAGCCCCTATGGTGAGTGATCGTCAGCCTGTTCTTTCGCTGCGCGATGGCGCGGCGCGGGCCATTCTCGCCGCGGACCTGGATGACAAGACCGCGCTGGCCCAGGATGTTGCCAACCGCTGGCATGCGCGCCGGCTGTCGCTGCGCACTCCACTGGACGCGCTTGCGCCGGTGCGGCCGGGCCGGCCCGCCAGGCCGGAGCTGGTTCCGCCGACACAGGTGGCGCGGCGTTCGCTCAACTCGCTGCGCGGCCGGATCTCGCTTCTGCACGCCATCGCCCATATCGAACTCAACGCCATCGATCTGGCACTTGATATCGTCGCCCGGTTTGCCGCTGCCCCCATGCCACAGAGTTTTTTCGACGGCTGGATGCAGGTTGCCTTCGAAGAAGCCAAGCATTTCAATATGGTGCGGCAGCGCCTTCGTGCGCTGGATGCCGACTACGGCGACATGCCCGCCCATGACGGACTTTGGCAGGCAGCGCACGACACCCGCAATGACCTGACTGCGCGGCTCGCCGTGGTGCCGCTCATTCTCGAAGCAAGGGGGCTCGATGTCACGCCCTCGTTGCGGGCAAAGATGCGTGAAGCCGGCGATGAGGAAAGCGCTGCGGTTCTCGATGTGATTTACGAGGACGAGAAGAAACATGTCGCGATCGGCGCCAAATGGTTCCGGTTCATTTGCGCTCGCGAAGGCAAAGATCCGGCGGAAACCTTCCGGCTGCTGGTGCGGGCCAATTTCCGCGGGGCGCCCAAGCCGCCGTTCAACGACCTTGCCCGTGCCGCCGCCGGCCTCACCCCCACTTTCTACCGCGCACTTTCAAGCCAAAACATGTCTTAAGGCGCATCAATCGACGCTCACGGGCGCCGTTTCAAATGTTTGTTAACCTTAACAGGGTGTAATCGACCTCGATCAATCAACGGCAACCCGTTCTGACGAGGAATTATTCAGTGTCGCAGAGACAGGACAGCCGCGTATTTGGCAAACAGCCGAAACGTTCCCATACCATCATCTTTGCCAGCGGTGACACCATCCGTCACATGACCATTCGCCCCTGGATTGCCGGGCTGAGCATGTCTGTGCTTGGCGTCATGGCTATCGGCTATCTGGCGGCAACGTCCTATCTGGTGCTGCGCGACGATCTGATCGGCGCTTCGATGGCCCGGCAGGCCCGCATGCAACACGCTTACGAGGATCGTATCGCCGCCTTGCGCTCCCAGGTCGACAGGGTCACCAGCCGGCAGTTGCTCGACCAGCAACTGATGGAGGAGAAGGTGGCCGAGCTGATCGCCCGCCAGGACGCGTTAAGCAATCGCCACGGCAAACTCGGACCATTGCTTGAACGGGCCGGCGCCCTCCCGGCACACATCCCGATCCCGATAGAAAATCCGAACAAACAGGCCGGACTTTCAAATGCGTCAGTCAAGACCCAGCGCCTGGCCACGCTCACCGCTCAGCCCGAGATTCTTGCCGACCCGGCCAGCCTGCACGTCAATCCGCTCGCCTACGCGGCGACCCCGGACGCCGGAACCAAAGAAACCGTCGGCGAAAGGGCAGACCGGATATTCTCGTCCGTCACCCTGTCGCTCAAATCCATCGAGCGTGAACAGATCGCAAAGATGCAGGGCCTCGCAATCGACGCCTTCGAGACCGCGTCCGAGATCGACGGCATCATCAAGTCTGCGGGTCTTCCCGCCGCCTCCATGGATGACACGGCCATCGGTGGTCCGTTTGTGCAGCCCAACAATCCGAATGCGTTCGAGTCCACCCTCGACGATCTCGACCAGGCCCTCGACCGCCTGGACACGGTCAGGCGCCATGCCCGCGAACTGCCGATCGGCATCCCCACCCCGGGACGGGACATCACCTCGCGCTTCGGCAACCGCCGGGATCCGTTTCTGAGCCGGCTTGCGTTTCATGGCGGTATCGACTTCCGCGCTCCCACTGGCACGCCGGTTTACAGCACCGGGTCCGGTGTCGTCACTCACGCCGGACGCAAAGGCGGTTACGGCAAGATGATCGAGATCGATCACGGCAACGGCATCACCACACGCTACGCCCACCTTGCGGGGGTTGAGGTTCGCAAAGGCGATCATGTGACGAGTGGCGTCCGCATTGGAAAATCGGGTTCCACCGGCCGCTCCACCGGCCCTCACCTGCACTACGAGATTCGCCGCGACGGCAACGCCGTCGATCCGATGCGCTACCTCAAGGCGGCCCAGAAGCTCAAACCGCTGATGGTGTCGAACTGACCACCAGCTGCCGCCGCACGCTCCCCACCTGACCAAATGAAAGCTTCGCGCTTCTTTTACCGGTTGCCATCCATCGAAATTCCGTGTGGTCGGCGTAGACGTCAAACGGGGGCAGACGGCGCGATTCCGGGCTTTTCCTTGACTTAATGCACTGCAACGACTATTCGGAAGCCAATGGGCTCGCGTTCAAGGCGCGCGCCCGCGCATTGTCGCAAACTCCGAAACGGAAAACGCTCCCAATTGACCACTTTTGCTGATCTTGGCTTAAGCCAAAAAGTATTGTCTGCCGTTGCTGACGCAGGCTACACGACGCCAACTCCGATCCAGGAAGGCGCAATTCCTCCGGCGCTCGAACGGCGTGACATTCTGGGCATCGCCCAGACCGGAACCGGCAAGACGGCGGGCTTCGTGCTGCCGATGCTGACCATGCTCGAAAGAGGCCGCGCCCGGGCGCGGATGCCGCGCACCCTGATCCTTGAACCGACGCGCGAACTCGCTGCGCAGGTTCACGAAAATTTCGAGAAATACGGCAAGAATCACCGCCTCAACATCGTGCTGCTGATCGGCGGCGTCTCGTTTGACGAGCAGGACCGCAAGCTCGAGCGCGGCGCCGATGTGCTGATCGCCACACCGGGCCGGTTGCTCGACCACACCGAACGCGGCAAGCTGCTGATGACCGGCGTCGAACTTCTGGTTATCGACGAAGCCGACAGAATGCTCGACATGGGCTTCATTCCCGATATCGAACGCATCGTCAAATTCATTCCCTTTACCCGTCAGACACTGTTTTTCTCGGCCACCATGCCGCCCGAAATCCAGAATCTTGCCGACACGTTCCTGCAGAATCCTGTCCGCATCGAGGTGGCGCCGCCGTCTTCGACCGCGGCCACGGTTGTTCAGCAGCTTGTTGCCTGCGGCGGCAAGGATTTTGAAAAGCGCGAACGCCTGCGCGAGTTGATCCGGTCACAGACCGACCTGACCAACGCCATCATTTTCTGCAATCGCAAGAAGGACGTGGCTGATCTTTACAAATCGCTTGAAAAGCACGGCTTCTCCGTTGGAGCCTTGCATGGCGACATGGATCAGCGCTCGCGCACCAACATGCTGCAGGGCTTCAAGGACAACGAGATCACGCTGCTTGTGGCTTCAGATGTCGCTGCTCGCGGGCTGGATATTCCGGCTGTCAGCCATGTCTTCAATTTCGATGTTCCAATCCATGCCGAGGACTATGTCCACCGCATCGGCCGCACCGGTCGCGCCGGTCGCGCCGGCGCGGCGTTCACCATGGTGACACGTCGCGATGCCAAATATGTCGACGCAATCACCAAATTGATCGACCGCGAGATCGAATGGCTCGATGGCAAGGACGCCATCGAAGCTACCTCCGGGGACAGTGACGAAAAGCCAGGCCGCGGCCGCCGCAGTGACAGCAAGGGGACGGCGCGCAGGTCCGGTCGTGACGACAAGCGGGGACGCGACGACAAGCCCGCGCCCGTCGCGGTGGCGAAAGATGTGCCTGAACCGGCAGCGGACGAACCGGCCAAGACCGCCGCAAAACCTGCTCCGAAGCAGAATCGCGAAGAGCGTCAGCCGCGGCAACGCGCGCCGGAACCGGCCAACGCCAATGCAAACGCCAATGATGACCGCAACAACCGGAATCGCAATCGCCATAACCGCGACAATGATGATCGCGACCCCACCCCTGTCGGGTTTGGCGACGAAATTCCCGCATTCATGATGATCGGCAGCTGAAACTGATCTGTCTATGACGAGTCAAGCCGCCGGCAGCGATGCAGGCGACTTTTTTCATGCCTTGGTGGATCCGGTACCGCACTGTCTCGGCACACCGCTTTGCTATTTTCTGGTTCGCAACGCCGCTTCCCAGGCAAGACCGATCCATGTCGCGAGATCTTCGGGATCATCCTGCGCCGCCTCGGGGATCGACCAGTAGGGCATCGCCACCGGCTTGGTCTTGCCGTCAGGAATCCATTGGCTGGCGCCCGCGGCTGCAAATCTCGGCGCGCTCTCGGCATCCGCCTTGAGCAGGATCTCGCCGCTCACCTCAAGCGCCAGGATTATGCCCTGATGATAGATCCCCTTGCCGCCGAACATGCGCTTGATGGCAACCTCTCCGAGGCTGTCAAACATCTCGCGGATCCGTTCATTGTCCATCCGGCTGTTCCCCGCTTTCCGTCACGCCGCCGGCCCGCCGAACAGCCTCGGGCGTATCCACATCCAGCCGTGCCGCCGGTCCGATCTCGACATCGATCACCGGCCATGCGCCGCTTTCAACGAGCGTCCGCGCACCCACATCACCGGACAGGTGCATGGCTTCGGCAAAAGCGGCGCGGGGCAGGATGACCGGATTGCCGCGGCGCGCGCCATCACAGGCACGGACAATGGCGCGGCCATTGTTTCGGGCAAAACTCTCGATCAGCGCGTCCAGATGCCCGGTTTGCACCGCCGGCATGTCGGCCAGCAGAACCAGCGCTCCCGAAACCGTATCGTCGAGTGCAGCAAGTCCGTGCTTGAGTGACGATGCCATCCCGGAGGCGAACTCCGGATTGGCAGCCAGATGCACATCCAGACCGGAAAGCCTCGCCGCAACATCTTCGCCACGATGACCGGTGACCACGATCGTCGCGGCAGCCTTCGAGGCCAGCGCCGTCCGGGCCATTCTGCGGATCAGCGCTTCGCCATCGAAATCCGCCAGCAACTTGTGGCCCGCCGCTTCGCCCATGCGGCTGGCCCGGCCCGCGGCAAGCAGCACCACCCCGACCCGGACACCGGATCGGTCATGGGCTTTTGCCGTAACCGGCTGCCTTGGCTGAGGCCGGGTTGCGATTTCTTTGAGGAGTCCGCCCACGCCCATGCGGGTGATGTCGAGCGCAGACGGCGCTTGCCCGGTAAGGATGCGCGCCAGCACCCAGTCAAAACCGTTTTCCTTGGGACTGCGGGCGCAGCCCGGCGCGCCAATCACCGGTGTGGCGCCAACCGATCCCAGCACCAGCAGATTGCCCGGATCAACCGGCATGCCAACCCGTTCAACCTCTCCCCCGGCGCTGCCGATTGCAGCAGGAACGACATCCTCCGGATCTGTGACGGCCGAAGCGCCAAAGATGACCACCAGATCATATTTCGCACTCATCCGGACCAGTTCGCCGCTCACCGCATCGACCGTGTGAGCAGTCCGGCTTTCCTCGATCAGGGTGGAGCCGCTCAGAGCCAGACGGTTGGTCAGAAGCGCGCGCGTCTTGTCCATCACCGAGGGCTTGAGCGTCGGCAGCATGGTCGCAATCAGTCCGGCGCGTACCGGCTTGTACGGCAGGACCCGCGCCATGTTGCGCGCAGCCATGGCGTCTCGCGCATGCTTGAGCGAAACACTGTTCACCGCCAGCGGAATGATCTTGATCGTTGCCACCATCTCGCCGGGCTGCACCGGCGTCTGATCGGACAGACAGGCGAATGTGATGGCCGGGTCGATGGTGTTGAAATGATCGACAAGCAGCCGCTCGGCGCGGAACACTCCGGCTTGTGTGGCATGCAGATTGACCCGTCCTGTCGAGGCGTTGGCGGCACGGATATTGGCGCCTTGAAAGGCTTTTGCCAGCGCATCGGCGGCCGCATCTTCGGCGACATCGCCGTCTTGCAACAGCGCAACGATCACCTCTGCAATCCCGCTCTGCTCAAGCAGCATCAGGTCCGTTGCATTGAGCATATGCCCTTTCTTCAGCCGCAACGTGCCGACAGACATGGAATGCGCAAGCAGCGCACCTTCGGCTTTCTCAAGCGGGACCGAGCCAAATTTCATGTATCGGATACTCTTTGGCCGGAGGCCGCTGTGTCGACAGGACGGCGCAACGCCAAAACCGTCTGAGCCAGGATCGCGACAGCGATCTCGGAGGGACTTTGGGCACCTATATCCAGACCGATGGGCGCTGTAATCCGGGCGATTTCCTGCCCGCTCACTCCCGCCTGCGTCAACCGCTCCACCCGCCGGGCATGGGTCTTGCGCGAGCCCAGCGCACCAACGTAGAACGCTTGCGCCTTTAACGCCGAGATCAGCGGCCAGTCATCTATCTTCGGATCGTGGGTCACTGCCACGAGCGCCGTGAACGCGTCCAAAGGCTGATCCTTCAGCGCGTCTTCAGGCCAGTCGGCAACCAGATCGACGCCCTCGAACCGCTCTTCGGTGGCAAAGGCCGTGCGCGGATCGATTACCTTGACATCAAACCCCGTCATGGCCGCCATCGGCGCCAGCGCCTGCGAGATATGCACCGCGCCGATGATCACCATCCTTGGCGACGGCAGATGCACATTGAGAAAGAACCTCTGGCCATCGGCCTCCACCGTACCCGACTTTCCTGACAGAAATGTCTTGCCGATGGCCGCGCCCAGATCGCCTGCAACAGGATCGCCCCACATCACCAGCCGGTTGCGGCCGTCTTCCAGACCGGTGATCAGAATCGCTGCCTGCCTGTCGCGGCGCGCTGCATTGAGTTTCCTGAGCAGGTGCGGATCCATCAGCCCACCCGTTCCAGATAGACCCGGATCTTGCCGCCGCAGGACAATCCCACCCGCCAGGCGGTTTCGTCGGCCACGCCGAATTCGAGCATTTTCGGCTCTCCGCTGGCAATCACATCCGAAGCCTCTGAAATCACCGCGCCCTCGACGCAACCGCCCGACACCGATCCGCTGAAATTGCCGGTCGCATCAATCACCAGATGACTGCCGACCGGCCTGGGCGCCGACCCCCAAGTTTCAATCACCGTCGCCACCGCCACCTCGCGGCCATCAAGCATCCAGCGCTCGGCAACCATCAGCGGGTCGTGCTGGTCCTCTGCCGTCGCGCCCGAAGACTGTGAAATCATGACTGCCTCCATCCGTTAGGCAGTAACTATGGCCACCGCGACCGTGTGAATTCAAGTGAGTTCGGGTGCGACATTAAAGATATCGGCGCGGATCGGCCTTCGCCGCATTCTTTTCGCCAAGCGCCGCCACCAGATCGGCCATCGCCTCGATATTGTGCACCGCGCGAAATTCATCGACATGAGCAAGCATGGTGCGCACGCCGCGGGCCCTGGCCTCAAATCCGTCGAATCTCAGCAGCGGATTGAGCCATATCAGCCGGCGGCAGGAACGATGCAAGCGGTCGATTTCGGCATCAAGTTCCTTAATCGAATCACGCTCCAGCCCGTCGGTGATCAGGATCACGACGGCCCCCTGCCCCAGAACCCGGCGCGACCATTGCCGGTTGAACAGCCTCAACGCCTCGCCGATTCGGGTGCCGCCCGACCAGTCCCTGACCGCGCCCGTGCATTGGTCGACCGCCTCGTCGGGGTCCTTGTTGCGCATCTGCCGGGTGATATTGGTCAGCCGCGTTCCGAACAGGAACGTATGCACGCCGCGCCGCTTCTCGCTGATCACATGCATGAAATGCAGGAAGATCCGCGTGTACTGGCTCATCGATCCGGAAATATCGGCGATGATGACCAGTGGAGGATGCACCTTCCGGCGCTTGCGGAACCGCGGCAGGATCAGATCACCCCCGGTGCGCATGGCAGAGCGCATGGTGGCGCGCGGATCGATCCGCTTCTGCAACGATGACGTCTTGTAGCGGCGCGTCTCCACCTGGTCGAACGGCAGCGACAGCGCCGCGATCGCCCGCTTGGCCTGTGCAAGCTCGAGCGCGGTCATCTGGGCGAAATCCTGCTGCCTGAGCACCTCGTTGCCGGAAACCGTTTCCCTCGCGTCTATGTCGATGATCGGCTTGTCTTCCGGTGGCCGGTTTTTTTCATGCCCTTCAAACAGCGCCTGGCTGACCCGTGTTTCCCCGGCCTTGAGCTTTTCGCGTTGCTTGTTCTCCATCGCCACCGGAGAAAACATCGCGATCATCTTCTCGACCAGATCCCGCGTCCGCCAGAACAGCTTGAACGCCTGATCGAACACCTGGTGATCCTCGCGCCGCTTGACGAAGACCGAGTGCAGCACCCAGTAGAATTCCTCGCGGCTGCCGATACCGGCAATCTGCACCGCCTCCACCGCATCGCGCACGGCAGCGGGCCCGACCTTCAGCCCGGCCTTTCGCAGCACCCGCGCGAAATACACGATGTTGTCGACAATACGCCCGTCGCCATCCCTGAAGACAATCGCGTTTCCGGCTTGCGCCATCAAAGCCCCTGGGCCATCTCGGCCTTCACCTCGGCCAGCAGCTCGCGGCCCGCGCCGCTCTCGATGCGTGCGATGTCGTCCTGATACTTGAGCAAGGTCCCGAGCGTGTCGGAAACAGTTTCCGGATCAAGCGCCAGCCGGTCGAGCTCGGTCAATGCGGTGGCCCAATCAATCGTCTCGGCCACGCCGGGGCTCTTGAACAGGTCCATCTGCCGGAGCTTCTGGACGAAGGCGACCACCTGCCGCGACAGGTCTTCATGACAGCCCGGCGCTTTCAGGCGGATAATCTGCAGTTCGACCTCGGCTGACGGGTAATCGACCCAGTGATACAGGCAGCGCCGCTTCAGCGCATCATGGATTTCGCGGGTGCGGTTGGTGGTAATGATGACGATCGGCGGCTCTTGCGCGACAATGGTGCCGAGCTCGGGAATGGTCACCTGGTAATCGGACAGGATTTCCAGCAGGAACGCCTCGAATGCCTCGTCGGTCCGGTCGAGTTCGTCGATCAGGAACACCGGCGCCCGGCCCCCGGAGCCTTCCAGCGCCTGCAGGACAGGGCGGCGAATCAGGTGTTTTTCCGAGAATATGTTGCGTTCGATCGCCGAGCGATCATCCTCGCCGGTTGCTTCCGCCAGCCGGATTTCCAGCATCTGCGCCGGATAGTTCCATTCATAGACCGCCGAGGACACATCGAGGCCCTCATAGCATTGCAGCCGGATCAGTGGCCGGTCCAGCGCCTTGGCCAGAACCTTGGCGATTTCGGTCTTGCCGACACCGGCCTCGCCTTCAAGAAACAGCGGTCGCTTCATCCGGAGTGCGAGAAACAACACGGTCGCCAGCGCCCGGCCGGCGACATAATCCTGACTCGAAAGCAGGGCCAGCGTTTCATCAATGGAGGTCGGCAGCGAATTGGTTATGGACATCGTGGCTCCGTCAGCAGGCAGATCGGGTCAACACCCCGGTCGAGGCTAAACAGTATGGTATCCGCGGTCCATATATAAAGGCGCCGGCGCGGGCTCTCCAATCCTCAGGCCAACCACTTCACCGATCATGATCGTATGTGTGGCCACCGGCTTCGCCTCGATCAAGCGGCAATCAAACACCGCCGTCGCCCCCACCAGCGCCGGCGCGCCGGTGGTGATCGTGTTCCATTCGGCCAGCGCAAAGCGCTCGTCGACATCGAGATGATCGAGACCTGAAAACGCCACCGCCAGTGGCTGGTGCTCCGACTTCAAGGTATTGAGCGCAAAGACGCCCGACTGGATGAAAAGCTCGTTTTGCGGGTTGGAATGATTGAGGCAAACCAGCAGTGTACCGGGATTGTCAGAAACCGAGCAGGCAGCGGTTACGGTCACGCCGCGGCGTACCCCATCCTGCACTGTGGTTGCAATTTGCACATGCCCGGCATAACGCGCCATCGCGTCGCGATAATCTTTGGAATCGATGGTTTGCCGTTTCAACACGCCTCAGCCTCAAACTTTGGATTGACCAAGGATCATACATAAAGGCCAAAGGTGAATTTGAAACCCACGCCCACGACTTTTTCTCGCCCATAGCCGCCGGGCGGACCTGTATCGGGCGGAATTTGCTTTGAGTTACAATCTTTGCTGGGCTAAATGTGGCCCATGATCATGCGCTGTCTGTTTTGCCTTCCGGCCTTCGTCCTGGCTCTCCTTGCATTCGCCATGCCTGCGCGGGCGGACGCGCTGAATGTCGGCCTGGTCATCCCGCAATCCGGCCAGTTCAAGCTTCTGGGTGACCATGTCCGCGAGGCCTTCGGCATATGGGATACGGCCAATCCGGGCGCCTTGGCCGACATTGTCGAAGGCGACGACGACTGCACCCCCGAATCCGGCATCAACGCTGCCGCGGCCATGATCGAAGCCGGCGTCGATATCGTGGTCGGCTTTGTGTGCACCGAAAGCCTGGCTGCGGCGCTGCCGATGCTGTCGGACGACAATATCCCGGTGATAACCCTGACGGTCCGCGCCGACATCATCGGCGAGGAAGCCTCGCGGCTCGGATGGAAGTTCTACCGCCTCGCCCCGCGCGCGAGTTCCGAAGCCGAAATCGCGGCGGAAGCTATCATGCGGTTTTGGGCGGACAAGCCATTCGCGCTGATTGAGGACGGAGCTATTTCAGGCCGCGAGCTTGTCGAGGCGATCAGGATCAGACTGGAAGCACGATCGCTCAAACCGGCCTTCGTGGATAATTACCGGCCCGGTCAGGCGACCCAGCCCAGCCTGGTGCGCAGGCTCAAGGCGGCCGGCGTTACCCGGGTCTTTGTCGGCGGAGAACGTCCCGATCTGGCGGTCATCGCACAGGAAGCCCGGCATCAGAAGGTCGAATTCCAGTTCATGGGCGGTGACACACTCCATGCACCGGTGGGAGACGCTCCGCTGCCTGACGGAACCATCGCCGTGCTGTCCGCCGGCGCCGTTCCCGGCGCGGACGACGAGCGCGCGCGGCAGGCCTTTGCAGATCATGGCCTGATCGCCGAGGGACTGCGGATCCCCGCCTACGCCGCGGCTGAAATTGTCGGTGCGGCCGCCAACCGGCTTGGCTATGGCGAGACGGATCTGGAACATCTGCTTGCCGGCAACACCTTTGACACCGCGCTCGGCCCCGTCACCTTCGATGGGAACGGCGAGCGCCGCGAACCCGGCTTCGTGCTCGCCATTCAACAGAATGGAACCTTCAACCGGCTCAGCGTGGAAGACGCCGCGCGCCTGTCCGGTCAAACCCAGTGATGGACAAGCCGACGATGCAAACCGGACCGCGTAACCTGATCACCGATGTCGCCGGCCTGACCGTCGGCAATTCCAGCGATGCCAGGCTGAACTCCGGCACGACCGCTCTCCTGTGCGATCCGCCCGCAACCGCCGCCGTGCAGGTTCTCGGCGGTGCGCCCGGCACCCGTGAGACCGATCTGCTCGAGCCGCACAACACGGTTGAAACCGTCAACGGCATCGTCCTGTCCGGCGGCTCGGCCTTCGGCCTCGACGCGGCCAGTGGCGCGCAAGCCTTCCTGCGCGAACAGGCAAAGGGCTTCGAGGTCGGCCCGCACCGGATTCCGATCCTGCCGGCTGCGATCCTGTTCGACCTTATCAATGGCGGCGACAAGGAGTGGGGCCGGTACCCGCCCTATCGCGAACTGGGCTACCAGGCCGCCGCCGCGGCGAGCCGTGATTTCGCAATCGGCACCGCTGGCGCGGGCGTCGGCGCGTTGACCGCGACCTTCAAGGGTGGCCTCGGATCGGCTTCGTCACTGGTCGCGGGCAATCACATGATCGGGGCGCTTGTCGCCGCCAACCCGATGGGATCGGTGACCATTGGTGACACCCGGCATTTCTGGGCCGCGCCCTTCGAGATCGGCACCGAATTCGGCGGTCTCGGCATGCCCTCGCCGATGCCTGGCGACGCCACCGGTCTCCGGATCAAGTTTCGCGACCTTTCCCGCGGCGTCTCCAACACCACCATCGCCGTCATCGCCACCGACGCCGTCCTCACCAAGGCGGAGGCCAAACGGCTGGCGATTGCGGCTCATGCGGGCTTCGCCCGGTCGATCTGGCCCAGCCACACGCCGTTCGACGGAGATCTGGTGTTTGCCCTGGCAACCGGCGCGTCCGGCTGCAAACCCTCGACGGATGCGTTTGTGGATCTTTGCGCGACCGCAGCCTCCACCATGTGCCGCGCCATCGCCCGCGGGATTCATGCCGCCGCGCCCGATCCGCGTGACCTGATGCCTGCCTGGAGCCGTGACCAAGTTTGATCTGCCTTCCGGTTGCCCACCCGGCGCTGTGGTGATACCCGGTCATGAACACCATTCGGAAATCTCCAATGTTAATTGCCCGACACATGCTGTTTGTCCTGATCGCGATCTGTCTTGCCCGGAGCGCGGCTCAGGCGGGCGAGTTCGCGGAATTCAGGCCGCTCGGATTTTCCGCTGACGGCAGGGTATTCGCATTCGAGGAATTTGGCGTTCAGGACGGCTCCGGTTTTGCCTTCGCCAACCGGTTTTTCATCGACACCGTCAGCGACTCCTTCATTCCCGGCTCCACCGTCCGCGTCGTTATCGAGGACGATACCAAAAGCATCGGCGATGCCCGCACCGAGGCGGAATCCCGATCGGCAGCCCTTGTCGCCCGGTATGATCTTTCGGCCAATCCCGGCGTTATCGCCGCCTTCAATCCACTGTCCGAGCTTGACGGCGCGGCGCATCACCTGCGCTACACGCCATTCTCCATGGAGCCTCAGCCGTTCGGGCCCTACGAGGTCACCTTGCAGGAAGTTGAGTTGCCTTCCTCCTCGCTCTGCCGCGACATTGCAGACACCTCCACCGGTTTCCGGCTGGAACTGACCCAAATCAATGGCCGGCCGTCTTCCATGGTGCTCCATGACGACACCTCCGTGCCGCAAAGCCGCGGTTGTCCGTTAAGCTATCGTATCGGCGGCGCCATCACCCATCTCGCCGGCGGGGTGTCGACCCACGCCGTGCTCGTTCTGGTCCGGTCGATCGGCTTTGAGGGCGAGAACGGTCGCTGGATCGCCGTTACCCGACGCTTTGAATGAAAACTCCCGTCAAACGGCACAAGGGACCGGCGCCCAGACCGGCCAATGACAATTCCAATCTACGCGACCGGCTTCGGGCGGCGCGGATTGGCTGGTCCGACGCCATTCTTGGCGCAATCGGCTGGGGCGCTGCCATGGCGCTGTCCGCGCAAGCCGCGATCTGGCTGTCGATGGCGGGCCTCACCGACCATTACTGGAGCATCACGGCCCTGGTGTTTAGCGGCGCTGTGCTGGCCTGGCCGCTCAGTCTGGCTTGCTTCCGCTTCATCGCCTTCAGGCGTTCTCGGGAAGCAGTCTTTGCCGCGGCGTTTGTGTGCCTGTCAATTTTCACACTCGGCGTGACCGCATGTCTGTTTGCCGTCATCTACCGGAATTTCTATGCCCAATGGCATGGCGACCCGTTTACCAAACTCTGGCTGCTGCAGCTTGCTTTCACCTCCGCCGCGGCGCTTTACCAGTTTGCCGTCATCGGTGTGCGGCTTTACCTGCCCCTGGGAGTTGTCTTCCTGTTCGCGGCATCGCTGATGCTGGCACACGGCAATGGACGCGCCAAACCGGCAAAAACCGGATTATTCGCCGGACAACGCCGATAGACCGTTTGATTCAGGACGGAAATGCACTAGACCCGCCGCAACGCAAACTCATTGACGGACCTTGCCATGATCCCGCGCTATTCCCGCCCCGAGATGGTCGACATCTGGTCGCCCGAATCCAAGTTCCGGATCTGGTTCGAGATCGAGGCGCATGCCTGCGATGCTCTCGCCGAACTCGGCGTCATCCCGAAAGAGGCCGCCAGGACCATCTGGGACAAGGGCGGCGCCGCCACCTTCGATATCGACCGCATCGACGAAATCGAGCGCGAGACCAAGCACGACGTCATCGCCTTTCTCACTCATCTGGCTGAAATTGTCGGCCCGGACGCCCGCTTCGTCCACCAGGGCATGACCTCATCGGATGTTCTCGACACTTGTTTCAATGTCCAGTTGGTCAAGGCTTCCGATCTGCTTTTGGCTGACATGGATGCGCTTCTGGCCGCCATCAAGCGCCGCGCGTTCGAGCACAAGGACACCGTCTGCATCGGCCGTTCGCACGGCATTCATGCAGAACCAGTCACCTTCGGCCTGAAAATGGCCGAGGCCTATGCCGAGTTCGACCGCTGCCGCACCCGGCTTCGCAACGCCCGCGAGGAAATCGCCACCTGCGCCATCTCCGGCGCCGTCGGCACCTTCGCCAACATTGATCCGCGCGTGGAGGAACATGTCGCCAAGGCCATGGGCCTGACCGCCGAACCGGTTTCCACCCAGGTCATCCCGCGCGACCGTCACGCGATGTTTTTCGCCACGCTCGGCGTCATCGCCTCGTCCATCGAGCGCGTCGCCACCGAAATCCGCCATTTGCAGCGCACCGAGGTGCTCGAGGCCGAGGAGTATTTCTCCAAGGGCCAGAAGGGCTCGTCGGCGATGCCGCACAAGCGCAACCCGGTGCTGACCGAAAACCTCACCGGCCTGTCGCGGCTGGTGCGCATGGCAGTCACGCCGGCGATGGAAAATGTTGCTCTCTGGCATGAGCGCGACATCTCCCACTCCTCGGTCGAACGCATGATCGGACCGGACACCACCATCACTCTCGACTTCGCGCTTGTCCGTTTGACCGGCGTCATCGACAAGCTGCTGGTCTATCCCGAGCGGATGGTCGGCAACATGGACCGTCTGGGCGGTCTGGTGCACTCGCAGCGCATCCTGCTGGCGCTGACCCAGGCCGGCTCCTCGCGCGAGGACGCCTACCGGTTGGTCCAGCGCAATGCCATGAAGGTCTGGAACAGCTACCAGGTCTCGGGCGATTCGCAGGTCGATTTCCTCACCGAGCTTCTCGCCGACGAGGACGTGCGCAAGTACCTCTCCGAGACCGAGATCCGCGACCGCTTCGATCTCGGCTATCACACCAAACACGTCGACACGATCTTCACCCGCGTCTTCGGCGAAAGCTGAACGCCGCTGCTGCGACATAAATGACACGCATTCATGCGAAGTGATTGCGTGTCACCAAGTCGCCCTGCTGTTGCCCCTATGTCGCCGTGGTTGCCACCCATTCTGATGGTCATCCGACATTCTGGAGGACCTCATGCAGGACTATCCACCATTTGCAAATCGCGGTCGCGACGAACGCAGGCCGCACGGCTATGAGCCACACGAAATTCAGGACACCGGCGCCACTCTCTGGATCGCCGTCGTGGTGGTCATTGCCGCCCTTGCTGTCGTTCTGGCATTCAGCCAGGACAAGCTGAAGAACGGCGGCGCGCCATTCATGATCGTACCGTCCGGTCAGGTCACCGTACCCGCGACCGCCGGAAACTGATTGTGTTCGCGCTCCAACCTTTTTGGTCGGGCGCGAGGGCTGGTAACGGCTTTGCACTTTTTTTTCATGCCGCCGCGGTGACAAGCCGTCCGGCCGGTTGACATTTGCGATGCCCTCCCCCACCTCGGCTGCATGAAAGTTGCCCAAACAGATATCCTGATCGCTCCCGGCTACACCAATTCCGGACCCGATCACTGGCAATCGCGCTGGCAGGCGCGGCTGTCGACCGCCCGCCGCGTCGAACAGGACGCCTGGGCAAAACCTGTCTGTGAGGATTGGACCGCGCGCTTTGCCGAGACTGTCAACGAAGCTGACAAGCCGGTTGTGGTGATCGCCCACTCGCTTGGGGTCGCAACCGCATTGCAGGCCCTGCCCGAATGCGCAGACAAGATCGCCGGCGCCTTCCTGGTGGCTCCGCCAGAGGTCGACAATCCGCAGATCCGGCCCCGGCATTTGATGACGTTCGGCCCCTACAGGCAGGATCCGTTGCCATTTCCCTCCATTGTGGTGGCGAGCCGCAATGATCCGTTCGGTTCGTTCGAACATGCCGGCGACATGGCCAATGCGTGGGGGTCGATGTTTATCGACGCCGGCGAATCCGGTCACATCAATGCCGAATCGGGCCATGGACCGTGGCCGGAAGGCATCATGGTATTTGCCAATTTTCTCGCAAGGCTCAAAGCCTGACGAAGATTTTCGCTCGTCTTAGAATGTTGAACGCGAACCGTACCGGCCTGGTTCAAGCTCCACTCAGCCCCGGGCCTTGCCCAGCATAACCTCGGCACCGACATGCAAGAGGCCCGGATCGGTGTTGAGCGCCGCCAGCCGGTAGCCCATTGCCGAAAACCCGGGAACATCGCTCGGATCAACCACGAAAATGGCCGCATATTTCCCCGCATCGCGGGCGCGGCGTGCAATGTCCGCGATTACGTCCTGCAATTCTTCATTCTTCGGATCAACGGCGGCCCCGTTCGACCAGGAAATTGACAGATCCGCTGGGCCGAGAAAAATCCCGTCGATGCCATCGGTCGCAAGAATACCGTCGAGATCCTCGTAGGCCGCTCGCGTCTCGATCATGGCCAGGGCAAGCGTTTGCGTGTTGGCCGAGCGGAAATAGCTTTCCGGCGTGTGGTCGGTGTGAATCTGCAGCGCCTTTATCGGCCCCCAGGAACGCTCGCCCAGCGGCGGATATTTCATCGCCCGGCCAAACGCTTCGGCATCGGCGACAGAATTGATCATCGGCGCGATGACGGCCTCGAAACCCATATCGAGCGCCCGGCTCGCCAGATCGTTGCGTCCAACAGGGATACGAAGGATCGCCGGCGTCTTGGCTGCGGCAATGGTTTTTGCCGAAGCGAACGCAGTCGATTCGCTGTGCGCGCCATGCTGCATGTCGACGGTGACCGCATCGAAGGGGCAAAGCGCGAGTTCACCCGCCATTTCCGCCGACCCCGTCGTCGACCAGGCCGTGAACAGCATCTTGTCCTGATCCAGAGCGTCTCGTAATTTCACGTCACAGTCCTCCCAAATGGGACCTTCGCCCCCAGCGGAGGTCCTGGTCCGCCGCTCCTCCCAAAAACCGCCTCCGGCTAGCCGGAAGCGGTCAGGACACAATCACAAAAGAATCAGCTGTTCTGGATCTGCTCCACGGCGACCGCCAGCAAGTCCAGCATCTGCCGGCGAATCTGGTGATCTGATTGCTCAACGCCGGCGGCGTCAAAATCACCGCGCACCTTGCGGAAAACGTCCTCGTCGCCGGCTTCCTCGAAATCGGCAAGCACCACGCTCTTGGCGTAGGCATCAGCTTCCTCGCCGGTTTTGCCAAGCAATTCGGCGGCCCACAGCCCCAGAAGCTTGTTACGGCGGGCTTCCGCCTTGAACTTCAGTTCCGCATCATGGGCAAATTTGTTTTCAAATGCATTTTCGCGGTCATTCATGTTGCTCATGAGCTGGCTCCCGGCGTTGAATCGATAAACCCTATATGGGCGTTTGCCCCATAAAACAAAAGACCGCCAAAAGTGCAATCTAAACCAGCATGATCCGTGCAATTCAGGGGACACAGCCGACAACGACGTTGTGAAACCCCGGACAATCGGCTAAAGCACGGCTCAAAATCGACCCTATGCCGAGTTGCCGCGGCTTCAGCCGGCTTAACAGACAGAGATCCCCCATGACCCGTCGCCGCCGTATTTATGAGGGTAAGGCCAAAATCCTGTATGAAGGCCCCGAACCAGGTACGTTGATCCAGTTCTTCAAGGACGACGCCACCGCATTCAACAAGAAGAAGCATGATGTCGTTGACGGCAAGGGCGTGCTCAACAACCGGATTTCCGAGTATATTTTCTCGCATCTCAACCGGATCGGCATTCCCACCCACTTCATCAAACGCATCAACATGCGCGAGCAACTGATCAAGGAAGTCGAGATCATCCCGCTCGAGGTCGTGGTTCGCAATATCGCAGCCGGCTCG
>NZ_JBDWHW010000204.1:0-7098 GCF_039975035.1 Hoeflea sp. | reverse complement strand
GCTACAGTGCGGTGCCGACCATCAACGAGAACGACACGGTCGCCACCAGCGAGATCCGCTATGGCGACAATGACCGGCTCGCCGCCCGCGTCGCCACCATGGTCAGCGCCGACCTGCTGGTGCTGATGTCCGATATCGACGGGCTCTACACGGCCCCGCCGCATCTGGATGCGAACGCCCGTTTTCTTGAAACCATCGACGCCATTACGCCCGCCATCGAGGCAATGGCCGGAGACGCCGGATCGGAACTTTCGCGCGGCGGCATGAAGACCAAGATCGACGCCGGCAAGATCGCCACCGGCGCCGGATGCGCCATGATCATAGCGTCGGGCAAGACCGATCATCCGCTGTCGGCGATCGACAAGAACGCCAGATCGAGTTGGTTCAGCCCCTCCGGCACGCCTCAGACCGCGCGCAAGACCTGGATCGCCGGCCAACTCGATCCTGCCGGCAGGCTGACCATCGATGCAGGCGCGGAAACCGCGCTGCGCTCGGGGAAGAGCCTGCTGCCGGCTGGCGTCAGTTCCGTCGCGGGTGACTTCCATCGCGGCGACCCGGTCGCCGTGTGCGATGCCGGCGGCCGCGAGATCGCGCGCGGCCTGTCCGGCTATGATGCCGACGAGGCGCGGCGTATCGCCGGGCGCAAATCGGCCGAGATCGAAACCATTCTGGGCTATTCGGGCCGAACCGCCGTGATCCACCGCGACGACATGGTGATTACCTCAGGCAGCGGGTCCAGCCTCTGATACCGGCCGACCGCGCGGCAAGGCAGCGGCCCGCCCTCAGCCAACCCGGCTTTACGGCGTCGTGCCGATTGCGTATGAAAACCGCCTGACCGTGCGCCCGGAGAGCCGCCATGCTGGAAAAGACCAAGAGCCAAACCGACATCACCGCATTGATGGCCGAAATCGGCCGGCGTGCCAAGGCTGCCGCACGACCGCTCGCGATCGCCGGAACGGAACAGAAGAACACCGCCCTGAACGCCATGGCCGATGCCATCTCAGCGCGCCGGATGGAGATCCTTTCCGCCAATGCCATGGATGTCGAAGCAGCACTCGCAGGCGGCATGGCAGCGTCTTTCATCGACCGGCTGAAACTGGATGACAGCCGTATCGACGGTATCGTCGAAGGTATCCGGGCCATCGCCGGGCTGGCTGATCCGGTGGGTGACGTCATCGCCGCCTGGGACCGCCCCAATGGGCTGAAGATCGAGCGGGTTCGCACACCGCTCGGCGTTATCGGCGTGATCTATGAAAGCCGCCCCAATGTCACCGCTGACGCCGGCGCGCTGTGCCTCAAGTCGGGCAATGCGGTGATCCTGCGCGGCGGATCGGATTCCTTCCATTCCTCCCGCGCCATCCATCGGTGCCTGGTAGCGGGGCTCGAAAGCGCCGGCCTGCCCGCTGATGCCATCCAGATGATCCCGGTCAGCGACCGCTCGGCCGTCGGCGAACTGCTCACCGGCCTGAATGGGACGGTCGATGTCATCGTCCCGCGCGGCGGCAAGAGCCTGGTCGCGCGCGTGCAGTCCGATGCCCGCGTGCCGGTGTTCGCCCACCTTGAAGGCCTGTGCCACATCTATGTCGACAAGTCGGCCGATCCCGCCATGGCCCGCGCCATCGTGGTCAATGCCAAGATGCGCCGCACCGGCGTCTGCGGCGCCGCCGAAACCCTGTTGCTCGACAGCGCCATGGATCGTGGACTGGCGGCCGACATTCTCGCCGACCTGTCGGTCGCCGGCTGCGAGATCCACGGCGACAACGCTGTCATCAACCTGATGCCTGCAGCCACACCCGCGACCGAAGACGACTGGCACACCGAATATCTCGACGCCATTATCGCGGTCCGTTTCGTCGACGGCATCGGCGCTGCCATCGACCACATCGCACAGTGGTCGTCCAGCCACACCGAAGCGGTGATCGCCGAAGACCCCGCCGTGGTGGAGCGCTTTTTTGCAGAGATCGATTCGGCCATCCTGCTGCACAATGCCTCGACACAGTTTGCCGATGGCGGCGAATTCGGCATGGGCGCCGAAATCGGCATCGCCACCGGCAAGATGCACGCCCGCGGACCTGTCGGCGTCGAACAACTGACCTCTTTCAAATATCGTGTGCACGGCACCGGCCAGACCCGGCCTTGATGGTGGTACAGGCAAACACGCCAGCGTTTCTGAAGATGCCCTATGTCGAGCGCGGCATGAGCGTCGGCCTGTTCGGCGGATCTTTCAATCCGCCGCATCGGGGCCATGAGCTTGTGGCCGAAATCGCACTGAGACGCCTTGGCCTCGATCAGCTGTGGTGGATGGTGACGCCGGGAAACCCGCTCAAGAACCACGCTGAACTGGCCAGTCTGGAAGAGCGCGTGGCATTGAGCCGCAAAATCGCGCCCGGCCCCCGGGTCAAGGTTACCGCCTTCGAGGCCGCTCACAACCTGCACTACACCGCCCAGACACTCAATTTCGTCAAGGCCCGCAATCCCGGCATCCGCTTCGTCTGGATCATGGGGGCGGACAATCTCAAGCACTTCCATCATTGGCAGGACTGGCGCGGCATCGCCCAGACCTTCCCGATCGCCGTCATAGACAGGCCGGGATCGACGCTTGCCTATTTGTCATCGAAAATGGCCAAAACTTACTCGCACGCCCGTGTCGACGAGGAGGATGCGGCCGTGCTGCCTTTCCTTGCGGCCCCGGCCTGGACCTTCATTCACGGTCCGCGTTCCCCCCTGTCTTCAAGCGCAATCCGCAGCGAACGGGAAACGCTTGCAAAGTCCGCATCTTGAAAAACACCGGTGTCCATGACTATCTTACAAGTACGTCGCGTTCGCGTTGAGGAACACGGCGAATGTTGGACTGTTCAGGAAGAGGAAAGGAATCACCCTGAGAACAGCACACGCCAAGGGAAACGCCACAGGCGATTTCTCACAAGCGGCGGGCAGTGGCGAACAAGCCGCTCTGCGCCAGCTTCAACTGGTCCGCGAAAGACTGGCGGACTCCAAGGCAGAAGACATCGTTGTCATCGACATCGCGGGCAAATCGGCTCTGGGCGACCATATGGTCGTGGCCTCAGGCCGCTCCAACCGACATGTAGCGGCAATCTGCGATCATCTGATCAGCGAGATCAAGGACGCCGGATTCGGCGTGCCCAGGGTCGAGGGTCTGGCGACCGGCGACTGGGTTCTGATCGATGCGGGCGATGTCATAATTCATATTTTCCGGCCCGAAATCCGGGAGTTCTACAACATCGAAAAGATGTGGCAGACCCCCGAGATCGAGGATGGAAAATTGCACTGACCAGCTGCACTGCCTGACCCTTCAGCGCAGATGTCTGGATCAGATCACGATGCCGCCCGGACTTGGCTGACAGGGCGGCGGGTGGATGTTGCGCTGACCCTCCGACGGTGCATCTCGGGTTCAAATGATGTCACTGCGACGCTCGGGCACATTCATCCCGTCAAGGCGGGACAGCGACCTTTGCGCATCCGCCTGATTGCACGGTGATGTCGTTTCCCGCAATCGATCGCTGTTGATTTGCCCGCGCGCAAAGGATGGAATGGCGGCGTGAATACATTGTTGCGCTGTTTCAAGCTGGCATGATCCCGGCAATGATGCAGCCAACCGCCCCCAAGGACCGGAAGACAGCCATCATGCGCATCACACTCTTTGCCGTCGGACGGCTCAAGGCCGGGCCGGAGAACGAGCTTTCCGGCCGTTATCTTGATCGCCTGGCCAAGGCCGGAAGCGCACTGGGCCTTGATTTCGCCCGGACCATCGAAGTTCCCGAAAGCCGCGCCGCAACCGCCGATCTGCGCAAGAAGGAAGAAGCAGCGCAACTCGCCCGCATCCTGCCCGATGGCGCAGCGCTTGTTCTGCTCGATGAACGCGGCAAGACGCCTGATTCGCCCGGCTTCGCTGATCTTCTCGCTCGCCTGCGCGACGAGGGTCGCCGCGATCTGGTGGTGGCCATAGGCGGCGCGGACGGGCTGGATCCGGATTTGCATGGGAAGGCTGACGCGGTGATCTCGTTTGGCCGCATGACCTGGCCGCACCAACTGGTGCGCATCATGGCAGCCGAACAGCTCTACCGCGCGGTGACCATTCTTTCTGGCCATCCCTATCACCGGTCATGATGCACGGTCTTCCATCGGCATCGCAAAGATGTGATCCCGGCGTCGTTATGGTTCATGGTGCTTTAACGCCGTCCTGGCTAGAGTGACAACATGTGGAGCTCATGGTCCGAATCGGTCCGGTCCGGCTCGTCCCGGACCTCGCCTGCCAGGCTCGCGCCCTTCAACCGGGGTGCGCCGGGTCTGCTTTCACTTGCTCTCCTGTCGTTGTTGCTCTCCGGCCCCGCCCGCGCCAGCGGCGAGGACGAACCTGATTCCACAGCCCTGGCCAGCGATCTGCAGCAGCAGCAACAAGCAAGCCGTCTCGAATTGCAGTCGGTCGCCGATCAGGCGGCTCTGGCGGCAAAGGCTCTGGCCGCACTGGAGCATGACATCGCCGCGCTGCGCGCCGATCAGCAGTCACTGGACCGCAGGATTGCCGAAACCGCCTCCCGACGGGCGGCGCTGGACCAGAAAATCGCCGATGGCGAGCGCGCCATGACCGATCTGTCGGAACGTCAGGAGGCCGTCCGGCTGTCGCTGATGTCGCGCCGGTCGGTATTGGCGGAAGTTCTGGCGGCCTTGCAGCGGATCGGCCGGGACCCGCCGCCGGCGCTGCTTGTCAGTCCCGAAGATGCCCTCTCCTCGGTGCGCAGCGCAATTTTGCTGGGCGCTGTGGTACCCGAAATCAGAGCCGAAACGGAAGCGCTCGCTGCCGATCTGAAAGAGCTGGCCGCCCTGCGCGAAGCGATTGTGACGGAACGGCAGTCGCTCGCCGCCGCGCTTGACGAGAATGCAGCCCAGGAACAGCGCCTGGCCAATCTGGCGTCGGAGAAAATCGCCCTGCAGGTCGAAAGCCAGCGCCGGCCCGAACGGGAACGCGAACGCGCCGAGGCGTTGTCGGTGCGCTCCGGCGAACTCGAAGCCGGGATCTCTGCGCTCGCCGATGAAATCGCCTCGCTGCGCCAGGCCGCCGAGGCCGCCCGCGAGGCCGAGCAGGAACGCCAGCGCAAGCTGGCCGAACAGTTGCAGCGTGCCCGTGCGTTCGCGGCCGTGGCGTTGCCCGACAAAAACCGCATTATGCCCGCATATGTTTTCTCGAAATTGACCGGAACGCTGGGCCGACCGGTGGCGGGTGAGACCCTGCGCTACTTCGGCGCCGATGACGGCACTGGGCACACACTGACCGGCGAGGTTGTCGCGACCAGGGCCGGTGAAACAGTCTATGCGCCGGCGGATGGCTGGGTTGCCTATGCCGGGGCTTTCCGAAGCTACGGCGAGGTGGTTATTCTTGATACGGGAGAAAAGCACCACGTGATTCTCGCCGGCATGGAAAAGATCAAGGTCTCGGCGGGACAATTCGTGGTTTCTGGTGAGCCCCTTGCGACGATGGGCCAGACGAGATTCGCAGGTTCTGCGGCTTTGACGCTGGCCTCTGAGCGTCCGACGCTCTACATTGAGATTAGAAAAGACGGTCAACCTGTTGATCCGCGCACTTGGTGGAAAGACGAGATGTCTTCGAGAAAGGCAAGAAATGATACGTAAGGTGACACTACTGGCGGTCGGCGCATTGATGGGCGCTGTATCCGTGAGCGCAATCAACGCCTATGGCGGCGCCGCCAATGCAGCGGGGACCGCGACCTATCGGCAGCTTGCCATTTTCGGCAATGTATTTGAGCGCGTGCGCGCGCAATATGTCACTCCGCCGGAGGAGGACAAACTGATCGAGAGCGCCATCAACGGCATGTTGACCTCGCTCGATCCGCATTCCAGCTACCTCAACCAGGAAGCCGCCGACGACATGCGAACCCAGACCCGCGGCGAGTTCGGCGGTCTCGGGATCGAGGTCACCATGGAGGACGAGCTGGTCAAGGTGATCACCCCGATCGACGAAACCCCGGCGGCCCGCGCAGGCGTTCTGGCAGGCGATTTCATTTCGGAAATCGACGGCGAACCGGTTCGCGGCCTCTCGCTCGGCGAAGCCGTCGACAAGATGCGCGGTCCGGTCAACACCGCCATCGAGCTGACCGTGCTTCGCGAAGGCGCCGATCAGCCGATCAAGATCAAGGTCGTCCGCGACATCATCGCGGTCAAGGCCGTGCGCTTCCGGAGTGAAGACGATGTCGGTTATCTCAGGGTGATCTCGTTCACCGAGAAAACCTATGACGATCTCTCCGACGCGATCGAGAAAATCACCGATGAAATCGGCAAGGACAAGCTCAAGGGCTTTGTGCTTGATCTGCGGCTGAACCCGGGCGGCCTGCTTGACCAGGCAATCAGCGTCTCCGATGCCTTCCTTGATCGCGGCGAAATCGTTTCGACCCGCGGCCGCAATCCGGAAGAAACCCGGCGCTTCAATTCGCGTCCGGGCGATCTCACCGGCGGCAAGCCGGTGATCGTATTGATCAATGGCGGCTCTGCGTCGGCATCGGAAATCGTCGCCGGGGCACTTCAGGATCATCGCCGCGCCACGGTGGTGGGCACGACGTCGTTCGGCAAGGGCTCGGTGCAGACCATTATTCCGCTCGACGCCAAGACCGCGCTGCGGCTCACCACGGCGCTCTATTACACGCCGTCCGGCACATCGATCCAGGGGACCGGCATCAAGCCCGATATCCGCCTCGAGGAGCCTGTCCCCGAAGAACTGCGTGGCAGGGTCAAACCTTCCGGCGAAAGCGAACTGCGCGGCCATATACAGGGCGAGAACGAGGACGATAAGGGCTCGGGCTCGATTGCCTATGTGCCACCGGATCCCAAGGACGACGTCCAGCTCGGTTATGCGCTGGATCTGCTGCGCGGTGTGAAAACCGATCCGGCATTCCCGCCGAACCCTGATCAGGCTTCGATCAAGAACTGATGCGCCGTTGATCCGCCGCCCCGCTCCCAAGCCAGGGCAATCGGGTGAAGAAATGCGTGACAAAGGGGTAATAAGCTGAATCTGTCGTGATCCTCTGATTTGGAAGGAGGACGACGATGGATGATGTGGTGGTGGAG
>NZ_JBDWHW010000203.1:0-11661 GCF_039975035.1 Hoeflea sp. | reverse complement strand
CTTGACGATTTCGGCTTCGAATGGAAACACCGACAGAATGTGGTCGATCCACGCCCGCATGGCAGGCGCCCGTTCCGGCTTCCAGGCCCAGACCGTTGGGCAGACATAATTGATGATCTTGAGGTCCGGCAGCGCCTTGCGGACCTTTCGGGCAACCCTGTGCGAAAAATCCGGACTGTCGATGATCACCAGGCAATCGGGCTTTGCCGCAATGATCGCATCGGCGGTCTGGCGGATGCGCAGGATCAGTTTGGGGAGCTGCATGATGACGGCCGAGAAACCGATGATCGACAGTTCGGTGTAATCAAACAACGAATTCAGTCCCTCGGCGATCAGGCGATCGCCACCCACTCCAATCAGTTCGGGTTGCCGGCCAGTTGCAGTGGCAAGCGCGCGGATCAGGTCCGCGCCCAGAATATCGCCGGATGGTTCGCCGGCAACGACAGCCAGTTTGAGTGCCGACATCAGCTTGCTCCCTCATCGCGTGGCTGGATGCCGGTGACGAACAGGCCGAGCCGATCAGCTTCACCAACCACGCGATCGCGTTCGAGCACCAGACTGCGTCCGGCCTCGATTGCGATGCCCGCAAGGCCTGCCGCATGGGCATTGGCGACCGTGTCCGTGCCGATGGACGGCAGGTCGGCGCGCTCATCCTGTCCCGGTTTGCACAGTTTGACCAGCACGCCGCCGCGGCCGGAGGGCAACCGGTTGCCGGCGCGCAGGTCCGCCACACGGGCCAGCATCGCATCGGTGCCTTCAAGCCCCTCCAGCGCAATCACCCGGCCGCCGACGGAAACAGCCCCCTGCCCGACATCCAGCCTGCCAAGCGCCAAGGCCGCTTCCGAGGCGGCCTCGATATCCTGGACATCGGCGCTCCCCGGACGCACCCGCCCGAGTGGTCCCAGGCGGCCCAACAGCGCCGGTGCGACCTGCTGCGCGGCCAGAACCTTGACGCCTTCATTCTCCAGAACGCTGATGGCAAAGCGAAGGATCTTGTCGTCGCCGCCCGAAACGATCACCCGGAGCGAGGTGAGAAAGCCGGTCAGCGACCGCCATGTCGGGCGGATGTCAATCAGGTCCGGGCGGCGACCGATGCCGCCTGCGAGAATGACCGAGCCAATCGCCTGAAGGCGCACGACCCTGGCAAACTGCTTCAAATCAGCGATATTGATCTGACAATGATCATAGCCGGACCAATCCTGATCGGCTTCACCCTTGATCCCGAAAATATAGGGATCGTGACCCAGATCGCGCACCGCGCGTGCCACCAGAACCGGGAACCGGCCCTGCCCCGCGAGGATCGCGAGCCGCCCTGTGATTTCAGGCGCGCCGGCGGGCGATGTCATCGGCTTCAGCCTCGCTGGCCCCGGGCCGGCGATGACAGCGCGCGTTCGCTTTCGGCATCGATGAAGGCGATGATATCAGCAATGGCGGCATTGTTGTCCGGCTGTTCGCGTACGCGTTTGATGTTTTCCCGGATCGGTGTCGTCGGGTCGAAAATAGTCTTGAAAGCCCGTCGAACCGCATGAATGGCTGGTTTATCAAAACCCGAACGCTGCATGCCGATGATGTTAAGGCCCATCAGCACACCGGGATTGCCGTTGAGCATACCGTAGGGGATGACATCATTGCTGACAGCCGCCAGCCCGCCGATGAAGGCATGGTGTCCGATCCGGGTGAACTGGTGCACCGCCGCGCCGCCGCCCATGATGACCCGGTCGCCGATGGTCACATGTCCGGCCAGCATCACATTGTTGGAAAGAATGACATTGCTGCCAACATGGCAATCATGGGCCACGTGCGAATAGGCCAGGAACATCGAGTTGTCGCCAACCGTGGTCCGACCGCCGAAATCCGGCATTCCGGGATGCATCGTCACCCCTTCACGAATGGTGCAGGCCCGGCCTATGACCAATTCGGTATCTTCGCCCTTGTAGTGAATGTTTTGCGGTGCGCACCCGAGAACGGCATTGGGAAACACGATTGTTTCCTCGCCAATCGTTGTCGAACCGTCAATGACGACATGGCTCATCAGTCGCACATTGTCGCCAAGCCGGACCTTGGGACCAATGTGGCAAAACGGACCGATGTCGACATTCATTCCGATCTCCGCCCCATCCTCGACGATGGCCGAGCGATGAATCCGGGAAGTATGAAGAGCGGCGGGCGCGGTAGAGGTCATTCATTCTCGCTTTCTGCCGAAACCAGCATGGCTCCGATATCAGCTTCGGCAACCTTGGCATTGTCGACCATTGCCTCGCAATGGAAGCGCCAAATATTGCCGCGCTGCTTGATCTTCTTGACATGGTATTCCAGCCGGTCGCCAGGAATGACCGGTTTGCGGAACTTGGCGTTGTCGATCGTCATGAAATAGACCAGCTTGCTTCCCGCGCCGGTGGCCTTGGCGCAAATGGCGCCGGCGGTCTGGGCCATGCCTTCGACGATCAGAACGCCGGGCATGATCGGATTGCCTGGAAAATGACCGGTGAAATGCGGTTCGCTCGCGGTCACGTTCTTGATGCCGATGGCGGAATTGTCTGCGTCGATATCGATGATCCGGTCCACCAGCAAAAACGGATAGCGATGCGGCAGCAACTTCATGATGTCGCTGATTCCGGCCGTTTCCAGTGTCGTTGTCAAAGCTTCGCTCATTGCCCCTCGCCACGCTTTTTCATCTTCGTCCTGTCTGGCTTTCCAAATGCCCGGGCATTGGCCTCGGCCACGTCCCGCAGGAACCCGTTCATCGGCCGCGCCGGAATCCCGGCCCAGCGGACGCCCGCCGGCACATTCCCGGCAACCCCGCTCATAGCGCCAATCTGGGCGCCGTCGCCGATGGTGATGTGTCCATTGATAGCACATGCTCCGGCAATCATCACACCGTCACCCAGCGTCGTGCTGCCGGCGATGCCGGTTTGAGCGACGATAACACAATGACGGCCAATCCGGACATTGTGCGCAATCTGCACAAGATTGTCGATTTTCGTGCCTTCGCCGATCACCGTATCATCAAGCGCGCCGCGATCAATCGTCGTGGAAGCGCCGATCTCTACGTGATCCTGAATGATGACACGCCCAATCTGCGGGATCTTGATCAATCCCGCCGGCCCCGGGACATAACCGAAGCCGTCCTGTCCGATAGAAGCGGAAGGATGGATGATCACGTGATTGCCGATCAGGGCATGCTGCACCGTGACGGAATGACCGATATTGCAATTGCGGCCGATGAGCGTGCCCTCACCGATGGCGGCGCCCGACGCAATCACCGAACCGGCGCCAATTTCCACCCGGGCGCCAACAACCGCCCCGGCTTCCACAACCGCGCCGTCTTCGATGATCGCCGTCGGATGCACAATGGCAGCCTCCGACACTCCGGTTGCAGAGGTAAGCTGAAGCGGACGCATGGCGGAAGGCACCAACACTGCACCGGCCAAGGCAAACGCGGTCGGCGGGGCGTCCGCGATCAGGGCGGCGACGCCTGGGGGAACCTCTGAGGCGAGTTTTGCCGTGACAAAAACGGCGCCAGCACCAGAGTTTTTCAATTTCGGCAATGCTTTGCGTGAACCTGCGAAGGTAATATCGCTGATTGAGGCACGCGAAAGCGGCGCGATTGCCTTGACAATCCGCCCGGAATATTGCGCGTCCGCCAGCTCAGCTCCGCAAAGACCCGAGAGGTCTGAAAGCGAAATGCCTTCATGCGGAGGAAAAAAGCGATTTATGTCCATAAGGAAACCAAGAGGAAAGACCGGGTGGCAACCTCGCCACCCGTGTCGGATCAGAAGCGCGTCGAAGCGCCGAAGCCAAACTCCTTGACCTCGTCGAAGCTTTCCTTGACGACAGGTTCTGCGTAGTAAACGCGCAAGGGGCCGAACGGCGAAGCCCAAGTGATGCCGATGCCCACCGAGGCGCGCCATTCCATGTCGGAACCGACCAAGGTCTGCGTGCCGAAATCGGCCGCGGAAATGTCGTTGCCGTAAAGCGTGGCGGCATCGGCAAACACATTGAAGCGCAACCCAAGGTCACGCGAGACCAGCGGCATAGGTGCAGAAATCTCGGCGGTCCCATTGAAATAGGTGGTGCCGCCAGCAGCGCCGACATAGGTGGTGCCGTTGAACACGCGCGGCCCGATGCCCCTGGTTTCAAAGCCTCGAATTGTCTCCTGACCGATGAACAGGTGGTCAAACACCCGCAAATCATCGCCGGTGGAGACAATGTTACCTGCACCCACAGTCAAATTACCGATCACGTCAGCCTGCTCGGAAAGCATATGAAAATAGCTCGCCTTGGCTATTGTCTTTATGTATTCGGAGTCAAACCCGAGACCGGCATATTCCTGCGTGATCCGGGCGGCAAGCCCTTCGCGCGGCAAGACCTGGTCGTCAAGCGTGTTGTAGGTCAGCGTGTAGGACAACGCCCCGATCTGATGACTGCCATTGGCAACGGTGCGGCTGACGGCAGCAAGCTCGGGCGCCGAAGGAATCTGAGCCAGCGTAAGAGTCCCGTAGTCGTTGTAGGTCGTCTCGGTGAATTTGAACGCGGTGGTCAGATAGAGGTTTTCGGTGATCGGTGCGCCAATACGCAGATTGATACCCTGAATGTCCTCTTCAAAACCGTCGTAACCGGTGTCCGTGGTCTTGAAAAGATCGAAACCTGCTGCCAGGCGATAGCCGAGGAAATAGGGTTCGGTGAAAGACAGGTTGTATTCACGCGTGTCCTCCCCGCCGCCGACCGACGCCCGGATGAACTGGCCACGTCCGAGGAAGTTGCGCTCGGTGATATCGATGGTGGCGGTGAAGCCGTCATTGTTGGAATACCCGCCGCCGACACCGAATTCGCCGGTCGACTGGTCCTTGACATCGACAATCAGAACAACGCGGTCAGGCTGCGAGCCGGGCTGCGTGGAAATATCGACGGAGGAGAAGAATTTCAGATTCTCGAGGCGCTTCTTGGCGCGCCGGACCAGAACCTGGTTGAATGCATCGCCTTCGGACAGATCGAACTCGCGGCGGATCACATAGTCGCGGGTGCGGGTATTGCCTCGGATTTCGATCCGCTCGACATAGGCGCGAGTACCCTCGTCAACCAGATAGACCACCGAAATGGTACGATTGTTGTAATCGCGGTCACCGCGCGGGGTGATCGTCGCAAAAGGATAGCCCTGTGTGGCGACGCGGTCGGAAATCGCAAGGATCGTATCCTCGACATCCTTGGCGCTGTAGACTGAACCGCTGCGGGTTTCGATCAGGCCCTTGAGGGAATCGGTATCAATGCCTGGGACCGTGCTCTCGATGGTCACGTCGCCGAAGACATAGCGCTCGCCTTCTTCCACCGTGACGGTAACGACATATTCGTTGTTGGCTTCGTCAAGCTCGGCGAATGACGAGATGACGCGGAAATCAGCGTAACCGCGATTGTAGTAGAACCGGCGCAGCAATTCTTCATCGGCGCGCAGCTTGTCCTCGTCATAGACATCCTTGCGGGTGAGGAACGACAGCATCCCGGAGCGCTTCGTTGTGATCACATCGGCAAGACGGCCATCGCCGAATGCCTGATTGCCAACGAAGTTGACCGAGGAAATCTTGGTGCGATCGCCTTCATTGATTTCGAAAGCCAGATTGACGCGACCGCCTTCAAGCGGGACCACCCGGGTGGTGATGACCGTGTCGCTTCTTCCGATCGCCGCATAAGCGTCGCGAATGGCCTGTACGTCGGCCTGAATGATGAGATCATTGTAGGCGCCAAGCTGACGGCTTTGCACCACACCCTTAAGCGCATGGTCCTTGAGCTTCTTGTTGCCGTTGAACACAACCTGATTGATGATCTGGTTCTCGGCGACTGTCACGACCAGAGAGGAGCCGGACACGCTGATCTGAACATCTGAAAACAATCCGGTGGCGAAAAGGCGCTTCACCGATTCGTCGATGTCGTTGTTGTCGAAACTCGCACCAGGCCTGATCGTCAGATTGCCGCGGACGGTCGATGCATCAACACGGGAATTGCCCCGGACGTCGATGCGGCTGACCACCGCTGCTTCCGCAATTGTAACCCCGGCAAGTGTCGCAACACCCGCACCCGTCACAACGATCCCCGCGGTCAACGCAACTGCTGACACGGCGTTCAAAAAGTTTGAACCGGTTTTCATTGATCTTATTACCTTTTTTTACTCGAATGTCCCAACCGGAGACACGCACAGTGAGTCATGACTTGTGCCCGTTTTACCCGCTTTTCTGACACAAGCAAGGGACGGAGTTAAATTCTGTTTACTTCCCTTCAAGGCGTGGCTGTTTAGCCACGCTTGAGCAATATCAGGGTTAACAACTGGTTAGCACGGCTGCCCACCGGATTTCAACCGATCAGCATCGTAACATCATTCCATGTTGCAAAAATCATAAGCGCCAGGACAATCGTCAATCCGACCCGGTAGGCCCATTCCTGAGCCGCCTCGCCCGGCGGACGACCGCGCACCGCTTCAATAGCGTAGAACACCAGATGCCCGCCATCGAGCATCGGCACAGGCATGAGATTGAGCAAGCCGATGGAGACCGACAACACCGCCGCAAGCTGGACCAGCGCAGTCAGGCCAAGCGTCGACATGTCCTTTGAGTATTTCGCAACCCGAATCGGGCCGCCAAGCTGATCGGCCTTCTCGCGGCCACTGATGATGTTGCCAAGATATCCGACGGTCCTGGTGACAATGTACCAGCTTTGAGCGGCACCCTCGCCGACGGCTTCGAGCGGGCCGTATTCACGGACCCTGAAATTGCCGGCGTCGTTGTTGGTGACCACACCGATTCGGCCGACTTCCATCTTGTTGCCGAAGGTGTCGGAGATTTCGGTGCGTACAGGCGTCAGGGTGAGATCGACAAGGGCGCCCTTGCGGTCCATGGTGATGGTTATGGGAACTTCCGGACGCACGCTGACATAGCGCTGGACATCGTCAAACACCTCGATCTTGATGCCGTCAATGGCGACAAAACGGTCTCCGGGCAGGATGCCAGCGGCCTCGGCGGCACTTGCGGGCTGAACGTCGGCGACCACAGGATCGGAAATCATCCTGCCATTGATTGCGAATGTGACCGCGAAAATCGCGATCGCCAGAATGAAATTGGCGATTGGGCCGGCAGCAACAGTGGCGGCGCGGCGCCACAGGGCGGCGTTGGGGAAGGCGTGTGCCCGATCGGCCTCGCTGAGCGCCGAATCACCCGAGCCCGCAGGCAGGCTGGCAGCATTCTCGTCACCCAGGAACTTGACATAGCCGCCGAGCGGAATCAGCGACAATCGCCAATGGGTGCCGTGGCGGTCGGTACGGCCAATTATTTTCGGCCCAAATCCGATGGAAAACACTTCGGCCTTGATGCCGCACCAGCGCCCGACAAGGTAATGTCCCAACTCATGGAAGAACACGACAATGGTCAAAACCAGCAGGAACGGCGGCAGGGCGCTGAGAATGTTTCCCGCCGAAGATGTCAGAAATTCCATTAAATCGGATCCTTTCATGACGCCGACATTGTCCGGCGTGTGAGGGAACAAGGCTGTCAACGCCAGCTTTAATCACAACGCCGTTGGCGCGGCCCCGGTTTATAGGCCGAGCAACCTTGCCGCAAGCTCGTCAGCCACGCCGGCATGGTTGGAGAGCGGCAGAAGATTGCCCAGTACAAAGGCGGCAAATGCGGCAAAGACAAGACCATCCACCCGGTCCATGACGCCGCCATGACCAGGAATGATATGGCCCGAATCCTTGGCGCCGAAACGGCGTTTGACCCAGGATTCGAACAGATCGCCAACGACCGACGCGATCACCAGGGCCAGTGCAACCAACGGGATCGCCAGACCGCCGCCGGGACGAACGGCCAGAGCGGTTGCAACGCCTGCGCCGACGCCCGCGGCAACGCCGAAAACAGCGCCCGACCAGGTTTTGCCAGGCGATATGTGCGGCGCCAGCTTGGGGCCTCCCAGCGCGCGGCCACAAAACAGCGCCAGCGTGTCGGCGGTCCAGACAATTGCGTAAATGAACAGCATGGCGAACAGGCCAAACAGGCCGTCGCCGCGAATCTCGGCCAGCGCCAGCCCGGAAAAACCGGCATAGAGCACCGCGGTCGCCGACCACAGCCCGCCGCCGCGTTTCACCCCGGCGAGGATCGCGCCGCTGGCGCCGATGAAAATCGCCGCCAGCGCCATCGACGGAAGCGAAGTCAGGACAAAAACCGCTGTCGCCAGCACCGCCAGCCAGCCGATCGCATTGGCCAGCGGCGCCTTTGCCGGCGCGTCGGCCATTGTGGAGAATTCATGATGCATGACCAGCATGATGATGACCGCGAGACTTCTGAACCAGATGCCGCCGGCCCATGTCGCAGCCAGAACCACGATGCCAAGGACCAGCGCCGAAATGATCCGCAGCCGCAGCTCGCGCGACATCACGAGCCAACCGCGATGTCTGCCGTTCGCACCGCACCAAACCGGCGGTCCCGGCGGTTGTATTCAGCTAGCGCTTCGTAAAACGCATTGCGATCAAAATCAGGCCACAGGCAGGGCATGAACACAAATTCCGAATAGGCTGCCTGCCACAACAGAAAATTGGAAAGCCGCTGTTCGCCGCTGGTCCGGATGACCAGATCCGGATCGGGAATGCCGGTGGTGTCCATATAAGAGGACAGTGTTGCCTCGTTCACGCTCTCCGGATCCATCCGGCCGGCCTTGACCGCTTCGGCGATCAGACGGGCCGCCCGCGCCAACTCATCGCGCGCGCCGTAGTTGAAGGCTATGATCAAGGTGACGCCGGTGTTGTCGCGGGTACGGTCCTCGGCCTCGTTGAGCAAGGCCCTGATATCGGGCTGAATCGTTTCACGGCATCCGATCACCCTGACGCAGACGTTTTCGCGATGCAGTTCGGCAAGATCCTTGCGGATGAAAAACCGCAGGATTCCCATCAGGTCGGAAACCTCGTCCTTTGGACGGTTCCAGTTTTCGGAGGAAAACGCAAACAGGGTCAGGTAGTCGATCTGGGCCTCGGCGGCGGAGCGCACGGCTTCACGAACACGCTCCACACCAGCCCGGTGGCCGGCAGTGCGCGGCAGACCGCGCGCATTGGCCCAACGGCCGTTGCCATCCATGATGATGGCGACATGCCGCGGCATGGTGGTGGGTACTTCGTGTCGCATTGCTTTGGCCATTTCCCGACTTGTAACGCGAGTCGCCCCTAAACCTGCATGATTTCCTTTTCCTTTTCGACCAGCAAGTGGTCAATTTCGGCAATCGTCTCATCGGTCATTTTCTGAACCAGGTCGGATTCACGACGGCTGTCATCCTGACTGATGTCACCGTCCTTTTCCGCCTTCTTCAGCGTGTCCATGCCATCGCGACGGACATTGCGGATGGCGACGCGGGCATTTTCGGCATAGGTGTGCGAAACCTTGACCAGGTGCTTGCGGCGCTCCTCGTTGAGTTCAGGCAGGGGAATGCGCAGATTCTGTCCGTCAACGATCGGGTTCAAACCCAGATTGGCCTCGCGGATGCCGCGATCAACGGCGCCGACCATCTGCTTGTCCCAGACCGAA
Source organism: Hoeflea sp. (assembly GCF_039975035.1). GTDB lineage: Bacteria > Pseudomonadota > Alphaproteobacteria > Rhizobiales > Rhizobiaceae > Hoeflea. The sequence continues at coordinate 2,110 of NZ_JBDWHW010000203.1, read as the reverse complement.
ACGCCAAGCATGCGCGATTCGGGCACGGTGACATTGGCAACCTGATTGAGCGGCACGCGGGAGCCGTAGGCTTCTACCATGACCGGATCGAGCACATTGGCCGACGCACGGCCGGTTCTCAATGATGCGATATCGCTTTTGAAGGCCGCGATTGCGCCTTCCATGCGACGTTTGAGCTCTTTCAAATCCACGCCTTCACTCATCGCCAGTCCTTCCTGCAGAATAGCTGCTGTCATTGGGCCGGCACACGTCTCGTGCCGCCGGCATCTTAATGATCACGAACGATTGTCGCGCGGCCTCCGCCGACCATAATCTTGGCGAATGCGCCCTTTTCGTGAATTGAAAAGACGACAATCGGAATCGAGTTCTCGCGCGCCAGCGCCACGGCGGCGACATCCATGACGGCAAGCCCCTTGTTGAGCACCTCGTCATGGGTCAGCGTGTCAAACCGGGTCGCTTCGGGATGAAGCTTCGGATCTGCGGAATAGATGCCGTCAACCTGGGTGCCCTTGAGAATGGCTTCGGCGCCCATTTCGGCGGCACGCAGGGCGGCGGCGGAATCAGTGGTGAAGAACGGATTGCCGGTGCCGCCGGCAAAGATCACCACCCTGCCCTTTTCGAGGTGATGAAGGGCGGCGCGCTGGGAAAAACTCTGGCAGATTTCCGGCATCGAGATGGCAGACAGCACTTCCGTGTCGATGCCGAGCTTGCGCAACGACGTGGCCAGCGCCAGCGCGTTGATCACGGTGGCCAACATGCCCATATGGTCGCCGGTCACCCGGTCTCCGCCTTTTGAGGCCACCGCCACGCCGCGAAAAATGTTGCCGCCGCCGACAACCACGCCAACCTCCACACCCATGGCGCGAACCTCGGCAATATCGGAGGCAATGCGGTCGGCCACGGCGACATCAATGCCAAAACCCTGGCTCCCCATCAGGGCTTCGCCCGAGGCTTTGAGGAGAACGCGTTTGAACAGGGGAGTGGTTGTCATGGAATGGTCCGAATTTCTGTGTCAGGCCCGGATACACGAAGGGCATCGCGTTGTCACGCGATGCCCTTGCGGTTTTTCCACAATGCGCCCTGAAGGCGCTTGGGGTCAGCCCTTTGCGGCGGCAGCCACTTCAGCGGCGAAGTCGCTTTCTTCCTTCTCGATGCCTTCACCGAGCTGGAAGCGCACGAATGCGGCGATTTCAACCGGCGCGCCGGCTTCCTCGGCAGCAGCCTTGACGGCTTCGCCGACGGTCTGGTCGGGGTTCATGACGAAGGACTGCGACAGCAGGGCAACCTCTTCATAGAACTTGCGCATGCGGCCTTCGACCATCTTTTCGATGATGGCTTCCGGCTTGCCCGATTCGCGGGCCTGCTCGATGAACACGTTGCGCTCGCGCTCGGCAACCGATGCGTCAACATCCTCGGACGTCAGCGCCAGCGGATTGGTGGCGGCGATGTGCATGGCGACCTGGCGGCCGATCGCATTCAGCACGTCGGCCTTGCCTGTCGACTTGACCGCGACGAGCACGCCGAGCTTGCCAAGTCCGTCGGCAACCGCGTTGTGCACATAGGTGGCGACCACGCCGTCATCGACGGACAGCCTGGCCGAACGGCGGAAGCTCATGTTCTCGCCGATATGGGCGATGGCGTCCTTGACGGTGTCAATCACGGACTTGGAGGTGGAGGGCACGGTGGCAGCGCCGATGGCGTCAACAGAACCATCGGTGGTCAGCGCAACAGAGGCGATGGAGCGGGCCAGATCCTGGAAACCGTCGTTGCGGGCGACGAAGTCTGTCTCGGAGTTGACTTCGACCACGACGGCGGAGTTGCCTTCGGACGCCACGGCAATCAGGCCTTCAGCGGCGGTACGGCCGGACTTCTTGTCGGCCTTGGCAATGCCCTTGGTGCGCAGCCAGTCGATTGCGGCTTCCATGTTGCCGTCGGTTTCGGCAAGCGCCTTCTTGCAATCCATCATGCCTGCGCCGGTCTTGTCGCGCAGCTCTTTCACCATTGCAGCAGTAATGCTCATAACAGCCTCTTCATTCTTGATGCGTCCGGTCCGGCCAAAACGGCGAAATCAGATCCGGCGACGCTATTCGGCATGTCAACCATGCCATTG